>JAFGED010000182.1 GCA_016931785.1 Anaerolineae bacterium
CTTGTGCCCGATGACGATCCCCTTCTGGGAGCGCTTTTCGACAAAGATATTGGCCGAGATATAGATCACGTCGTTTTCCCGCTCCTTGAACTCTTCCACGACGACAGCCACGGCGTGGGGCACTTCCTGGCGGGTGTGACGCAGCACCTGCTCACGAACCATCTCGGCAGCGATCTCGCGCTCGGTCTGGTCGGTGACCTGATCGCCGGGATAGTAGGGCGGCCCCTCCGGCAGCGCATCCAAGACCCTTTCCAGCAGCTTGTCCAGGTTCACGCCCCGGGTAGCGGTGGTCATCATCCAATCGCGGCGCTCGGGCACCAGCGCCCAATAGGCCTCGGTGTGTGACTCGACCTTTTCTATCGGCAGCAAGTCCATCTTGTTCAGCACCAGGATGATGGACGTATCGGTCTGCTGCCGAATCAGCTCCGCAACCATGCGGTCCTCGCCAGTGGGTGGAACCGAGCCATCCACGACGAACAGCACCACATCGGCGTCGGGGAGCGCGCGGGTGGCGTCGGCAACCATCGCCTGGCCCAGCTTGTGGTGAGGGCGATGCACGCCGGGGGTATCCACAAAGATAACCTGCGCGTCCGGGCGGGCGAGGATGCCCAAGATGCGGCTGCGCGTGGTCTGCGGCTTGGGCGAGACGATGGCCACCTTCTGCCCCACGAGGGCATTGACCAACGTGGACTTGCCGACGTTGGGCCTCCCAACCACCGCCACGAAACCGGACTTGTGGCCGGGGGGTACCTCATCGAGCGAATAATGTTCTGATTCACCCATAATGCTTTTATCCAGACAAATAGACAAGGTGACACGGTGACAAGGAGACTAGCCTCCCTGTCTCCCCGTCTCCCCGTCTCCCTCTCTCCCCTTCTCAGGAACCAAGTAGATACCCGGCAGACTCACCAGCGTCACCGCGCCTTTCACGATCACGTTGGCGAAAAAGATCGACCACACGACCGCATTCCCATACACCCCACCAAAAGCTCCCCAGCAGAATACGAAGCTATCCAACGGCACGCTGATGGCGTTGCTCACCAGCACACGCGCCCACTGGTAGCGCCGCGTGATGCGCGTGACCCACAGGTGATAGACCTCCGTGTCGGTCAGTTCGGCGATAACCTCGGCGGCGATGGAAGCCAGGACGATGCGCCACACGGGGGTGAGCACGACGGCGAACTCGAGTTGCTCGCCGACCGCGAGATCGGGCGGGAGCCAGGCGGCAAAGGCGAACAGTCCCGCCATCATCAGGTTGATGGCCGCCGCGGCGACGATGAGCGTGCGCGCGGCCTTCCGGCCCAATAACTTGTGCACCAGGTCGCGCAGCGTGAACGTGATGGGGTATATGAACGTCCCGGCATCGATGCTGAACCCAGCTACCAGGGCGATCTTGAGGCTCATGATATCCGAGAGCATCTGCGCCGCCACGTATGCGGCGACGACGAGGACGCCAACGGTCGCCAAGGATATCATACCATCGGATCGTTTCATTTCACACACCACCAAGATGTTTGCAAAGGGACTCGCTCCTAATCAGAGAGCGAGTCCCTCTTTTTGACTCTTGTCTCCTGCGCCCTGCTATTCTTCCTGCTCGCTCTGGTGAGCGGCGACAATCTCCTGCGCCAGATGTGATGGCACGTTTTCGTAGTGATCCAGTTCCATCGAAAAGACGCCCCGGCCCTGGGTCAGGCTGCGCAGATCGGTGGCGTAGCGCTGCATCTCTGCCAGCGGCACCAGGGCGGTGATGATGCTCTTGTTGCCGCTTTGGTCCATCCCCAGCACGCGCGCGCGCTTGGTGTTCAGATCGCCCATGATGTCGCCGGTGTACTCCTCCGGGATGGTGATGACCACCTTGTGGATGGGCTCTTGCAGCACCGGCCCGGCGCTCATAAAGACCTTCTTGAACACCTCGCGCCCGGCGATCTGGAAGGCGATGTCCTTCGAGTCCACCGGGTGCTCCTTGCCGTCGAAGACGACCGCCTTGACGTCCACCACCGGGTAGCCGGCGATGACGCCCTGCTCCATCACTTGCTTGATGCCTTTTTGAATCGAGCTTTCGAAAGAACGGGAGATCGCGCCGCCGAACACCTCCCAGTCGAACTCGTAACCGGTGTCGCTGGGCAGCGGCTCCAGCCGCATGTGCACCTCGGCGAACTGCCCCGCGCCGCCGGTCTGTTTCTTGTGACGGTACTGGTCGCCAAAGGTCTTGGTGATCGTCTCTCGATAAGGCACCCTGGGGATCGAGGTCTCGGCCCCGACATCGAAGCGGTTATCCATACGCTTCAGCGCGATATCCACGTGGGCCTCACCCATTCCCTCCAGGATCGTCTGCCGGGTGCTGGGCTCCTGGCGCCAGTGCAGTGTGGGATCCTCCTCACAGATGCGCGTCAGCGTGGGACCGAGCTTGGCCTGATCGGCCTTGCTCGTGGGCTGGACGGCCACGGCAAAGAGCGGCGCCGGAAAGATCGGCCCAGGTAGGCTCACAAGGTGGCCCTTGTCACACAGCGTGTCCCCGGTCAGGGTATGGGTCAGTTTGGCCATCGCGCCGATATCGCCGGCGTGCAGGCGCGACACCGGAATCTGTTCCTTACCGCGCATCACGTAAAGCTGCCCGGTCCGCTCCTCTTCCCTGACCCGACTGTTGTACAGGCGGCTATCCGATTCCAGTATGCCGCCGTAGACGCGAAAGTAGGTCAACTTGCCCACAAAGGGGTCCGCCGTCGTCTTGAAGGCCAGCGCCGCCAGTGGGGCTAGATCGTTGGGCTCGATCCCTTCCTCGCCGGCCGCCCCCTTGGCCAAGGCCGGCCCGCGGTCGCTCGGTCTTGGCGCGTAGGCGACCAGCGCGTCCAGCAGCGCATGCGCGCCCAAGCCTGCCGTCGCCGCCGTCACTAACACGGGGACGGCCGTCCCTTTCAGGACGGCTGCGCGCAACCCCTGCCGAATTTCCTTGTCGGTGAGTTCCTCGCCCTCGAGATACTTGACGATCAGTTCGTCGTCCGCTTCGGCCGCGGCCTCGATCACCTGCAAGAGGGCTTCCTCTGCCTGGCCGGCCAGCTCAGCCGGAATATCGCCGACCTTGCCATCGGTGCCCGTCACCGCCCGCTTATTGACCAGGTCGACCACGCCCGCAAAGCCAGCCTCCGCACCAATGGGCAGTTGAATGGGAACAAAGTTCTTCCCAAAGGCCTCTCGCAGCGCCTCTAGCACGCGGCCTAGGTTGGCGTTCTCCCGATTTATCTTGTTGACGACCACCATCCGAGGCAGTCCGGCTTCCTCGGCATAATCCCACACCAACTCCGTCCCCACCTCGACACCAGCCACTGCGTCCACAAGGACCAGCGCCACGTCGGCTACCCGGACAGCGCTCTTGACCTCGCCCACAAAGTCGGTGTAGCCAGGCGTATCCAACACGTTGATCTTGCACCCTTCCCACTCGACGGGGATGAGAGCCAGGTTGAGCGAAATGTGGCGCCGCATCTCCTCCTCGTCAAAATCGGCGACGGTGGTGCCATTTTCGACCTCGCCCATGCGGTTGGTCGCGCCGCTGGCAAAAAGCATCGCCTCTGCCAGCGATGTTTTCCCTGCGCCGCCATGTCCGAGCAAGACGACATCGCGCAGTTGGTTGGTATCGTATTCCTTCATCGATTCCCCTTTCAGGTGTTGTCTAGATGCGTACAAGTCGGTTAAAAGCTGGCCCGTATTCTAAATGAGAACGGCCTAACTGTCAATGCCAAGTCCTCTGGTGATTACCCACATCTTCGATGTGGCACATTCCAATGCCTCGGAAAAGAAATTCTTGGGTTGTGGGCGGGCGCTTCGCGCCCGCCCACAACCCAAGAATTTCCCCCTTCATCCGGAGCGCTGTAGGCACGATTCCCGGATCGCGTGTGTGCAACTTTTGCGGCGGGAACCGCGTCTTCTGCACAGAGGCAAAATGTCAGGTAGAAAGCTCCGCTAACACCTCGGCGGCGACTGCCTCCAGGGATTCAGGGAGTGCATCAGGCGAGGTCAGCCCCAGCTCATCCAAAAGACGCTTGGCCTTCTCCTTGGTATCCCGCTCGCTGGCAGGATGCCGGCCCACGAGCCCGAGCAGCGCTGCCGCCCGATCATCTTGGCCCTGTTTGGCGAAGAATACGGCCAAATTGACGAGGGTCTTGGACAATAAGGTCAACGTGCGCGTTTCGTAGGCAGTGGCCAACGCCTCGGTCAGATAAGCCTTAGCGCCCGCCCAGCCATCCAGCGTGCATGCCATTTCCCCCAGATTGTTCAGACTATTCAACGTCACCCACTGGTCCCGCGTTCTGCGCCCGATAGCCAACGCCTCTTGGTAATACGTCAGTGCCTCATCGTACGAGCAAAGCACGTGAGCCAGCTCGCCCAAATTGGTCAACGAGATGGCCTGTCCACTCTGATCACCGATCTGGCGACGGATATCCAGACTTTCCTGATAATATGATCGGGCCTCCTCGTATTTCTCGAGGACGTGCAAGATGGTGCCAAGGTTATTGAGAAGCGTGGCGATGGTGTATTGATCGTCTAGATCGCGGCCTAGCTGCAGGCACGACTCGAACAAAAGCCAGGCTTCATCGTATGCCCCCAGATGACACGTGACGTCGCCCAGCGCGTTGAGCGCAGACATCGCTACGTGCCGATTGCCACACTCCTGGCTCACGGCCAGGCTTTCCTCGAGCAACGCCTTGGCTTGCTCTACCTGCCCGGTTCGGTATCGAAGCATCCCCAGCGTGTAGAGCGCACTGGCTACGCCGCAGCGATCTCCGCACTGCCTGGACAAATCCAGGCTTTTCTGGGCCAGGCCCTCTGCCGCGTCGTATTTTCCAAGATTGCGGTTCAGTTCCGCCAAAGTGATCAGGCAGAAGGCCTGCCTGGTGTATGCCCCCAGGCGCTCGAAAATCCCCAGGCTTTGTTCCAGGAGGTCTTGGGCCTGGTCATAACGGCCCAGCCGGTGACAGAGCGCCCCCTGGTAGGCAAGAGCCCGGCCGAAAAGGTCCGCCCGTTCCGGCATCTCAGCCCATCGATCTGCTGCCAGAGCGAAAAGGGCAGCCCCCTCCTTGAACCGGCACCGTATGTTGTAGAAATGGTACAAACCTTCCAGGCTCTGTGCGATCTGCTCCGCCCACCCGCGCGCCAAGGCCACCTGCCAGGCGCAATGCGCGTTCTCAATCTCGACGGCGATCTCCTCCAGCGCCCGTCTCTGTTCCTCACCTTGCAGGAGATTTTCACGTTGAGCCAGGAAGGCTGCAAAGTAGCGGGCATGGTGTGCCTGCATTTCCTCGTACACCTGTGAATCCCCCTGCAATTTCTCAAGGGCATACTGGCGCAGCATCTCGTGCATATCGTACCTATCGGGCGATGTGCGGCGGATGAGGGATTTATCCTGCAGCGCAGTCAGCAGGGAGAAGGAGACTCCCGTCACAGCGGCAGCGGCCTCGCGGCTGAACCCTCCGCGGAAGATGGCTAGACCGGCGAAGGCCTTCTTTTCCTCCTCCGCAAGCAACTGGAACGAGTGCTCGAACGTCGCCCACAGGCTGCGATGCCGTTCCGGCACGTTGCTCAGGCGCGTCGTCAGAATGTCGAGGCTGGATGCGATCTGCCCGGCGATCTCCTCGCAGGACTGCACACTCACCCAGGATGCGGCCAGCTCGATGCCCAGCGGCATGCCCTCCACGAGCTGGCAGATGCGTATGGCGTGTCCCACTTCGGCTTGCGAGAGACTAAAGTGCCGGTCCACCTGGCAGGCGCGCTGGCGAAAGAGCGCAAGCGCGCTGTAATCGTCCTCCACGTCCACAACCTCGCCCCTGGGATACGCCAGCCCGGCGATCTCGTACACCCACTCCTCGTGCATGTTCAGCCGCTCCCGCGACGTGACCAGCAGCACCACGCCCGGCGCGCGCCGCAGAACTGCTGACAGAAAACTTGCACACCCCACGATGTGCTCCAGGTTGTCCAGCACGAGCAGCAGTTCTTTTTGGCGCAAATAATCGAGGAGCTGTTCCTCGGGGTCCTGGTCGCCGTGGAAGGAGAGACCAAGCGCGCTGGCGACCGCAGGCACAAAATGCTCGACCGCGCCGATGTGGGCCAGAGGCACGAAAGCGACGCCTTCCTCAAAGGTCCCCAGGTGATCGGCCGCCACCTGCAGCGCCAGGCGCGTCTTGCCGATGCCGCCGGGACCAAACAGGGTCACCAGCCGGCAGTCGGGGTTGGCGAGAATGTCAGCGATCTCGCCAAGCTCCACCTCGCGGCCGACGAAGGATGTGAAGGAAGGGAAGAAGTTGAGTGTGGGAGTATGGGGGTGCTCCCCCCCGCTCCCATACTCCCATACTTCTCCACCCGCTTCACCTTCTTGGATTTGTTCGTACACCGCCTTGGTCTCTGCGGTCGGCTCGATGCCCAGCTCATCGGCCAACGCCCGGCGGCAGACCTCGTACTGGGCCAGAGCGGCGCTGCGCTGCCCATCGAGCGCCAGCAAGCGCATCAACTGCCGGTGCGCCTCCTCGCGCCAGGGTTCCATCTGCACCTGTCGCCGCGCGACCTGCTGCGCCTGCTTGTATTCGCCGCGCCGCTCACAGTGAGTGGCCAAGTAAAAAAGCGCCTCCGCCACCTCGCGCTGCAGCCATTCCCGCCTGAGCACCGCCCACTCCTCGAAACCAGTGGAATCGACGAGGAAGAACTGCTCCAGAAAAGGGCCTTGGTAAAGATCGACCATGCGCTCCATCCGCCGGATGCAGGGAAGACACGCCGCCAGTCGACGATGGCGATGCGTCTTGCAGATTTTGGCGAGGTCTGCAAAAGCCGCCACGTCCAGCCAGTGGTCGCAGTCGGCGTTGAACTGGATCGCCTCGCGGCTGACAAGGAGAAAGGGCGCGTCGTCACAATCTCCAATGACCTTGCGCAGATCGGAGAGCGCCTGGCGCAGGCTCTGGCGCGCCCTTTCCTGGGGCTGGTCGGGCCACAGGAGACCCGCCAACGTGTCGCGGCGGTGGGGCCGGTCGGCCTCGACGGCCAGATAGGCCAGAAGCGCCCGCACCTTGTCGGTGGCAAAATCGGTGACCGGCTTGCCATCGAGGGTAATGCGCAGGGTTCCCAGTAGAGAGATCGATAGGTGTGCCATCTTGAGCTACTGCAATATCAGTGGCGCGGAGATCAGATGGCTGAAATTATACCACCGTTGGACTTGCAGGCCAAAGCATAATATACCTTGCAACGATTTTTGAGTATCTTCTCAATAAGTGGGGGAAAATGGGGGGTGCGAGGGCGGCGTAGCCGCCCTCGCACCCCCCGCCCCCCGGATTATTGAGAAGATACATTTTTGACGCTTTTTTGACGATAGAGGAGTAAGATAGAATTCGCAGAGCCACAGCAGTAAATTTTGAGACGCGCATCCTGCCGGGCCAAGACGCAGCGAGGAGAAATCTATGACAGAACATCGACAGCGACAGCCCCTTTACCTCTCCTACCTGCTACGCATGTGGCAAACCAACGACGGAAAGAAATTGGTGTGGCGGGCTTCTCTACAGAGTCCGAGCAGTGAGGAGCGGCAAGGGTTCGCAAGCCTAGAGGAACTGCTGGATTTCCTGCGAACTCTGACAGAACAAGTCAAGCCAAACAAAGGAGAAGAAAACTACTGATGAATTCTTTGAATAACGCTATTCCGGTATGTAATGCAAGCAATCAGGTAAACAACAAAAGGAGACGTTCAAATGAAACGCAAAAGAATACTCATTTCCGTACTCTCGATCCTGGCCCTGGTCACACTGAGCTGCGGCCTGCTCAACAAACCCGAACCGACAGCCGAACCGACCAAGGCGCCAGAACCGACCAAGGCGCCAGAACCGACGAAGGCCCCTCAACCGACCAAGGAGCCCGAGCCGACAAAACCGCCCAAGCCGCCCATGCCGCCCAAGCCGGACGTCGAGCTGGGAGAAGAGGTGCGCAGCGAGGACGGCGGCTACTCCTTCCGCGCCATCCCCGGGTACACCGTCGAGGAGACCTTTGGCATGGCCAGCATGGAGGCCCCCGATGCCGACCCGGATCTCGGCCCCGCCATCATGATGATAGGCGGCCTGGGCGAGGAGAGCTACACGCCGGAGGAGTTCTTTGACGAATTTACCAGCGACATGGAGGAAGGCATTGAGCTCTCGCCCGTGCGCGAGATCGAGGTGGACGGCAAGCCTGGCCTGATCGCCGACGTCAGCGGCGCTTCCGGGGGCAAAGAGATGGTCGGGCGCATCGTCGTCGCAGCGCCGACGCCCAAGCATCACTTTGTCATGATCGCCGCCGCTCCCGCCGACCGCTGGGAGGCGTTTGCCCCCCTGTTCGACGCGGTGCTGGCCTCGGTCCGCTTCTTCCCGCCCGCCGGGGCCGAGGAGCCGCCGACGGGTGGAGGGACCCGCCAGTGGGCCGTCTCTGCCACGGCCAGCTCCGAGTACGGCGACGTGAGTTGGTCGGCCATGCAGGCCGCCGGCGCGCCCGATACGCCCGAGTGCGGCGACTATACCACCGCCTGGGCCGCCGAGGGCTACGACACCGTCGAGTGGATCGAGCTGGAGTACGACGCGCCCGTGCTCCCCACAGAGGTGAACATCTACCAGACCTACAACCCCAACCAGGTAGTCAAGGTCGAGCTGCTGGATGTGTTTGGCGAGTACCACACCATCTACGAGGGAGAGCCCGAGGATATGGGGGAGGCTTGCCCCTACGTCCTCTCTATTCCGGTGGGGGGAGCCGACTACCAAGCCATCGCCGTCAGGATCACCATCGACCAGTCGGTGCTTGAGAATTGGTGCGAGATCGATGCCGTCGAGCTGGTGGGCGTCGCCGAGCGACCAGGCGGATAATCGCCCGTCAGACCTGGAAGGCCTCAGAGGATGATTCTATGTCGAGCAAGATCAAAGCTAGGTCTCTACCAATAGAGAGCTTTTTGTGGAGACCTTCCAGGTCTTGTCTGAGAAGGGATAAAACTATGAAAACCAAGAACCACTTATTCATCTCGCTCGTTCTAGGCCTGAGCCTGGCCGCGGGGACGGCGCTGGTTTTGAGCCAGTCGCCGGCTGCACGGGCAGATGGCCCGTGGTACGTTTCCCCCGGCGGGGACGACAGCGACTGCCTCTCGTGGGCCACGGCCTGCACCACCATCGACGGGGCCCTCAACAAGGCCAGCTCCGACGACACGATCTATGTAGGCGCAGGAACGTACGTGGAGAACCTCTACATTGGCAAGAACATCACGCTCCTGGGAGCGGGCGCGGGCAGCACGATCGTCGACGGCGGAAACGCCGGCTCGACGCTGCGCGTGTACCAGGGCCTGAGCGTGACCATCTCGGGGATGACGGTTCGCAACGGCAACGGCTCGCTTGGAACGGGAGGCGGCATCCTGGCCGAGCGCGATACCACGGTGCACGTGGTCGACGCCACGATCTTCGATAACCAAGCCACCAGCTACGGCGGCGGGATCTATGTGGCGATGTACGGTGTCATGACGATCACCAACAGTAGCGTTATCAGCAACGCCGCCGGCACGAACGGCGGCGGGGTCTACAGCGCCGCTCCCGGTGGCACGCTGACGATCGTCGACAGCACCGTGGGCGATAACACCGCCGCGGGCGACGGCGGCGGCGTCTACCAGAACGCCAGCACGCTGACCATCGAGGGCAGCGAGATCGTCAGCAACACCGCCCTGAGCAATGGCGGCGGCGTTGAAAAGGCCAATGGCACGATGCACATCAGGAAGAGCGTCGTCGCCGGCAACGACGCCGTCTACTACGGCGGGGGCATCTACGGGGAAAGCTGCACGGTGACGATTGAGGATAGCACGGTGCGGGATAACCAGCTCAGCAGCGCGAGCAGCAGAGGCGGCGGCATCTTTAGCAGCGCCCAGATGACGCTGACCAACGTCACAGTGGCCAGAAACACGTCGCTCGACGACGGCGGGGGCATCCACAGCCAGGGCGGGATGACGCTGACCAACGTCACCGTCGGTGGAAACACGTCAGGAGGTGGCGGCGGTATCCTGCACACGAACGCCGCTCACACGATGCGCCTGCTCAACTGCACTATCTTTAGCAACACCGCCACTAATGGCGGCGCTGCTGGCGGCATGCTCATCTACAGTTCGGTGACCGTGCGGAACACGATCATCGCCGGAAACGCGAGCGTCAACTGCCACATTGGGGGAGCCGGCAGCCTGACCTCCCAGGGGTACAACCTGGAGAGCGCGGATACCTGCAGCCTCAACGCCACCGGCGACATCACCAACACCAATCCCCTCCTCGGCCCGCTGCAAAATAACGGCGGCACGACCGTAGGCCTGGGAGAGCCCACGCTGACCCACGCGCTGCTCACCGACAGTCCGGCGGTCGATGCCGGCGACCCGGCCTTCACCCCACCGCCTGCATATGACCAGCGCGGGGTCGGCTTCCCGCGCGTGCTCTACGGGCGCGTGGACATCGGCGCGTACGAGGCTGCCGTATATCCCCCGGTCGCCTACCTGCCGCTGGTAGTGAAGGATTGAAGCACAAGCGCCCGGCGCCTCTCAGGTGCCGGGCACTTTTACCAGCTTTCGACGCTTCTTTGACGATGCCTGGGTATAATTGAGGCGTATGCACACTTGATGAGGAGGCAAATCAGATGAGCACAAAACGTTTCAGAGCACTATTCCATCTATCAATCCCCGTATGCCTGCTAGCAGGCTCGCTACTGACCACGCCTGCGCTGGTCGTTCGATCCGCACCGGCAGCTCCCACCGCAGCGGTCATCGTCGTCACCACCACTGCCGACGAATCTGGCGGCGGCGTAGGCTGCTCGCTGCGCGAGGCCATCCAGTCGGCCAACAACGGCAGCAACTTTGGCGGCTGCACCGGCGCCAACGCCAGCGCCAATACCATCTCCCTGCCCGCCGGCACGTACACCCTCACCGGCGCTGCGGGGGAGGATAGCAACGCCAGCGGCGACCTGGACATCAAGGGTAACTTGACCATCAATGGGGTAGATGCGAAGACGACCGTCATCCGGGCCGGGACCAACACGACCAACGGCGTCGATCGGGTGCTGCACGTCTTTAATGGTTACACCGTCGAGATCAACGACGTGACGGTCCGCTACGGCAAGGCCCCGGATGGGGTCGCCGGCGCGGGCAACGACACATGCAGCGGCAGCGATGGCGGCGGGATCTACCAAAACTGGGCCAGCACCTTGATTCTGAACGACTGTGTCGTCATCGATAACCGCACCGGCGATGGCGGCGACGGCTGTACCTCCGCATCTCCTTCAGATGGATGGGGAGGCCGTGGCGGCGGCATCTACAGCGCCGGCAAGCTGGAATTGAACAACACCCGCGTCCGGGAAAACGCGACCGGCGCGGGCGGCGATGGCGTCGCGGGCGGCAACGCCCACACAGGTGGGTATGGGGGCGGGATCTACGCTTCCAGCGTGGTGACGTTGACCAACTCTACGATCGCCTGCAACCGCACCGGCGATGGCGGCCGCGGCGGCGATGCCACGAGCGGCAATGCCGGCAACGGCAGCGCCGGCGGCAGTGGTGGCGGGATCCGTAGCCTAAATGGCGACCTGACGCTGATCGGCAGCACTGTCGTCTCGAACACCACCGGCGCCGGGGGTGACGGCGGCAGTGCATCCAGCGGCAACGGCGGCAATGGCGGCTCCGGCGGACGCGGCGCGGGCATCGATAGCTACGGCAGCGGCACGCTGGTGGCGGTCGAGAGCGTCATCAGTGATAACCAGACCGGCCTTGGCGGCAGTGGCGGCTCTGGCACCGGCTCCGATGGCGCCGACGGCTATCGCGGCAGTGGCGGCGGTTTCGCTCCCAGTAACGGCGCGCACGCCACGCTGACAGAGTGCACCATCAGGGACAATACTGCGCTGCTCGGCGGCGGCCTTTACATCTTTGGCAGCGGGACGGCCGTGACGCTGGATGGCTGCACCCTCAGCGGCAATATCGCAGACGAGCAGGGAGGTGGCATCGACAGCGGCAGCGGGGTGACCCTGGCGCTGACCAACAGCACCGTCAGCGGTAATCGCGCGTACGAGGATGGGGGCGGCATCTATAACAGTGGCGGGGCGGCCATGACGCTGACCTTCGTCACGCTCACCGGCAACACCGCCGACCTGGATGACGACGGCTCCGGCGATGGCGGGGGGATCGCGGCCTTCGGCCCGCTCACCATCACCAACACCATCGTCGCCGAGAACGCCGAAAAAGGCGATGGAAAGAACCCCGACTGCCGTGGTACGGTCATTTCTGGGGACTATAACCTGTTGGGGATTGGCGATAGCGTCGACTGCACCTTCACGCCGCAGGCCCACGACCTGGTGGGAACCACCGCGTCGCCGCTCGCCCCCATCTTGGGGATTTTGGCCGATAACGGCGGCCCCACGCTGACCCATCCCCTCAAGCCCACCAGCCCGGCGGTTGACTATATCCCCGCAGGCGTCAACGGCTGCGTGATGGGGGTCCGTGATCAGCGCGGCGTGCTGCGCTTCCCGCCTTGTAGCATCGGCGCTTACGAGCCGGATCAAGTGGAAGAGGTCTACCTGCCGTTGGTGTTGAAGGACTAGAGTACACGCAAAAGTGCCAGGCACCTCCCAGGTGCCTGGCACTTCCTTACGCGCCAAGCTCCGCCAGCACCTCGGCGGCGATTTCCTCCAGGGGCCTCGGTTCGCCTTCCGGCGGGGCGAGGCCCAGTTCATCCAGCAGGCGCTGTGCCTTTCCCTCGATGTCCTGCTCGGTGGAGGGGTGCCGGACGACCGGCCCCAACAGCGCCGCCGCTTGATTGCCCTGCCCCTGCCCGGCAAAGAACAACGCCAGGTTGACCAACACCCTGGGCAGCAGGAGCAGAATCTGGGTTTTGAGAGCGACGGCCAACGCCTCCGCTAGATAAGCCCTGGCGCTGGACCAGTCCTCCAGCGCGCACGCCGTCTCGCCCAGGTTGTTCAAGCTGACCAGGAGCAGCCAGCTTTCCTGGGTATCGCGCCCGATGGTCAGCGCTTCCTGGTAGTATGCCCACGCCTGCTCGGGCGCGTCGAGGATCTGGGCGACCTCGCCCAGGTTGCTGAGGGCGATGGCCTGGCCGCTCGCGTCGCCGATGCGGCGGCAGATATCGAGGCTTTCCTGGTAGTACCGCTTGGCTTGCTCGTATCGTTCGAGATGGTGCATCACGGTGCCCAGGTTGTTCAGATACTGAGCGGTGTTGAATTGATCGTCGACCTCGCGGCTCAGCGCCAGGCACGCCTCGAACGCGGCTTGCGCCTCGGCATAATCGCCGGGGTGGCAGGCGCAATCGCCCAGCGCGTTGAGAATGGTCATCGATAGACGCCGGTTGCCATGCGCCCGACTCACGGCCAGGCCCTCCTCGAACACCGCTTTCGCCTGATCGATCTGCCCGAGCCGGAACCGAACCCCACCTAGTATAAACAGCGCACGAGCCTCGCTGTGAGGATCAGAGCATTCCCTCGCAAGTTCCAGGGCTTTCCATGCCAGGTCCAGCGCCTCTTCGCGCCGCCCTTGCTTCCAGGTTATTTCCGCCAGGACGACCAGGCAAAAGGCCTGCTCGCTGCGTATCTGCAAGCGCTCAAAGATCGCAAGGCTTTGCTCTAGGCCATCTCTGGCCAAGTCGTATTGGCCCAGGCGGCGGTAGAAAGCGCCTTGCCGGGCCAGGACCCGGCCAAAGAGCGCCTCCTGTTCCGCCTCCTCGCGCCACCGGTCTATCGCCAGGGCAAAGAGGGCGACCCCCTCCTTGGACCAGCCCCGTATCGCGTAGAAGTGATACAGGCTGTCCAGGCTCTGTGCGGCCTCGTTGGTCCACCCCTGGGCCACGGCAGCTTGCCAGGCCTGGCGCGCGTTCTCGATCTCCAGGGCGATCTCTTCCAGGGCCTGTTTGTGCCCCTCCCCCTGGAGCTGCCCTTCCCGTTGGGTCAGAAAGTCAGCGAAATAGCGGGCGTGCCGCGCGCGCGCCTCCTCGTACGACTGCGGGTCGTCCTGCAGCTTGCCAGATGCGTACTGCCGCAGCATCTCGTGCATATCGTACCTATCGGGTGCCGCGCGGCGGATGAGGGATTTATCCTGCAGGGCCGCCAGTATCGCCGGAGATGCTCCTGCCGCTTGAGTAGCGGCCTCCGGGGTGAACCCGCCGCGAAAGACGGAGAGATGAACAAAGGCCCGCCCCTCCTCCTCTTGGAGCAACTGGTACGAATGCTCGAACGTCGCCCACAGGCTGCGATGCCGCTCCGGCACGTTGCGCAAGCGCGTTGTCAGGGCATCGAGACTGGACGCGATCTCGCCCGCGATGTCGCGCGCGATCTGCTCGCAGGAATGCACGCTCGCCCAGGATGCCGCCAGCTCGATGCCCAGCGGCATGCCCTCAACGAGCCGGCAGATGCGCGCGACGTGGGGCGTCTCTGTCTCCGAGAGGGTGAAATGTCGATCCACCTGACCGGCGCGCTGGCGAAAGAGGTCGAGCGCGCTGTAACCATCTGCCACACCGGCGATTGCGTCCTCCGGGTAGGTCAGCCCGGCGATCTCGTACACCCACTCCTCGTGCATGTTCAGCCGCTCCCGCGACGTGACCAGCAGCACCACGCCCGGCGCGTGCCGCAGAACCATCGATAAAAAGTCCGCGCAGTCCAAAATGTGCTCCAGGTTGTCCAGCATGAGCAGCAGTTCTTTTTGGCGCAAATAGCCCAGGAGCTGTTCTTCGATACCCTGATCACTGTGGAAGGATAGGCCGAGCGTGCCGGCGACCGCGGGCACAACGTGCGCGGCCGTCTCTACGGGAGCCAGTGGCACGAAGGCGATGCCGTCTTGGAAAACTCCCAGGTGATCTGTAGCCGCTTGCAGCGCCAGGCGCGTCTTGCCGATGCCGCCGGGACCGAAGAGGGTCACCAGCCGGCAGTCGGGGTTAGCGAGAAGGCCAGAGAGCTCGCCAAGTTCCTCCTCGCGGCAGACGAAGGATGTGAAGGAAGGAAAGAAGTTGAGTGTGGGAGTATGGGGCTGCTCCCCCCGCTCCCATACTCCCATACTTCTCCACCCGCTTCACTCCCTCGAATTTGTTCATACAGCGCCTGCGTCTCTGCCGTGGGCTCGACGCCCAGCTCGTCGGCCAGCGCCCGGCGGCAGGTTTCGTACTGGGCCAGGGCTGCGCTGCGTTGGCCATCGAGCGCCAGCAGGCGCATCAACTGCCGGTGCGCCTCCTCGCGCCAGGGATCCATCTACACCTGGCGCTGCGCGACCTGCTGTGCCTGTTTGTACTCGCCGCGCCGCTCGCAATAGTCGGCCAGGAGGGCGAGCGCATCCGTGGCCTCGCGCTGCAGCCACTCCCGCTTGAGCATGGCCCACTCCTCGAAACTATCCGCATCGGGGAGGAAGAACTGCTCCAGGAAAGGGTCTCGGTAGAGTTCGGCCATGCGCTCCATGCGCCGGGTGCACGGCAGGCACGTCTCCAGCCGGCGATGGCGGTGTGCCTCGCACGCTTTGGCCAGATCGGCAAAGGCCGTCACGTCCAGCCAGTGGTCGCAATCGGGGTTGAACTGGATGGTCTCGCCGCTGACGAGGAGGAAGGGGGCCTCGCCACAGTCCCCAATGGCCTTGCGCAAATCGGAGAGGGCCTGGCGCAGGCTCTGGCGAGCGCGTTTCTGGGGCTGATCGGGCCACAGGAGGCCGGCCAGCGTATCGCGGCGGTGAGGCTGGTCCGATTCAACGGCCAAGTATGCCAGCAGCGCCTGCGCCTTATCGGCAAAGTTGGTCAGCAGCTCGCCGTCGCGGGAGATTCGCAGCGCTCCCAGCAGAGAGATCGATAGATGCGCCATAGTGCATCGTTACGACGTCCTGGGTGAGGTTAGCAAGCTGCGCGAATTATACCACCGTTGGACTTGCAAGCCAATGGCCTTTGACACTTCTTTGACGCCTATATGGTATGATCGAACCGAGATCACGAATAAAGGAGATGACACATGAAAGGCAAAAAACTGTCCAAGTACGTCAGCATAGCGCTCATCCTGCTATCGCTGTGTGTGGCAGGCCCGGTGCAAGGCCAGGGAGCGGAGCCGACGCCAGAAGCGCCGGGGGACCCCGCCGCGCCAGGGTATATCCTGGCCCAGCCGCCGAGCACCATGAACTACCAGGGCTACCTGACAGATAGCAGCGGCAGCCCGCTGAACGGTACGTACACCCTGGCGTTCCGGCTGTACGACGCCGCGGTGGGGGGCACCATGGAGTGGGGACCAGAGGCTCACGTCAACGTCCCGGTGACCAACGGCCTCTTCCAGGTGGCACTGGGCAGCAGCGTCACCCTGTACCCCGACGATTTCGACGAGGCACTTTACCTGGCCGTGGCGGTGGACGGCACGTGGTTGGACGATCGCCAGCCGCTGCGCGCGGTGCCATACGCCTTTGGCCTGGTGCCCGGCGCGGAGGTGGAAGGGGATCCTACCGCCGGCTATGGCTTGACCGTCAATAACACCGGCACCGGCACCAACGACGGTGGGATCTTTGCCATGGGAAATCGCTACGGCCTCTACGCGGTAAGCAACGGCGACGTGGGGATCTATTCTCCAAACGCCGTGCACGCCAAGAGCTATCAGAGCGAAGATGATTCCTACTGGTGGTTTCCCCCCCATGGGATGGTAGAGACCGACTCGGGCGCTGGAGACATCGAGTTCGACTATTATCCCAATAATATCTATGGTGGTGTACAGATCGAGTGCACCGCCGTGGGTTATCGATATATTCTCTTGCCGCTGGATGTGCCCAGCGTGCTCTTTGGGCAGGACGTACGGGTAGAGGAAATACAGATTTATTACCGTACCGATGGGAACGCCTACATAAATGGTACTAAAGTGTATAAAGCTGACGACGCGCAGATTGTCACGGAGGAAACCATCGCCTCAGACATCATAGCTCGTACTTCTACCTCAGCAACATCCTACCTCGTCCCCATTTCGCCCGCAGAAGGCCACACATTGGACGCTACGTCGGGTTTTCTTCTCGTTCGCTTCGACGTCTATTGCTCAGCCGTTACAGGTGATTTGGTCATCGCTGGCGTTCGCCTACGGCTGGGGCACACGGATTAGGCGGGTTTCCAGGCAAAGCCTGGAAACCCGCTGCAGTTCCACCGGCGCCCTGCGCCGCCGGAACTGCCACTGATAAGTGACAGGGAAAAGGAATGCCAATGAAAAAGAAAGCCATCCTCGTATCGCTGATCCTGGTCTGCGGCCTGGTTCTGGCGGGGAGCGCGCTGGCAGCCGACGGCTTTGCCATCCCGCGCAGCGTGATCGGCGGCGGCGGGCAGCAATCGACCGGCGGCGGTTATATCCTCAACGGCACCGTGGGCGAGCCTATCGCCAGCGACCTGAGCATCGGAGCCAATCACGGCCTCAGCTCCGGATACTGGTGGCCGCCCGGGGATTACGCGGTCTATCTGCCGCTTGTCCTGAAGAATTGAAGGGCTGGTAGTGAGGGATTGAAGGGCAAAGCAGTCATCCTGAGCCTGTCGAAGGATGGCTGCTTCAACCCCCAGTCTAGGTAGCAAAAATCTAAATGGGAGCACATCAGTGATCACGAAACACTTCAAAGCACGACCCCGTCTATCGATCCCGGCGTGTGGCTTGTTGGTCCTGTTGCTGGTAGCGCCGGCGCTGCCCGTCAGCTCCGCGCCGGCGGTCTCCGCTGCGGCAGTCTCTGCCGCGGCTGCCCCTGGCGCAGTCATCGCCGTCACCACCCAGGGGGACGAATTCGGCGGTCCCGGCCTGGGTTGCTCGCTGCGTGAGGCCATCCAAGCGGCCAACACCGATAGCAGCTTTGGCGGCTGCGCGGCCGGCTCCGGCACCGACACCATCACCCTGCCCGCCGGCACGTACACCCTCACCGGCGCCGCGGGGGAGAATGCCAACGCCAGCGGCGACCTGGACATCACCAGTTCATTGACCATCCAGGGGGCCGGGTCGAAAACGACCTTTATCCAGGCCGGGACCGACGCGACCAACGGCGTCGATCGGGTGCTGCACGTCCATAACAGCGCCTCCGTCGAGATCAACGGCGTGACGATCCGCTATGGCAAGACCACCGATGGCGTCGATGGCGCGAGTGACTCTGCGTGCAACGGCGTCGCTGGCGGTGGCATCTACACCGAGTGGAACACCACCCTGACTCTGAACGACTGCGCCGTCACTCACAACCACACCGGCGATGGCGGTGACGGCTGCACCTCTGATTTTGCCTTGGATGGAAGGGGAGGCCCAGGCGGCGGTATCTACACCTATCAAGGCACACTGGAATTGAACGACACCGTCGTCAGCGAAAACGTGGCCGGTGCGGGCGGCGACGGCGCCGCGGGCAGCTCCGGTCATGGAGGGGGAAAGGGAGGGGGAATCTACCTCGATAGCGGTGGCGCCGAGGCAACGCTGACCCGTTCCACGGTCATCAGCAACATTACCGGCGCAGGGGGCAACGGCGGCGATGTCGCCAGCGGCACTGGTGGCGCTGGCGGTTCCGGCGGCTACGGCGGGGGTATCGGTATCTATAGTGCCGTTGGCAGCCTGACACTGATCGAAAGCACCGTTGCCGGGAACACCACAGGCGCTGGTGGCGCTGGCGGCGACTCTGCCGACGGCGCCGGCGGCGCTGGCGGCACCAGCGGCTATGGCGCAGGCATCGCCAATTATACCTACAGCACGTTGGTGATGTTCGAGAGCGCCGTCTACGATAACGCGACCGGCCCGGCGGGCAGCCCTGGTTCGGGCACCAGCTCCGATGGCTCTGACGGCCGGCGTGGTAGCGGTGGCGGTGTCTATTCTATCGGTAACGCCACGCTGAACGATACCACCATCAAGGATAATGACGCGCAGGACGGCGGCGGCCTTTACAGCTCAAACAACGGAACCGCGACGACGCTGGACGGCTGCACTCTCAGCGGCAATACCGCCGAGTCCTATGGCGGAGGCATCTGTAACGAAAGCGGGGCGACCGTGATGCTGACCAACAGCACCATCAGCGGCAATGGCGCGTACGAGAGCGGGGGAGGTATCTACAACGGCCCTGGGGCGGCCATGGCGCTGACCCACGTCACGCTTGCATACAACACCGCCGACCTGGATGATGACGGCTCCGGCGCTGGCGGGGGGTTTTATACCTTTGGCGCGCTCACCATAACCAACACCCTCGTCGCCAAGAACATCGACCTGGGCGGGCAGAACCCCGACTGTTATGGCACGATCACCTCCAGGGACTATAACCTGATCGGCATCGGCGATAGCGCTGGCTGCACCCTCCCGGTGCTGGTCCACGATCAGGTAGGCACGGCTGCGTCGCCGCTCAACCCTGTCCTCAGCATCTTGTCTGATAACGGCGGCCCCACGCTGACCCATGCCATGAAGATCAACGGCCCGGCGGCCAACCAGATTCCCGAAGGCGTCAACGGCTGCATAGTGGGGAGTCGCGACCAGCGCGGCGTGCTGCGCTTGCCTCTCTGTGACATCGGGGCATACGAGATCGACCCGGAAACCGTTTACCTGCCGCTCGTCTTGAAGGACTGAAGAACTGGTCGTTGAGCGTGCGAATTGTGAAGATTCATCGTGGCAGCATGATGCTATGACCAAAAAACGACGTTATCTCTCTTACCTGCTGCGCCTGTGGCAGACCAGCGATGGGAACAAACAGGTCTGGCGCGTCTCTTTGCAGAGTCCGAGCAATCAGGAACGGCGTGGGTTCGCCAGCCTGGAGGAGTTGATAGATTTTCTCGAGACTCAGATGGGGCACAGTAGCCCGGATGAAGGAGGAGCGAGCGTCCAATAAGCTGCCTGTGGTAACTACCCAGGCTATTCGCCCGAGCAGTCTCCCTCGCTCGAAAAAGGGAGAGATGGGGGTTTGGAAAGCGGCTTCGCCGCTTTCCAAACCCCTGCCCCCTCTCTTTTAACGCATTAAGGCAAAAGTGACACAAGTATGAAGTTCTGGTATCATGAGCAGCAGACCAGTTCAAAGGGAGGTCAGCGACTCATGGCTAGAACGGCTAAGCGCCTGGAAGTACAAACGCGGCACATTTACAATTCCGAGATCGGCATCTGTCCGCACTGCAAGGAAGCGCTACAACCACAGGACTACTACCAGTGGCGCAAGACGGTTCAGCACA
>JAFGED010000183.1 GCA_016931785.1 Anaerolineae bacterium
CTCCGCCTCGCCCCGGACAAAGCGCCCGAAAGACCCGCACAGGACGGGCACGATCTCGCAGGGCCGGCCTACGCGGACGTGGTGCAGCCAGACCGCGGCCAACTCGATCGAGTGCTCGACGCGGTGGAAGAGCTCGTCGGCGAACGCCTCTTCCGGTCCGACTGCCCCCGCGAGCGCGTCCACGATCCCCTGTGCCGTCGGCAGCACGCCAAAGGGCGTGCCATAGTTTTGGCGTGTCAGCGTCACCAGCCTATCCCCATAGTGATCGGTGCCCAACAGCACCACCAGATCGGCGGTCTTGACGGCGTCCGTCGCGTGTTTCCACACGGCGGCGTAAACCAGCCCACCGCGCTCGTAATCGATGTGCGGGCTGACCAGGCCACCGATATCGGCGAGGCTGAGACCCTGCTCGTCCACGGCCTCGATGTAGCCATCCAGCATGTGGCGCAGTGCGTCGGCATCGGCTGGATAGGACCGATCAGCGCTGGCGGGAGGGCGGGAGGGGGCCTGCCGGTATTCGGCTAACGTCTGCTCATGCGCCTGGATGAAACGCCCGTTGTCCAGCAACAGCGCCTCGTCGAGCGCGGCCACGAGGTTCTCCAGCACGCTCGGCCCGGCGCGCAGCCCGTACCGGATGGCGAGAGAGGCGGCCAAGCCCTCGACGTCGCGCGTCCCGTCACACAACATCAGGAACGGCGCCAGTTGCCGGGGGATGACGATAGCTTTGTCGGTCAGTTGCAGCGGGTCGCGCAGTAGGATGGAAGGCTGGCCGCCGTGCATGATCGGGCGCGGGTCGATGGCGCGCAGCTTGGGGAATTGTTCGTCGGTCATGGTTCTACGTCGATCAGGACTTTGAGCGTGCCTGGCCGGGCGGCGCGTTCAAATGCCGCAGGCGCTTGAGAGAGCGGGTATCGCGCCTGGATCAACTGGATCACCGCGACAGAGCCGCGCTCCAGCAATCGCAGCGCCGGGGCGAACGGGCCGCAGCGGGAGCCGATCAGCGTGATCTCGTCCACCACGGCCATCGTCAGGTCGGCGTCAAAGGAGCCGTGGTAGGTGGATTTCAGCACGAGGGTGCCGCGCGGGCGGACGAGGCGGCGCGCGGCCGCAAAGCCATCGGGGTGGCCGGTGGCCTCGATGACGATGTCGGCGCTGCCTGTGCTATCGTCACCGTCGTCCAGTGCCGTGGGAATGCCGCGCCGCGCCAGGATGTCCAGCTTGTCCTCGTGTCGGCCGATGACGGTCAGATCGCAGCCGGTGAGGGCCAGCACCTGGGCGCACAAAAGCCCCAGCTTGCCATCGCCCAGCACGACGACGCAGTCGGTGGGACGCACGTGTACCTGCTCGAGGATCTCGCAGGCGGCGGCCAGTGGTTCGGTAAAGACGGCTATTTCGTCCGGGATGCTATCGGGGACGGGGTGCAGGTTGCGCGCGGGCAGTGTCAGGCGCTCGGCGAAAGCGCCGTCGCGCCCGGCGATGCCCAGGGTGGTGCGGTGGGGGCAGTGTGTGGGGCGGCCGGCCAGGCAGGTGGGGCAGGTGGTGCAGGCGGCGTTGATCTCCCCTACCACGCGGCGGCCTTCCCAATCCTCTGCGCCCGGGGCGCGCGCAACCACGCCGACGAACTCGTGGCCGGGAACGCCCCGGAACGCCATGTACCCCTTTACCAGCTCCAGGTCGGTATTGCAGATGCCGGCTACGCGCACGCGGATGAGCGCCTCCCCAGGGGCGGGCTCCGGCACGGGATGATCATCGACTATTCGTAGACCTTTGTCGAGCAGTAAAGCGCGCATGGGGTGGCGTGTCTTTGCTATAGCGTCAGCAGCAGCGTGACGACAAAGATGGCCGAATAGGTTTCGCAGAGTATGCCGACCAGCAAAGTAGCAGCCAGCGGCAAGATGGTCGGTCCGCCGACGAGAAGGAGGGCGACCAGCACTAGGACCGCACACAGACGTGTTGCCAGCGTTGGATTGAGGCTTTCGAGGATGGAGCGGCCGATCGCCGCATCGTAGGGCTCTCGCTTGTGCGTGGAGGCGTTCTCCTGGATGCGGCTGAGTGCAGTGACGATGTCCTGTACCGAAAGGCCGATCAGGACCAAGATGGCGACGAAAAATAGCGTATCTGCCTGCCACTCGGCGAGCATGCCCATGAGTGCATAAAACCCGAGCGGGACGATCAAGTTGTGGGCCATCACCGCGATCGTGCTGGCGCTATAGCGGAGGGCCTTGGGGCTGTCGCGGAACAGCCACCAAACGAGGGCCGGGACGACGATGGCTGTGATCAACACCGTCAGGCCTGCCGCCTGAATCGTCTGGAGATCGCCGGCGCCGGTATCCACTGCCACGGGCAGGCCGGATATGATGGTCGAGACGACGAGCGCTATGATACCGAGGGCGACCCATACGCCCGGGGCGATAAGGTACCAGCGGCGATTTTCAATGACGTTGTCCATGATCCCTCCAGAATTAGATGTCCAGCAGCCACCTGCGTTCGTTCAGCCAGGTCTGAACGGCTTCGCTGCTCAAGATCAGCCTGATGAGCGAGCGGCAGAAAACCATCGTGACAAAGAGGCCGGCCAGGGCGCTGGCGACCAGGGATACGCCCAGCCAATAGATGGTTTGGGCATCGACTATTGCGCCAATCACCCACGCGGTGATCGCAAAGAGGAGAAGGACGAAATGGGTGTTGCGAATGGATGGCCAAGCGCCGGAGAAGCTGGCCTCGACAGCTTTTGGCAGGGAGAAGCCTGCGCGGGCCTGTCTTCGCAGACGCTCGGCGATGGAGAGCAAGCCGCCCAAAGTGGACAAGCTTGCCGCTGCCAGGCCGACGACGTTCGCCAGAGTGATCGGCACCGGGATGATCTTGCACAAAGCGAGGCTGAGCAATCCAAATGCCAAGAGGGCCAGGTCGGCCAAGAGGCCCAATAGGCGGTGCTGCACGAGCAAGAATACGAGTGCGGCCGAGAGGGCGATGATGCTGGCTGTTCCAATCTGCTTGGCAACTTGTTCTCCAAGCGTCGACCCGGCGCGTTCGACCTTTTCCACGCGCAGTTGCACGGGGAGCGCTCCGGAGTGTAGCAGCGCTGCCACCGTCCGTTCTAGTCCCCCCTCGGTCCAAATAGGGATCTTGACTGGCCCGGGATTGGAAGCTCCCGATTGGTCTATTCCTAGGAGCTGGTTGGGCAGGGCACAGGTCAGAACGCGCTTATCCAGGGTGATGCAGATATACACATCTGGATTTATCACACCGTGGCCCACCAAAATGGTTTGAGCTTCCGGCTTGAGGTTAAACCTGATGGTATAGTATCCATAGTCGGGCGGCCCAAGTTCGATGTACTCCAGATCATTGTTATCCAGTATGGTCGCATAGGCTGTTTCCAGTGTTTCGGTTGTGATGACCTCTTGCGTCGGCGTTGCCTCTGGAGTCGTCGTCGTGGCCGGTTCTGTCGCCGTGACCGTCGCCGTCGCCGTGATCCCCGCGGTTGGCGTCGGCGTTGTCTCCGGGGTTGGTGTTGTCGTCGTCGTCGTCGTCGTCGTGGCCGGTTCTGTCGCCGTAACCGTCGCCGTTGCCGTTGCCGTGATCCCCGCGGTTGGCGTCGGCGTTGCCTCCGGGGTCGGTGTTGTCGTCGTCGTCGTCGTGATCTCCGCGGTTGGCGTCAACGTTGCAGTCGGGGTGGGTGTAGCGCTTGGCAGCGGCTCGGTTTCCGGCGATGTATTCGATTTGGTCTCTACAATCTCACCGGGAGTCAGGTACTGGCCGCCGGCGACGATGAACTCGACCAGGCCGGGGGTCTGCAGCGCTTGTGTCACGACCGTGGGGTCTTCCATGCTTGGCACCTGGGCGACGATAGCGTTGCCCTGTAGCTGTACGGCTGACCCGCCCGCCGAGAGGCTTCTCGCGCGACTCTGCACCACGTTGAGGGCTGCTTGCATCTGGGCGGTGTTGGGCGGCACTTGCCCTTCCGATACGTCGGGGACGAGCGTGATGCGATGGGTGTCTCCGAGATCGGCGCCCAGGTGCCAAGCGATTTCCCGTTGGCCGGCCGGCTGCCAGAAGAGCAGGCCTGTTATCCAATCGGGATGTGGGATATTCAGGGTGATGAGCACAGCTAGGACGATGACGATCGCGCTGACAGCGCTCTGCCAAACAGTCGACTTTTTCATGGCGTTCCTTTCGACGGATTGATGCTGAAAGGTGGTTTGTGCAAACGTGGGGAATTATAACCGGAGGGAACGGTTGTGTCAATTCACTGCGCCGCGATGCGCGTGCCGACTTGCAGGTTGGGGTCAAGCAGTACGCGGGTCAGCAGCCCAGGCTCGATGCCGGTGAGGATGCGCACGTCGGTCTCGGGGTGGTGCTGTACGAGTTGGATCATTTGCATTACCTTGTCCTTCATCCCCCCGGTCACATCTGTGCCGGCGGAGCCAGACAGGGCTGTGCCTAGGGATGGGAGGCTGGATGGCGTGATGCGGGGGATCGGGCTGCCATCGGAATCTTGCACGCCTGCCACCTCGCCAAGCAGGAGGATGCGGGTGGGGCAAAGCTCCTTGGCCATGAAAAGAAAGATGTCCTCTGTGGAGATGATGGTGCCGCCTCGCGCGTCGTCCGGCGCGACGTCGCCGTAGATCAGGGGAACGAGCCCGTGTGCCAGGGCGACGTGGATGGGACGGGTATCCATGTACTCCAGCGTGCCATCGTGGCAGCGAGCGGAGGCGGAGGGCTGTACACTCAGAACCGGAACGCCGGCCTCGAGAAAGACATCGGTGACAATGCGGTTGAGGCGCGCGGCGGCGGCAGCGACGACTGTGTAGCCGCGCCACTGGGTGGGGGACTGCACGCCCTGTCGCGTGCCATAAGGCTTGGCGGCCCAGTGGCCGAAGGAGCCGGAGCCATGCCCGATGAGGAGTCGCAAGCCGGGTTTTGTTTCGAGGGCCTCCTGCACCTCGCCAGCGAGCCGGGCGATGATCTCTGTACGCGTGGCGTAGGCGCGAGTTTTGTCGGTGATTAGAGAACCGCCGAGCTTGAGATACACGTTGTCGATGTGTTGGCGCATCGGTTGGTCGGGTTTTGTCAACGGACTTTTGTTTGAATGACCTGCGCTGCCTCTGCTTCTTTCAGCGCCTCTGCGACTTCTTCGGCGAAATCGTCTTCCACCAGCGCGATGATATTCCCGCCCTGCCCTGCCCCTGATAGCTTGGCTCCTAGCGCGCCCGTCAGGCGGGCCGTCTCTACGAGTTCGTCCAGGAGTGACGACGAGACGCCTAGCTCGATCAGCAGTTCGTGATTTTCGTCCATCAGTGGTCCGAGGGTTTCGATGTCGCCGCTCTCGATCGCGCCACGGGCCTCAGCGGCGATATCGCCCATCTGGTCGAATAGGGCATCGTAGTGAGCTGCTTCGCGTTCGCGGGCTCGCCGCACGCGATCCACGATTTTTTTCGTCGGGCTGGGCTTGCCGGTATCCGCGATGAGGAGGGTGAATGGTTCCCCCACGTTCAGCCGCTCGACAGGCTCGCCGCGTGTAAAGTAGATGGGCTTTTCATAGGCGATGACGGTGTTGTCAATTCCACTGGGCGTGCCGTGGTGTATTTTCTCTATTTTGTAGACCAGTTTGCTGACCTCGGCAGGTTCCAGTGGATGCCCCAGGAATTTTGCCAGGGCGCAGGTGAGCGCCGTGGAGACGGCGGCTCCGCTTCCAAGGCCGCTTGAGATGGGTATAGTAGACTTGATGGTGAGGGTGGCGTCGGGTTCGCGCGCGGAGAGGTAGGATAGTGTAGCTTGCGCGGCAGCGGCCAGGGGATCCTTCTTCGGCGCTCGGGCAAAGACGATGCGTTCGCCGATATCGGATGCGACGATAGTGAGGCCGCTGCCGGCCGGGGCTGCATCGACCGTGGCGGTTGCTTTCACCTGCGTTACGGGTACCGCGATGGCCGGTTGCCCGTAAACCACAGCATGCTCGCCAAAGAGGATGACTTTACCGGGAGCGGATGAGCGGACTGGTGTGGATGCCATTTGCGACCCCCTTCCACCTTTTAGTTTACTGCATATTTTTTTACCTGCCAAGTCCAGCCCAGGCCTAGAAGCGCCCGCCCACATCCCAAGATTTTTTTCCGAGGCAGTATCTACTCAGGCTGTTCGCCCGAGCAGTGGCCCTCGCTCGAAAAAGGGAGAGATGGGGGTTCGAGGGCGGCGATCCTTCGGCTTCGCTCAGGACAGACGCCGCCCTCGAACCCCCCGCC
>JAFGED010000184.1 GCA_016931785.1 Anaerolineae bacterium
TAGCGTTCATCAGACAGCAGCAAATGCCCCCCGGCAGTTTGGGCTTGCGCCCAAACTACACCTTGGTAACACCATTTCCTCACAAGCCGCGTATACGCCCCAAGGAACAAATACACCCGGGGCGTTTGTAAAGACCAAGGCATTCTCGCCGCACAAGGTCGAGAGATGCGGGTGTTCGAGTCCGCATTTCTCCATAACCGCCGCGTGTGCCCCAAGCAAAAAGGCCAAGTTACAGGTCGCCGCCACTTTAACCCCCGCTCTCCCCGGCCTCGGCCTCCTGGCACAGGCGGATACCCTCCAATGCGCTATAGTCATCCGGGTCTATCTGAAGCGCTGCGTAAAACAGGGGGTACGATTTCTCACAATCGCCCTTGTAAAAGTAGGCCAGCCCCAGCGTGTAAAAGTACTCGATCCGCGGCCCATCGACCCAACCGGTATCGAGCTGCACCTCCAAACTGCCATCGCTCTCCAAAACGAGCGACCCGGTGCTCAGCGGGGCGCCGTTGAGAGTGTTGATCCCATCGAACCAGCCCGCGTACGCCTGGCCGTACCTTATCCTGGGTATCCCTTGCAGCTCCAGCGTGTATTGTCCGGTTCGCGCATTCAGCGTCACCGCGCCCCGCGCATCGGCCCACGCATCGGCCTCCGTATCCTTCGGCTTCAACACGGCCCGCAGGGTATCCCGGTCATCCTCGGACACAAAGACAAAATCGCCATGCATCACTACCGTGGGCGACGGGCCCGGGATTTCGCTATCCAGTTCCTCGATAGTGACGTAGAACGCCTCCGCCTGCTGCCGGGATTCGGCGCAGGCCAGGGCGATGGCGCGCTCAAAGTTAGGAATGGCATCCTCCCAGTTGCGGCGCGACCAATAGTTGATCGCCAAGTGACCAAACGCCTGCCCAAACTCGGGGTCGGCCTCGATCGCCTTCTTGAGATACGTCTCGGCCTGCTCGTACTCTCCCATACCATAGTACGTCCACCCCAGTTGGTCGTAAGCCTTGGCGTCGCTCGGATCGATCTCTGTGGCGCGATGGAAACTGCGGGTGGCAGCTTCGAAATCCCCCAGCGCCCGGTAGTTCCGCCCAACGGCGATATGGATGTGAGCCAGATTGGGGTGAATCTCCAAGGCCCGCTCGTAGGCCGCTATCGCCCCTACGTAATCCCCCTGGTTCTCCAGCATGTAGCCATAGTTGCGGTGGACGTCTTCGTCACGATTGTCCAACTGCAGGGCCAGCTCGGCGGCCTCCCTGGCCTCCGTCCAACGCACGGCGTCCGTGTACGCCTCGGCCAGGTAGGCATACGACCGGGCGTAGGTTGGATCGAGGTCGATAGCACGCTTGCAGGCATCGATTGCCCTAGCCACGTCGCCGTTCCAATCGTAGGCCATTCCAAGAACAGCCCACGCCTGCGCATTCTCGGGAGACATTTCGGTCGCCTTCTGGGCGATCCGCACTGCCTCGACCGGGCGCTGCTTCAGGGCCAACAGGCGCGCCATCTTGACGTACGAATTCACATCCGCGGGGTCGAGTGCAAGGGCCTGCTCATACGAAGCGATGGCTTCGTCTAAATTGCCCTGTTGGTACCAGTCCTCCGCCTCGTCCACATAGAAAAACGCCGAGAGCGTGGGAATAGGGGTAGGTTCAAATGGTCTCTCGATCTGTCCACGGCTGATCATTTCGAGGACGTAGAGGCCAGCGGCGATCAGTACCAACAGGAGTATTATGAGCACCCAAGACGGTTGTCGTTTTTCCGGCTTGGCCCGATGTACATTCTGAACCACCTTAGAACGTAATGGGGCAATGATAGCATCTTCGCCCCGCAAGTCAAGGAGCCTCTTTTTTGAACCGGGCGTTTTCTCCCAGTTGCCAAAATCTTGGAATCGTGCTAGAAACATATCGCTATGAAATTACTCGTCGCGACACAGAACCCGGGCAAAGTACGTGAATTTCGACTCCTGCTGGCGCAGTTGGAGGCGGCCATCTGCTTCCCATCCGATCTCGGTCTGAACATAGACGTCCCCGAAGACGGCGACACCTACGCCGATAACGCCGGCCAAAAGGCACTGGCCTACGCGCGGGCCTCTGGGCTGCTCACACTGGCCGACGACTCGGGCCTTGAGGTTGATGCACTTGACGGCGCACCGGGGGTCCACTCCGCCCGGTACACTCCCGGACACGACGCCGATCGCGTCGCAGCGCTTCTGGCGCATTTGAAGGACGTGCCCCCAGACCAGCGCACGGCCCGATTCCGCTGCGTGGTCGTCGTCGCCTCGCCTGACGGGGAGGCGCACAGCGCCGAAGGCGTGTGTGAAGGCCGGATCGCCTCAGAACCGGCAGGACAGGGAGGATTCGGTTATGACCCGGTCTTTTTCCTGCCCGAGTACGGCTGCACGATGGCGCAGCTTTCTCAAGAGGAGAAGAATCGCACCAGCCACAGGGCACGGGCAATCGCGGCGGCGCTGCCCAAACTTTGCGTCTTGCTTGCCGGAGGCAAATTCGGTTAGCGCTCGAGAAAGCGAATTCGAATCAATAGGGAATGCACCCCAAGACCATGGTCCCATAGACAAGCGGTGCCAGCTGTGGTATTATTGATAGCATGATAGGCCCAATTCCTTTCGAGTTGCTCGGTCTGGTGTGTACCATCATCTGCATCGTCGCCCTATCGGTGGCACTGGTCACCTACATTCAAAGGTCCAGACAACGCAAACGCGACGGCGACCATCCCGCCGTTGTGACACAGGCAGAACCAAACACCCCCGCCAATAAGGAGAGCGCCTATACACGAGTGGGCGAGCTCGTACAAAAGGCCACTACCCACACGGTCGAAACGCTCACCACCACTCTGACATCAGTTGAAAACAAACTCGCCTCGCCGGAAACGAAGCAAGCCCGATTGAGCCAGAAGCCGGCCTCACCACCGTCCGGTCAGAAGGTGCCGCATCGACCGATCCCTGAGCCTGCACTGCCTTCCTCCGCAATCGAGCCGCCTCCTCTGGGGAAACCGGTCACGGGGATACCGGGTAGGACGCTGGATCCGCTGAATCTGGCAGGCGAAATCGATCAAATGGTGCAGCAGAAACTCAAGAACCGTCCGGATTTGGCGGGGCGCCGCGTCCGCCTGGCTAACAGCTTGGACGGCGGGCTACGCATCTACGTGGACGATCACGTCTTTGAGACCGTCGGCGATGTCACCGATTTTAAGGTGCGCGAGATCATCCGTGACGCCATCCGTGAGTGGGAGGGAGTCTGACCCGAGGCGCCTACCCTACATCGCAAAAAAGGAGGCCGCTGTTTTCACAGCGGCCTCTGCTTATACTGGCTAGGGCCTTTCGCGCAGAGCGCGAAAGGCATGGCAGTTTGGGACTACGCCCCAAATTGCCGCCGATGCCCACGGTTTTTGCAAAGCGTATCGACAATGCTGTTGTACAGGGGGGCTCTAAGCGCCTATGGCAACTTTTCGCTTTGCTCAAAGCTGCTTGGCAGTTGCTTCGCAACTGCCACTGGCAAACAGCGCCGTTTGCACGGCGTATCGACAACACCGTTATACATGTGGACTCGCTAAGCGCCTATGCGTCTTTCGCACACAGTGCGAAAGACATGGCAGTTTCACCGGCGCTGCGCGCCGCCGAAACTGCGGCTCAA
>JAFGED010000185.1 GCA_016931785.1 Anaerolineae bacterium
AGCTTTTTCAGGCCCAGGCTGGCGGCCTTTTGGCGCGTCGCCTCGACGATGCTGACCAGCGGGATGGGCGAGCGCGCAGCTACCTCCTCGAAGACGACGTGTGGTGTGTTCGAGCCGATGGCGGCAAAGTCGGCCCCGGCGCGGTGCAGGGACTGGGCTTTGTCCACGAGCCAATCCGCCAGCTCGGCCCTGTCACCGGCTTTTAGAATCGCCATCAGCTCGGTCAGGTTGGCGCTGTAGAGGATGATCTCGGGATAGTCTGGCTCCGCTTCCCCGGCGCGAAACGCGTCGATGATGCGCGCGTAGTAATCCAGGGTCGACTCTGGGCCTATGCCTCCGATGAGACCGATTTTCTTCATCGCGATCTCCACTCCTTTGGTGTCGTAAAGAGGTCGGGCCATTGGTACGCCCCATCGTTTTTCCGCAGCACGCCGATCTCGGTCACTGCATCCAGGTTCAAGGGCCCATAGATGTGTGGGAAAAGCTGCGCCTCTTCGAGGTGTGATGCGCCGCTGCCGGCGACGGGCGCGGGCGGCTCGAACCGCACCTCCGCGGTCAGCCTGGTGGTTTCAATGGCGAGCACCAGGACGGGTTCCTCCACACTGGAGAAATAGTCGTTCGCTACCACGAGTAGTGTGTTTGCCTCGCCGGTGCAGTGGATGAAACCGTCTTGGTCAAAGCGAACGGGAATGTACTCGTCCCCTTTGGCCTGAGCTCGGAACGCGCTCTCGGTGACCAAGTGATAGATCGTGCCTTTGGTCATTTTGTCCCGCCAAACATGGCAAAGACGCCGTACTTGTAGAAGCAATCGACGTCGCGGAAGCCGATCCGCCTGAGCAGCTCCAACTGCTCGAACAGGCCGCTGGGCTTGTTCTCCGGTTTGGCCTTGGCTACCTCAGGCAGGCCATCGTGCGTGCTGACCTCGCCCCCGATTTGCGCGAGGCGCTCGTTCATCCAATCCTCCCACATGGCGAACTGCCAGCGTTCGCTGCGCTCGGAGACGGCTTTTACCACGTCGATGTTGACGAACGCCCCGCCGAACGCGAGCTCGCGGAACAGCTTGGCGTACAGCCGCGACTTGTCTATAAAGTCCAGGTGGTGGATCGCGTTGGAAGAAAAGATGAAATCGTATCTCTGATCCTCTGGCGGCGCGTCGAGATAGTCCTCAAAGGTCTGCTGGATAAAGACGGTATCTCGACCGCCGAGTCGCCGCTGGGCCTTTGCCAGCATATCGGCGGAGCCGTCGAGCAGGGTGAATGCGTTATCCGGGCAGCGCTCGTGCAGGTATCCGGTGATGGCGCCATCGCCGCCGCCCAGGTCCAGCACCCGCAGGCCGGTCCGTCCGCCAAAGTGGTAGCGAAAGATATCGGCCAGCAGCTTTATCGTGCGCTGCCGCTCGACGATGATCACGTCGGCGGTGGAGACGTAAGTATTGGCCTGGACTGGGCCTGTCAACCAGGTGTTGGAGGTATCTCGTTTCACCTCTGATTCCCCTTCATGCCGAAAAACACGCCGACGAAGGTGTGCTGGTATACACAGTCTCAGCGCCCAGGTCGAGCACGCGGATGGGGGTGTCGCCCGCGAACGGCATCACCGCTGTGGCTACTTGGAACAAGTCGTCGTAGCCGGGCAGAGCCTTTTGCATCCAAGCGTCGTAGTAGGCGACGGTCCTGACGAACGCCTGGTCGATGGTCATTGTGCGCCCTTCCGCCCGGCGATGATGATGTGGTGGTTGGCGAATGTCGCCTCGGGCGTACCCCAACCCTGCGGCTGCATCCAGTCGCGGGCAGCAGCCGGAGCTTGCTGCATCATCGCGATCAGTTGTGCGATGACCTCCGGCGTGCAGCCCTGGCGCTGCGCCCACGGGATAAACTCGTGCCGCTTGACGATCTGTTCGGTGTGCTCGATCCTCAGACCGGTTTCTTCAAACATCCCCTGCCATTCGAGATCGTTGAAGGCGCGGTTGTGGCTGGGATCGCGCAGCCGCTCGAAATCGTCCACGGCGCGGGCGGACTCCTCGTCATCCGGCAGCACGTGATCCTGCACCAGCAGCAGGCCGCCCGCGCGCAGCACCCGCGCGCTCTCGTGCACAAATCTCGCGCAGTCGATGAAATGATGCGGCGCGATGCGACAGGTGACCAGTTCGAACGTCGCATCTGCGAACGGCAGGTTCATAGCATCGGCGGGCTTGAATTCGACGTTGGTCACGCCCTGGCTCGTGACGTATGCCTCGGCCTTTTCCAGCATCCTGGGTGTGACATCGGTCGCCGCCACCCGCGCCACGTGCGGGGCGAAGGCGAGCGCCGTGTGCCCGCCGCCGGTCGCCACGTCCAGCACGTTCCAGTCCGGCTGTGGTCGCGCGATATCGACCAATCGCTCCAGTTCGCTGCCCTGGGCGTGGGCCTTGCTGGTCACGTACACTTCGGCGTATTGGGTGAAGCGTTCCCGTGATAGGATTTTGGAGTTCAACTTTCCTTACCCTGCTATCGCCAGGCCATACTCCACTGCATCAGCCAGGGCGATCCAGCTGGCCTCGATGATGTTGGCCGACGCGCCCACGGTGGTCCAGCTCGACTTGCCGTTCTCCATGTCGATCACCACGCGCGTGACCGCTGCCGTGCCATCTTCGCCCTCAAGGATGTGTACCTTGTAGTCGGCCAGGTCGAACTCGGCCAGGCGCGGGTAGGTCGGCAGCAGCGCCTTGCGCAGGGCGGCGTCGAGGGCGTTCACCGGGCCGTTGCCTTCGGCGGCGGTGTGAAAGACCTGATCCCCCACGCGCACCTTGACCGCCGCCTCGGCGAATATCCCGCGGCCCTGCCGATGTTCGACGACGGCCATAAAGTCGAGCATCTCGAAGGGCGGCACGTAGCCGGGCTTGGCGCGCTGCAACATCACCTGCACCGAGGCGTCGGCTCCCTCAAAGATGAACCCCCGCCGCTCCAGCTCCTTGATCCGTTCCAGCACCTGCGGCAGGTCGGCGATTTCCTCGGGGGCGATGCCGGCCTCCTCCGCCTTGCTCAACAGGCTGCCCTTGCCCGAAAGCTCGGAAACCAGGACGCGCGGCTCGTTGCCCACCAGCGCGGGATCGATGTGCTGGTAGCTAAGCGGGGTGCGCCGCATCGCCGCCACGTGCATACCGCCTTTGTGGGCGAAGGCGCTCTGGCCCACGTAGGGCGCCTGGCGGTAGAGCGATTGGTTGGCCGTCGCCGCCACCGCACGGGCGGCGGATGCCAGGTGGGCCAGGTGGCCCTCCGGCAGGGCGGCTAGCCCCATTTTCAATTCGATGTTGGGGATCAGGGTGCACAGGTTGGCGTTGCCGCAGCGCTCGCCGTAGCCGTTCATCGTTCCCTGGAGGTGGAGCGCGCCAGCCCGGATGCCTGCCAGGCTGTTGGCCTCCGCCAACCCGGTGTCGTTGTGGGTGTGGATGCCCAGCGGGATGCCCGGCAGGGCCGCTTGCACGGCGCGCGTGATCTCCTCGATCTCCCACGGCATCGTGCCGCCGTTGGTATCGCACAGGACGAGCGTGTCCGCTCCGCCGTCGGCGGCGGCGAGGAGCGTGTCCAGGGCATAGTCGGCGTCCGCCTTGTAGCCGTCGAAAAAGTGCTCCGCGTCGTAAATCAACTCCCGGTCACGGACCTTGGCGTAGGCTACGCTCTCGCGGATGATGCGCAAGTTTTCCTCCAGCGTGGCGCGGATGACGTCGGTCACGTGCAGCGTCCAGCTCTTGCCCACGAAGGTGATCACGGGGGTTTGGGCCGCCAGCAGCGCCTGGATGTTGGGGTCGTCTTCCGGTTTGCTTCCCACCCGGCACGTCATGCCAAAGGCCGCGACACGCGTGTGCTCCAGTTCCATCTCGCGCACTCGCTCGAAATACTCGCGGTCTTTGACGTTGGAGCCAGGATAGCCGCCCTCGATGTAGTGCACGCCCAGCTTATCGAGCAGGCGTGTAATCTTGATCTTGTCATCCACCGATAAGGAGATGCCCTCGCGCTGCGTGCCGTCGCGCAGGGTGGTGTCGTAGAGCAGAACTTGGGTCTTGGTCATTTTTGGCCTCCTATTTCAGTGAGATGGCAAGGATGCGTAAGACGTAATGCGTGGGCATTACCCAATCACGCACCACGTATATGGTTTCGCCTGCAGCCGCTCCCGCGTGTACGGGACCAGCCCGCCTGCCGCCACGATCTGCATCACGAACTCGGGCAGCGGGGACGTGCGGTAGGTCTTGCCCGTGCGCGCGTTGGTGATCGTGCCCACGGTCAGGTCGACGGTCAGTTCGTCGCCTTTTTCCGTCTCGGCCACCGCCTCGGCGCACTCCAGGATCGGCAGGCCGATGTTGATGGCGTTGCGGTAAAAGATGCGCGCAAAGCTGTTGGCGATCACGCAGGAGACCCCCGCGCCCTTGATCGCCAGCGGCGCGTGCTCGCGCGACGAGCCGCAGCCAAAGTTATCCCCGCCGACGATGATGTCGCCTTTCTTCACCTGACTAGCAAAGCCCCGGTCGATATCCTCCATGCAGTGCTCCGCCAGCTCCTCCGGCAGGGACATGTTCAGGTAGCGCGCCGGGATGATGGCATCGGTATCGACGTTTTCGCCGTATTTCCACACTTTGCCTACCAGTTTCATTTTACCACCTCCTGCGGTGCTGTGATGTATCCGGTGACCGCGCTCGCCGCTGCCACCGCCGGCCCGGCCAGATAGACCTCGCTTTCGGGGTGGCCCATACGCCCCACGAAATTGCGGTTGGTGGTGCTCACCGCCCGCTCCCCCTCGGCCAGGACGCCCATGTGGCCGCCCAGGCAGGGGCCGCACGTGGGGGTGCTGACCGCGGCACCGGCCTCGATAAAGGTCTCGATCAGTCCCTCGCGCAGCGCGTTCAGGTAGACGGTCTGCGTGCCGGGGAGGATGATGCAGCGCACGTCGGGATGCACCTTTTTGCCGTGCAAAATCTGTGCGGCGACGCGCAGGTCCTCCAGCCGCCCGTTGGTGCACGAGCCGATGACCGATTGGTCGATCCTGACGTCGCCGGCCTGGCTCACCGGGCGCGCGTTCTCCGGCAGGTGTGGGAAGGCGACCTGCGGCTCCATATCGCTCACGTCGATCTCGATGACCTGCAGGTAGTCGGCGTCCGCGTCGGCCTCGTAGACGGTGTAGTCGCGCTTGGCTCTTTCTTCCACATACGCGCGGGTCGTATCGTCCACCGGGAACAGGCCGGCCTTGCCGCCGGCCTCGATGGCCATGTTGGACATGGTCAGGCGTCCGGCCATCGAAAGCTGGTTCACCACCGGCCCGGTGAACTCCATCGCGCGGTAGAGCGCGCCGTCCACGCCGATCTGCCCGATGGTGTACAGGATCAGGTCCTTGCCGCCGACCCACGGCTGCAAGCTCCCGGTGTAGACGAAGCGCATGGTCTGCGGCACGCGCAGCCACACGATGCCCGTGGCCATCGCCACGGCGATATCGGTCGAGCCCATGCCGGTGGCAAAGGCCCCCAGCGCGCCGTAGGTGCAGGTGTGCGAGTCGGCGCCCACGATCAAGTCGCCTGGCAGCACCAGCCCCTGCTCTGGCAGCAGCACGTGCTCGATGCCCATCTGCCCCACGTCAAAGTGGTTGACCACGCCCTTGGCCCGCGCGAACTGGCGCATGGCCAGGCACTGCTGCGCCGACTTGATGTCCTTGTTTGGCGCAAAGTGGTCGGCCACCAGCACGATCTTTTCGGGGTCGAACACGCCGTCGACGCCCAGCTTGTCGAACTCGCGCAGCGAGATGGGGGCGGTGATGTCGTTGGCCAGCACCACGTCCACCGCCGCCTCGACCAGGTCGCCCGGCCAAACCTCGCGCGGGGCGGGGTTGCTGCGGACACCTGTGTCCGCCCTGTCCACCACGTGCGCGCCGATGATCTTTTCAGCTAACGTATGTCCCATTGGTTTCCTCTCTTTTTCTTCAATCTATACCTCACAAGGTGGCTCGTCTGCCACCGCCTTGATCAGTTCCGCCGCGGCCTGCACCTGCTCCTCGCTGCCGCTGACGCCGAGCCAGTATGCACCCTCCGCGCCATAGATGCCGCCGCCGGCGATGAGGCAGGCAGCGGCACCGGTGAGAAGTTCGATGGCGTCCAGCTCGGTGAAGATCTCGCCCGGCATAGGAAACAGGCGCGGACCTGTGACCCCCGGTGCGTTGCAGCGCTCGGCCAGGTCGTTTACCGGCTCCAGCACGCGCTTTTCCAGGCCCACGGGCACGATCAGCCGCGCCCGGCGGCCGATCACCGCCGCCATTGCCGCCATGATCGTCCCGCCCTGCGGGTGGCCGATCTGCACGGCGGGGATGCCGTCGGCGTCAAAGGCGTTTGCTCCTTTCAGGACCACGTCCCCCTCCTGCAGGTCGCCCGCGACGTCTGTGATCAGTTTGCCTTTTTGCCACTCACCATCTGTGATGACCACGTCGCCGGAAAGGTCGGCCTTGGCAGTTTTGGCTCCGGGGGCCACCGTCACGCCGCGCCGGAAGCCCAGGCGCGAGAATCCCTCGGCCTGTCCTATCGACGCGAGGACCTCCTCGGCCACGTATCCGTTGGTCGTGCCGGCGATGATAACCAAGGTGCCCTTCTCTAGAACACGCTGGACGTCGGGATGATGCGCCATCCCCTTGCCGATGATGCGCTTGCCCATGGCCGGCGTCACGCAGAATTGTTTCATTTCGCTCTCCTTGATCGGTAGATTGGTATTTGGTAAATTGGTAAGGGGGAACCCCAGTTACCAATTTACCAGTTTCCCAACTACCGGTTTGCTGCCTCGCGCCGGGCAGCGATCAGTCGGTTGAGGGCGAACATGTACGCCTTGGCGCTGGCAACGACGATGTCGGTGTCGGCGCCGTGGCCGCTGAATACCCAGCGGGTGTCCTTGCTTTCTTCATCGGCCCGGATGCGGATGGTCACCCGCCCCACGGCGTCGATGCCCTCCGTCACTGCCTGGACGGAGAACTCGATCAACTCGTTCGGCTCGCCGATGACGCGGTTGATGGCACGGTAGATGGCGTCCACCGGCCCGGTGCCGTGGTCGGCGTCGCAAAAGACCTCACCCTCCGGTCCGGCGATGCGCACGGTGGCCGTGGGGATGCTTAGGTTGCCGCAACTGACCTGGACCTGTTCCAGGTGATAGGTCTCCTCAAAGTACATCCCGGCTTCGTCGGAGACGATGGCCTCCAGGTCGCGCGTGTCCACCGTCTTTTTGCGGTCGGCCACCTCCAGGAAGCGTTCGTAGACTTTTTCGAACGTGTCGCCGTCCAGCGTATAGCCCAGTTCAGCCAGGCGGTGGCGCAGCCCGTGACGCCCCGACCGCGCCGATAGGATGATGGCCGAATCGGGCGCGCCCACGTCGCGCGGGTCGATGATCTCGTAGGTGGTGCGCTCTTTCAGAAAGCCATCCTGGTGGATGCCGGAGGAATGGGCAAAGGCGTTGGCCCCGATGATGGCCTTGTTTGGCTGCACCGGGATGCCGGTCAGCTCGCTCACCAGGCGGCTGATGGAGTAAAAGTGGCGGGTGTTGATGTTGGTGTTCAGCCCAAAGACGTCGCGGCGGGTCTTGATCGCCATGACGACTTCCTCCATCGCCGTGTTGCCTGCCCGCTCGCCGATGCCGTTGACGGTCACCTCCACCTGCCGAGCGCCGTTGCGCACGCCGGCCAGCGTGTTGGCCGTGGCCATCCCCAGGTCGTTGTGGCAGTGGACGGAGATGATGGCCTTGTCGATGTTGGGCACGTTATTCTTGATGCCCGCGATCAGCGCGCCGAACTCGGTCGGCGTGCTGTAGCCGGTGGTATCGGGGATGTTGACCACGGTGGCCCCGGCGTCGATGACGGCCTCCAGCACGCGGTAGAGATAATCGGGGTCGGCGCGGCCGGCGTCCTCGGTGTAGTACTCGATGTCCTCCACGTACTTTTTGGCGTGCTTGACCGCTGCCACGCCTTTCTCCAGAGCTCCCTCGCGCGTGGTGCGCAGCTTGTGCTCGATGTGCACGTCAGAGACGCCCAGGCCGGTGTGGATGCGCGGGCGCGCGGCGTCCTGCAGCGCCTCGGCCGCCACGTCGATGTCCTTCTCGTTGGCGCGCGTCAGCCCGCAGATGGTGCAGCCGCGGATCTCGCGCGAGAGACGCTGCACGGCCTGGAAATCGCCCGGCGAGGAGATGGGAAAGCCCGCCTCGATGACGTCCACGCCCATTTCTTCCAGCGCGCGCGCGATCTCGAGTTTCTCGTCCACGTTCATCGCTGCCCCGGGCGATTGCTCGCCGTCGCGCAGCGTCGTATCAAAAACGATGATGCTGTCTTGAGATTCAGTCTTGTCCATTTCCAGGGTCCTCCTTATTAGTTTGTTAGCCTATCGTTTGGTTAGGATTTGTTAAAGAATAACTTCCCTCGTCCAAGCTCAAGCGGCATAACCATCTGGACATTCTTGCCAGTTGAGACCCGTAAAAGCTTATCAGAATCACCAAATGGCGAGAGTAAATCCTTTTCGGTAACAACACCGCGGGAGATTATTCTTTTACGGGTCCTTAGTTGCCTAGAAGGGTGTCCCTGCTATCAAGACTGGACGCGTGGGCGCGTCCCTGGTTGCCATAGCCAGAAACGGCCGGTTTTCGTTTTACCACGCTGCACCTCCTCATCTGTCCCATTTTTGATTCTAGAGTATCATCTCAATAATCCGGGGGGTGGGGGGGCGCGGCGCAGCCGCCCTCACCCCCGTCTTCCCCTACTTATTGAGAAGATACATTCTAGAATTCCCTGCCAAGCTGATAAGCCCGGTCCAGGTTCCACCGGCGGGCGGCGGGGTCGTTCTCCACCATGCCGCCCAGAATCTCCATAGTTGCTTCTTTCACGCCCACGCCCAGCAAGCGGTCGTCCAGCATCACGCGCCGCATGCTTTCGGCGATGCCGATCTCGTCCAGGTGTTCGACCCGATGGCCCGCCGGGCACAGGGCCAGCGCCTTATTGACGGACATTCTGCTCACGTGCTCGCCGCCTTCTCCATAGTCGTAGGCGTAGCCAAAGGTCAGCACGCGGTCGAACCAGCCCTTGAGCTTGGCCGGGCAGTCGCTCCACCACACCGGGTAGACGAAGGCCAGTCCGTCTGCTCGATCGATCTTGGCCTGCTCCAGCCGCACGTCCTCGGGCACCGGCGCGTCCGGATCGCCGCCCACCTCCCGCTCGTACTGCGCCTGGTCCATATCGCTCTGGAAGCCCATTTCGTACAGATCGCCAAGCTCGAAGGCGTGGCCGGCGTCGTGGAGACCGCGCGTGAAGGCGTTCAGCACCTCCCAGGTGAACGAGCGTTTGCTCGGATGGGCAAAGACGACGTAGACGTGCATCACTTTTGTTTCCCATGCGGTTTCCGTCCCCCGACAGCACACCACAGGTAGTATTTGATGTACACATCTGCATTGGCGAAACCGATCTCGTGCAGCCAGTTGACCTGGGTCGTGAAATGCTCGTGGATGTCGTCACCTTTTGTTTTTGGCACGTCCACGTTGACGACGTTCCGCAGTTCCCAATTATCAAAATGCGAGCGCCACTTTTCGTAATACGGCACGTGTTCTTCAGCTATCTTGCCCCTTGTTTCTTGCACGTGCCCGACCCAGAAGCGCATGTTTGCCAGATAGCCATCCTGGCGCAGCGTCTTCATCTCGTCGACGTTGAACAGCCAGCCGCCGGGCGCTAGTTTGTCGAAGCAGCGCTGATACAGCCGCTGCTTGTCCGCGTTCTCCAGGTGGTGGATGGCCGACATCGAAAAGATCAGATCCGCCTGACCCTCAACCTGGGATTCCCAGTCATCCTCGAACGACGCCTGCGTGTAGACGACCCTGCCATCAAAGCGCGCCAATCTCTGCCGGGCGACGCTCAGGAAGTCCTCCGAGTAATCCACCCAGTGGGCCTTTGCATCGGGCCAGCGGCTCAGCGCCTTTTCCAAGAAGATGCCGCTGCCTGCGCCCAAGTCTACGATTGTGGCATCGGTTTTTTCGTTGCCACCTGTAATCCGCAGCACCTCGTCCTGTAAAAAATCATACCCCGGCACCAGGCGCTGGCACACCCGGTCGTAAGCCTCGGCCATGGTGAAAAAGCGGTGTCTGTCGATCTGTTCCATCTAGCCTTCAATCTCCAGTCTCTAGTCTCTGACTGTGCAATTTAGTATTCTCTTGCTGACAACTCTGCCTGCATCCAACCTGATCTCGTGAGTGATCGTGTCGGGCAGTTCGTCTGTCTCGTGCGTCACGTAGATGATGCTTGTGTTCAGGTGATCCCCTATGGAGTCGACGATCTCCAGCACGCGATCTCGATTGTGCGCGTCCAATCCCTGGCACGGCTCGTCCAGCACTAGCAGTTGGGGCTGCTTTACCAGCGCGCGGGCGACGAGCGCCATGCGCTGCTCTCCCTCCGAAAGCTGCCGGAACGCCGCGTCGGCGCAGTTCGAGATGCCGAGGCGCGCCATCCACGTTTGGGCCTCCTCGCGCTGCTGCGGGGAGCACCTGCGGTAGAGGCCCACCGAGTCGAAAAAGCCCGAGCACACCACGTCAAAGCCGTTGGCGTCGAAGGGAGTGTACAGGTGCAATTCGGGCGCCACCCAGCCTATGCGCCGCTTGATCTCCCAGATGGACTCGCCCGAACCCCGCTGCCTGCCGAACAGCGCGATCTTGTTGGCGTACGCCTGCGGGTTATCGCCCAGGATCAGGCTCAGGAGCGTCGTCTTGCCCGCGCCGTTGGGACCCAGCAGTGCCCAGCGCTCTCCCTCGCGCACCGTCCAATCGATCCCCTGGAGCACCGGCGCGCCGTTGTAGGAAACGCGCACGTTTTCCATGTGGACCAGGACCTGCCTTGTTCCCTCCCCCTTGAGGGGGGAGGGCTGGGGTGGGGGTGGATGGCGTGGATCGGTCTTCCCTTCGGCGGCTGTGCACGATTTGGAAATCGCGCCTACTGGCCCGCAGGCCACCACCCGGCAGTCCGCCACCTCCAGCACGTGCGTGATACCCGGCGGGATCTCGTCCCGGTCCGTCTCTGCCACCATCACGCGCATCCTGCTCTGCATCAGCCGCGCGATGAGCTCCTTCAGCCTGGCCCTGAACGCCAGGTCGAGTCCGGTGAAGGGGTTATCGAGTATGAGCAAGCGCGGACTCTTGAGCAGCGCGTGGGCGATGAACACCTTGCGCCGCTCCCCGTTGGAAAGCTGGATCGCGTTCTTCTCCAGCAGCGCTTCTATCTGCAAAAGTTCAATGACCTCGTCTCGCCGTGCCGCGAACGCGCCCGGATCGGGCAGATCGGCGATCACTTGAAACGGATTGGCCTTGTAAACTTGGTCGCGCGACAGACAGTCCGCTACGGGTATGCCATCTCTGCTTCTATTGCTATTCCATCGCGCTTGATAGAATGGGTCCTGCCATCCCACGACCGACCGCTGCGCGTCGAAGGTCACGTAGCCGATCTGTTCCTGCGGCTTGACGCTGTCCTCTGCAAAGTGATAGGCGATCCTCCCCTGCACGACCGGCACCCGGCCGCACAGTGCCTTCGCCAGCGTCGACTTCCCCGAACCGTTCGGGCCGATCACGGCCCAATGCTGATTATCAAGGCTCTCCCAGTCGGTGTGCTCGAAAAGCACTCGGTCGTATAGCCGGATGGCGATGTCATCCAGCGTGATAAAAGGCTTACCGTTGGTCATATCAAGCAAGCGTGTAGGCGCGACTTCTATCGCAATGAGTGTGCACACGCGATCGGGAAATCGCGCCCACATTGTTAATTGTCCTACTTGCCCCAATTCTCCGGCCGCAAGGAACGGACCGCTGCGCCCGCGCGCCACATCTCCGACTCGCGGATCTGGCGCAGCTCCTCCGACAGCTTCTGCTGGTAGTCGGGCGCGCTGTTGGCCTCGAGCACGATGCGCGTCTGCTCGCCGGAGGCGACGCTCTCGTAAAGCCAGTCAAAGATCGGCTCGACCGCTTTGCGGAACTGGTGCCGCCAGTCGAGCGCGCCGCGCTGCGCGGTGGCGCTGCAGTTGGCGTACATCCAGTCCATCCCGTTCTGGTCGACCAGCCGGATCAGGCTCTGTGTCAGTTCCTCGACCGTCTCGTTGAACGCCTCGCTGGGGGTGTGACCGTGCTTGCGCAGTACGTTGTACTGCGCCTCCATCACGCCCGCCAGCGCGCCCATCAGTATGCCGCGCTCGCCGGTGAGATCGCTATAGACCTCCATCTTGAACGTGGTGGGGAACAGGTACCCCGCTCCGATGGCGATGCCCAGGGCAATGGTCCGCTCCTCCGCGCGCCCGGTGAAATCCTGCTCCACGGCGTAGCTGGCGTTGATGCCGCTCCCGGCCAAAAAGTTGGCCCGCACGCTGGTGCCCGATCCCTTGGGGGCGACTAGAATGACGTCCACGTGCTCTGGCGGCACGATGCCTGTTTGATCGCTGTAGACGATGGAAAAGCCGTGCGAAAAGTACAGCGCGTCCCCTTCCTTCAGGTGCGGCTTGATGCGCGGCCAGGTCAGCTTTTGCGCCGCGTCAGAGACCAGATATTGGATGATGGTGCCGCGCTCCGCGGCCTCTTCGAGGTCGAAGAGCGTCTCGCCGGGCACCCAGCCGTCGGCGACGGCCTTGTCCCACGCCTTCTGGTCGCCCTTCCACTGCCCCACGATGACGTTGATGCCGTTATCGCGCATGTTCAGCGACTGGGCCGGTCCCTGCACGCCGTAGCCGAGGACGGCTACCGTCTCGTCCTTCAGTATCTCGCGTGCCCTTTCCAACGGGAACTCTTCTCGGGTGACGACCTCTTCAACCGTACCACCAAAATCGATCTTTGCCATCTGCTTCCTCCTTATGATTTAGAGTTGCAAGTATGCAAGTCGCAAGTTTGCAAGTATGCAAGTGAACAAGCTGCTTGCCACTTGCATACTTGCTCACTTTCCGTTTTCACTGCCTCGCACCATGGCGACGCGCCCAGTGCGTACCAGCTCGATGATGCCGTAGGGGCGTAGTACCTCGATCAAGCCGTCGATCTTGTCCTCGGAGCCGGTGGCCTCGATCATCAGGGCCTTTGGGCTCACGTCGACCACGCGCGCGCGGAAGGTGTCCACGATCTGCATCACCTCCGAGCGGCTGCCGCCGCCATTGGCTTTCACCTTAATCAGCGCCAGGTCGCGCACGACCATCGGGCACTCGGTGATGTCTTCGACCTTGATGACGTTGACCAGCTTGTAGAGGTTCTGGACGACTTTGTCGGCGTCGGTCTTGGCGCTATCGACGACGATAGTCATGCGCGAGACGCCGGGTTGTTCGGTGTGGCCGACGGTCAGGCTTTCAATGTTAAAGGCCCGCCGCCGGAACAGGCTGGCGGTGCGGTTTAGCACGCCAGGTTTATCTTCGACCAGGGCAATGAGTGTACGCATGTTTCTTTCCTCCTACAAATCCTCTAGGCAGGCATCGTCTATCTGGACCGAGCGGCGAATCATGTCGTCCAGCGCTCTGCCTGCTGCGACCATCGGGTAGACATTGCCTTCGTCTCCCTCCGGAATGATCTGGAAGTCGATAAAGGCCGGTCCGGCGTGGGCGCGTGCCTCTTCGACGGCCCTGACGGCCTCGTTTAGATTGGTGGCCCGCCAGGTCCGGATGCCGTATGCCTCCACCAATTTGACGAAATCGGGGTTGGCCCACAGGTGGGTGGCTTCGTACCGCTGCTCGTAGAATAGCTCTTGCCACTGGCGCACCATCCCCAGGTAGCCGTTGTTCGAGAGGGCGATCTTGACCGGCAGATTTTCCTGATTGAGCGTCGCCAGGTCGTGCATCGTCATCTGGAAACCTCCGTCGCCGATGATGGCCCACACTTCTCGATCCGGGCAGCCGACCTGGGCGCCGATGGCTGCGGGCAGGCCAAAGCCCATCGTCCCCAGGCCGCCGGAGGAGACAAAGTAGTTGGATTGGTCGCTGCGGTAGTACTGGGCGGCCCACATCTGGTGCTGGCCGACGTCGGTCACCATGATGGCCTGGCCCTGCGTCGCTTCGTAGATGGCGTTGACGAACTGGGGAGCTACCAGCTTGCCGTCGTCGGGTCGATTGAGGATATCTCGGGCGTGGCTATCCCCTCGCCAGGTGTTGATCTGGCTCAGCCATTCTGCGCGTGAGATTTTTTCTACTATCGGCAGAAGCTGCTCCAACACTTGTCTCAGGTCACCCCTGATGGGCACGTCCACCGGGACACACTTGTTCAGCTCGGCGGCATCCATGTCGATGTGGATCTTGCGCGCTTTGGGTGCATAGTAATCCAATCTGCCTGTCACGCGATCGTCGAAGCGCATGCCAAAGGCCAACAACAGATCGGCCTCCTGAATGGCGTGGTTGGCAAATGCCTCTCCGTGCATGCCCATCATCGCCAGTGCCAGTGGGTGGGACTCGGGAAAGCTGCCCTTGCCCAAAAGCGTCCAACTGACGGGGATGTCTGCCTTCTCGACAAAGGCGCGCAGGGCTTCCATTGCGCCGGACATCATGACGCCGTGGCCGGCGAGGATCACGGGGCGCTGCGCGGCGTTGATCAGCTCTGCGGCTTTCTGGACGAGGTCCGGATCTCCTGGGCCAGCGGGGTGATAACCAGGCATCTCGATGTCATTCTCGGGTGGGGCAAAGTCGGTCTCGGCGATCTGGACGTCCTTGGGCAGGTCAACCAGCACCGGCCCCGGCCGCCCACTGCGAGCGACGTAGAACGCCTCGTGGATGGTGTAGGCCAGATCGGTCACGTCGGTTACCAGGTAGTTGTGCTTGGTGATGGGCAGTGTGATGCCGGTGATGTCGATCTCCTGGAAGGCGTCAGTGCCGATCACCGGCGTGGTCACCTGGCCCGTGATGCAGACGATGGGCGAGGAGTCCAGCATTGCCGTGGCGATGCCTGTGACCAGGTTGGTCGCCCCGGGGCCCGAGGTAGCCATCGCCACGCCAACTTTGCCCGAGACGCGGGCATACCCGTCGGCAGCGTGGGCGGCACACTGTTCGTGTCGCATCAGGATGTGGTGGACGTTATAGTCCTGGCGGGGGTGATAGGTGTGCATGATGGCCCCACCGGGGATGCCAAAGACGACGTCCACACCCTCGTGCTCCAACATCTCCCACACAATTTGTGCGCCTGTTCGTTTCATGTCTCCTCCTTGGTATTGAGACCCTAAAGGTCTCGTCTCTTGTTCTAGCCGTTCACATCGCTACCGGTTTACTGACCTTTGGGTCTTGTTTCCCTCCCCTCAAGACCTTTAGGGTCTGGATAAAATTCAAGCCGCCCGGTTGGGCGGCTTGTGTGTGCTTCTCGGCCTCGGTTTGCGCTTACCGCTGCCGGCCCAACCTCTGAGTGCTCCTGCTAAGCAGGAGCACGATAATGACCAGGACCAGCAAGCTCAGCGCCCGGAGGCTGTGCCAATAACTCATTTTTTTCCAATCCTTGATAGCATTTGAGCCGCCCCGTTGGGCGGCTCCGGTTTGCGCTTAAGCGTATGTGCCTTGGCTTACCGTCTGCCCAGCGGGCTAGTGCTCCTTCTCAATGACGATCAGGAGCAAGCTGGACAAGACTAGAACCAAGTTGCGAAAGTTTTTCATCAAAAAATCTCAAACGCGTCAAGCTGGTGTAGATTATACACAAAGCCGCCGATTTGTCAACTGGTGTTCTGCGATGTTTGGGCTATACTGGGTCGCGGTCTTGGTTCTGGTGGGTGACGCTGGTCTGTTGCAAGTATTGGAATCACGTTTCTCGGAGGATCATTTGAGTGGCATCGGCACGCTGAACGAGAAGCCATTGCATGCGGCTTTGAAGGAACGGTACGCGCAACCGGGTGACCAATTCGAGGTGCCGGTCGATGATTTTTTCGTCGACATCGTCCGGGATGATCTGCTGATAGAGATTCAGACGGGCAACTTTGCCTCAATCAAACGCAAGGTCAGGGCGCTAGTGGGCAGCCATTCCCTGCGGTTGGTCTATCCGATCGCGCGGGAAAAGTGGATCGTGCGGCTGGCCAAAGACGGGAGTGGTGACGTGCTGGGCCGCCGCAAGTCGCCCAAGCACGGTGGGCTGGAACACATCTTTGGCGAGCTGGTGAGCTTTCCCAAGCTGCTGGCCGCGGCCAATTTCTCTGTTGAGGTGTTGCTCATCCAGGAGGAAGAAATTCGCCGCTTTGACGGCAGGCGCGGCTGGAGGCGGCGTGGTTGGGTTACGCACGAGCGGCGGTTGCTGGACGTGGTGGGGCGGAGGCTTTTCGAGACGCCGGAGGACCTACTGGCCCTGCTCCCCGACCTGCCCGAGCCTTGGACGACCGCCGATCTCGCGATTGGCATTGGCCAGCCTCGCTGGCTGGCGCGCAAGATGGCCTATTGCTTGCGCAAGATGGGGCTGGTCGAGCCGGTCGGGAAGCAGGGAAACGCGATCTTGTATTGTGAGCCGGATCGCCAAACCGATCTACGGCCTTGACCTGCGCTGGCGCGAGGCCTTTTTCTGTGAGAGGGTGCCGCGGTAGGCGGGAACCAGGATGGCGAAAGGGGTGCACAGGCTTACGTCGAGCATGCGCGTCGCCAGCCGGGGATCGAGTTCCTCGATAGGAGTCGCCGTCGTGATGACGGTTGGCAGCCGGGCGTTGTAGCGGTAGTCGAAAATCTGGTACAGCTTCTCCCGCGCCCAAGGCGTGGCCGATTCGGTGCCCAGGTCGTCGAGGATGAGGAGCGGGATGCGGCGCACCTCCTCGAACCGCTGGTCAAAGGTGACGGCGCTCTGCGGGTTGAAGGTGGCCCGCAGGTGGTCGAGCAGATCAGGGACGACGACAAAGAGCGCGGGCCGTCCCTGGGCCGCGTTGTAGTTGGCGATGGCGGCAGCCAGGTGGGTTTTGCCACAGCCATAGGTGCCGGTCAAGATCAGCCACCCCTCGGGGTTTTCGGCAAAGGCGCGGGCGTAGCTGACGGCCTGCTTGAGGTTCTCCTCCTCTGCCTTTGGTAACTCCCCTTTGCGCGGCTCAAAAGTCTCAAAGGTCTGGTGGGCGTGCAGGCTGAGGCTGCTCAGGTCGGATTGGTCCTGCGCCACGCCCGCCCGCCGGTAGTCGGGCGCGGTGATGGAGACGATGCGGGCCAGGTCGGGATCGACCAGGCGGGAGCGGAGCCGTAGGGGAATCTCCTCCAGTTCGTGGTTGGTGGTGATGACGGTCGGCATTTGGGCGTTGTAGCGGTAGTTAAAGACTTGAAATAGCTTTTCCTGCGCCCAGGGCGTGCTGCTTTCGGTGCCCAGGTCGTCGAGGATGAGGACGGGGGCGGTACGTACCTCCTCGAAGCGCGCATCGTATCCGCTGGCGCTGGACGGAGCAAAGGCGGCGCGCAGGTGATCCAAGAGGTCAGGGACGGTGATGAAAAGCACCGGCTGGCCGCGCCCGATGCAGTCGTTGGCGATGGCGGCGGCCAAGTGGGTCTTTCCGCAGCCAAAGCCGCCCTTGAGCACCAGCCACCCGTTCGGGTTCTGGGCAAAATCTCTGGCCTCCTCGTAGGCCCAGCGCAAGTTGGCCTGCTTATCAGGCGAGAGGCCGGGCGACTCGGGAATGAAGGTTGCAAAGGTCATGCGCTCCAGTGTATCGAGGTCGCTCAGTACGCGCAGTGAGTCTGTACGCCGCTGCGCTACCTCGGCCAGGTGGCAGGTGCAGGGCACGAGCTTTCCGAAATCGGGGTGGCCGACCGGCACGTCGGCCCGCACGTATCCCAGCCCTTTGCACAACGGGCAAATCTCGGATTTCTCCTGCTTCTTGCCTCTTGCCCCTTGTTTCTCAGTGCTTGATGTATTCGGCATATTCCCCTTCGACATATCGCCGCCGATCTGCCTCGCTAGGTCGCCGACCCGTTTCATCTCCTCTCCCCTCTGTGTGCCAGCGTTCCAGGATGGCGCGGATGTACTTCCAACTGCGCTTGTTCAGCGATACCGCCTCGCGGAGCGCTTCCTCGATCCACTCTGCGGGATACTCCTGTTCAGCCTCGCGCAGATCCTCGGCGATCAGGGGCGTGAGCATGCCGATGTTCTGCTCGTACAGGGCAAAGACGTTGGGCCGCCCGGCGGACTCGAGTTCTTCGGGCCACTCGCCGCGTGCGATGGCCTCGACGGCGGCGCGTCCCTTTGGCGTGTTGGCAAAGTAGATGTCCTCCGCGGTTTTCTCGTCGGCTGTTTGGGCTTGTAGAAGCGTTCCCCGCTCGACGGCGCGTACCAGGGCGTCATTCAGCGCCTCGGCTGGCGAATCCCCCAGGCTCGCGAGGAGTACCTGGTCGGAGGCCAGGTCGGCGCGGCGGAGGTAACGTACCTTGCCGCGCTGCTGTCCCAGCCGCCACATCACGTGCAGCGTGAGCTTGAGTTCGGCCAGGTCGTCGATGAGGGGCAGGAGCTCGGTAAATACCGGCTCGGGGAGGCCGATGCTGCGCACTTTGCCCGACGGGAAGCCGCTGAAGGTTTTCATGGTTGCGCCAAAAGTTGTGACGTTACTCCGAGAAGCGAAGGCTGAATGTGATCTCCTCAAGTATGGGTTGATACTGTTCGAAAGCTTCGGGGCTGGAGGTCCGTCCCTGGAAATGATAGACGTCGTTCTCGTCTGCAACGACGATGTACAATATATGCTCTTGTACGTCGCCGAGTGTTCCATAAAAGATCCTCTTGACTGCAAGCCGCCCGTCTATATCTATGTTCTTTTCAAAACTCTCCAAGTTCACGCTATCGTACGCTGGCGCTACCATCTGCGCCCATATTGCTTGATCAGCTTGCTCGGTGGTGAGAGGCCGGTCGAATGTATAGCGCATGAGTTGAAGTCCAACGCCATCCTCGGTAGGATGTACTAGGGCTAGGCAAAAAACGCCGGGTTCCTGGCAAATGTCCGCGCGATTGATATCTTCGTCTTCTTGCCAGTCCTCTGGATATGTCAGCGTGAACCTGTCGCCGGTGAAAGTCTCGTGTCCGGCGGGAGGGGCGTCTGTGGGCAGGACGCTGGTCGGCGGCGCGACCTCGGGGACGGCAGTGGGGGCGGGGGCGCCTGTGGTGGTGAACTGGGTGCTGAATATGATTTCCATCGCCTCGTCTTGGTATCGTGTTAGCCGTTCCTCGGAAGGAGCAACTAGAAGAAATATATACCGATCATATTCGTCTATGACGACTACAAGTCGTATGTACTCTGTACCCCCAGAGTACTGAGAAGCGAATGTCCGTGAGAGTCCTCTTTGTCCTCCGACTTCTACTTCTCCCTCTTCCAAGATGCTTTTGGACTCGAAACTGTCCAGGATTCTCTCGGTTTCCGTCTCCAAGTCTACTATTTCCGGTAAGGTGCTTCTGTAGATATGCAGCTGGATGCCGGTGCGCCCATTGTAAAGAGCTATGCATTCCGACTGTGACCCTTGACATTGTTCATCGATGTCAAGCTTCTTCCACTCGTCGGTATACGTTATGGCAAAACTTGCGCCATAGTGGGTCTGTGGCGCGGGTGTGGACGTGGGCTCTGGCGTGGCAGTGGGGGTGATGGTTGGCGTGGGCGTCATGGTTGGCGTGGGAGTGATCGTCGGCGTAGGCGTGGCCTGCACGTAAGTCCACAGGCCGCCGGGTGTGAGCATGGCGGGGATGAATATAAAGAGGAAGACCACCAAGCCGGCAACAGCGAGAACGATCCCGCTGATGGCTGACCGTTTCCCCTGTCCCTGTTGAGCCGCGCGAATGCCCAACACGCCGGTCACGACGGCAGCTATGGCCAGTATGCCGCCAAAGCATCCTATGATGCTGATGTTTCCCGGCATGGTGCAGAATTGTGCAAAAGCTACAGAAAATATCCCCATGACAAAGCTTGCAATAGCCAGTATATTTCTCTTGGGCTCGTCTTGCGGCTCAATCGGTGTGGACATAGCGTCTCCTTCACTGTGTGGTGATTTCCAGAACCGCAGTGTATCACACCGCGCGCAAAAACGCAAGGTTGGAGGTCAGATCGGGAATGTGCGAGTTGCCTTTTGACCAGGAGTGGTAACGACTCGGCCTTGCTTCGCAGTTGCCTTTCGCGTGTGAAAAGAGAGGGGGGTGGGGGTTTGGAGAGCGGCGATCCTTATGCAATCTTTACGTAACTATGACAGAAATTTCACATGCGCGTGGTAAGCTCGATAGTAGAGTTTTTCAGGAGGTGTGCTTATGCCGATTTACGAGGAGAATGATACGCCCTCAATGCCCAGCGAGAGGGGGGTTGTGGAGTGGGTTCAGGTGGGTGTGTATTTTTTGGTTTTCTTGCTGGTCGCTATCCTGGTTCTGCCTGGGCCTGCTATCGGCAACGTCTTTAGCAATAGCCAGATGATGGGTGCCATATAGATGGCAGTGCTTTAGGAAGAGGTGCGCGCAGTGGAAAGTCGTGATCCGGATGAGAAATTGCCCCTCGAGCTCGTTGACCTTTCGGACCTGGAGAGGCTGTGGATGAAACGCCGGGCGGCAGCGACTTTGGAATCCCTATCTCCTTCTGTAGTGACGATAGCTCAGGCTGTTTTGGGGCGGCTTGCACCGGGTAAGCCGGTGAGCTTGGGGATGCACTCGCCAGAGATCTCTTTGAGTCATTTGGCGCCTTGAGAGCGGCCTCGATTCCGCCGTCATCGGACGAGACGGGGGCGGCGTCTTTGCATGATGGGTGTTTTCCAGCGTTTCCGGAACTGCATGTTCTATCGGCGCCCGATTGGGGTACGCTGTTTTTCATCCGCCTACGTTTACCTTGTTTCGTGTGAACGAACGAACGGACGGCATCGGTGCTGGAGGACTGTGCAAAGAGTGAGTCCATAGAGATTGTGGCGGAGCGGCATGATGTTTCCGTGAACGAAGTAGAGTCGCTCGTCGTTCGAATCAGCCAGCTTGTCGCTGCGTGTCCTTCTGTACGCGTCGTGAAGGAGGCGCCTGGCATGTTGCAAAAATTGGTCTTGAACGTCAGCAATGATTGCAACATGCGGTGCCGGTATTGCTATGCTGGTGGCGGTTCCTACGGTGGGAATCGAGCGCTGATGACTCCGCAGATCGCCTGTCAAGCTGTTGAGCGCGTGTTCGAGCATTACAAGAATGTGCACACGGTGATGTTTTTTGGCGGCGAACCCATCCTGAATCCGGATGCGATTGAGGTCTGTTGTAAGCGCGTTTTGGAACTCTATCACCAGCGGGCTGTTCTTCAAATGCCACGTTTGGGGATGGTGACCAATGGGTTGGTCCTCAGTCGGAGGATGTTGGATATCATTCGACGTTACGAGCTTCTGGTGACTGTCAGTCTCGATGGCCCTGCCGAGATCAACGATCTTCTGAGGGTATCCTGTGATGAAAAAGGCTCCTTCCGGCGCATCGCGCGCAATATCCGTCGCACCCAGGAGGCCACGGGTGGGCGTGAGCCCTCTAGAATCGAGGCGACCTACACGTCTGCACATCACGCTGCTGGTTTCAGCGTGATGGACCTGGCGGACTATTTTGACCGCGAGTTCGGTATAAGGGATTGCCACGTCGCTCCTGTTGCGGTCGAACCAGGGCACAGGCTCGGCTGCAGGAATCAGCTTGAGAACGCTGACGTGTTCCGGGAAGCTGCGGTGCAATTGGTCGAGAGTTGGTCGACGGAAAGCCCCAGGCAGGTGTTTTCTATGCTGGGCACGTGATTTTTGCCGGGTCTGTTACAAGGTGCCATACACTGAGAATCAGACGATAGATCGCGTTTCGAGTTATGCGTGCAAGATGAACCAGGCCATCGCAGAGTCTGGTTTGTTGGCGCTCGGTCGCATTCGCGCTCAACCGGGCCTGTGGGATTTGCTCTGCAGAAATGTCGATGCGATGATGGGCGAGGGCTACAACAAGTGATGAAGTGAAAAGGCTCTGGTTGGCTCCTCGATGCTGGATATTTCATCAGGGGCGTTTAACAGGTTTTTAGAGGATATGTTGTGACTTTAGGATTATCCATAGCGCGGCCTCCGGCCGCAACCGAATCTCTTTGGACACGGATGAACACGGATTTGCACGGATTGAAAAAAATCCCCATCCGTGTTTATCCGTGAAATCCGTGTCCCAAAAATCTTCGCGGTTGTGATAGTTTTTCGAGGGCA
>JAFGED010000186.1 GCA_016931785.1 Anaerolineae bacterium
AATCCCCCGCTTTGCCATTCATCCCCACCGCAAGCGGTGGGGTTTTCTGGCTTTTCCCCATAAAGCCTTTGCGCTCTTTGCGTCTCTGTGGTGAAAGGCCACAGATACCCGCCGCCAGCAGCACGTAAAGCGGGAGCGAGGCCCAGATCAGCGTGCGCTCGTAAAAGATGGGCCGCCACAGACTGACCAGCCACTCGCCCAGGATCGGCGTGGCGAAAAAGACGAGCAGGAGCGCCGCGCGTGCCGGCTCGCGCCTGAAATGGAAGAGCCCCAGCAGGACGAGCGCCGTGCAGAGAACCCCAAGGACACAAACCGCCGGAAGGGGCAAGGGAAGCAGCCCGCCCACGAACGCCCCCACCGTACCGGCGACCGTCTCCAACGTCGGCGCGGGCAGCCAGAACTCGCGATAGACATCCATGCTCTGGGAGATAAAGGCCGGGAGCCACGGGCTCCAAAGGAGCAGCACGCCCGCCTGAGCCAGGAGCCAGTTGCACAGGGAGGGAAGATGCAAAGACAAGGGGACAAGGGGACAAAGAGGAGATAGAGCGCATCGGACTGTGAACAAGCCGAGGATAAAGAGATTGGCGGCGAGGGGAAGAAAGACCGCCGTGTTGTGGGTGAGAAGCGTCGCTGCCGTGAAGACGACGTAGGCCAGCCAGGCCAGGTCGGTCTCGATGGCGCGCAGCGGGGGCCTGCGGCGGGTGGTCCGCCATTCCCGCCAAAAGTCGACGAGCTGCCGCCCTAAAGTCTGCGTGACCGCGCGCGGATCGGTCAGCAGTCGCGCCAGGGCAAGCAGCGCCAGGGAGGCGTTCAGCGCCAGGAGCGCGTACATGCGCGCCTCCTGGGCAAAGTAAACGTGGAAGGGCGAGACGGCCAGGATCAGCGCGGCCAGCAATCCAACCCCGCGGCCGGCCAGGCGGCGGCCCAGCAGGTAGATTGCGGGGATGGTCAGCGTGGCGCACAGGGCGGAGAGCGCGCGCACGACCGCCTCGCCATCGCCGAGGCGCATCCACAGGTGCAGCATCAGGTAGTACAGCGGCGGGTGTTGGTCGATGCGCGCCAGCCAGCCCAGCATTTGGCCCACGGGCTGCCGCCCCATCCAAACGCTGAAGGCCTCGTCGATCCACAGGCCGTTGTTGCCCAGGTGGTGGAAGCGCAGGGAAGCGCCGAGGGCGATGATGGGCAAAAGGAGTAAACGTAATGCGTAATGCGTAATGCGTGATGCGTGATATGCGTGATTCACTTGTTGTCGTGGGACAAATCGGCCAAAAGCGTCTCGTACAAGGCCGCGATATCGTCGACCATCTTGCGCGCGCCGAACTCCTCGGCTCGCTCCCGGCCTGCCGCGCCCAGCCGCGCCGCCAGCGCCGGATCGTCCAGGAGGCGCAGCAGCGCGGAGGCCAACGCCGCAGGGTCGCCCGGCGGGGTCAGGAGCCCGTTGACGCCATCCTCCACTGCCTCGGCGTTGCCGTCGACCGCCGTGGCGACGACGGGCAGCCCGGCGGCCATCGCCTGGGGCAGCACGCGCGGCAGCCCCTCCCACAGCGAGCTCAGCGCAAAGAGGTCGAAACTGTGCAGCAGATCGGGCACGTCGCGCCGCAGGCCGGTGAGGCGAAAGCGCGCGGCGAGCCCGGCAGCAGCAATCCGCGCCTCGACCTCGGCGCGCAGGGGGCCATCGCCCACGACGACAAAGTGGGCGCCCGGCCGGCGCGCGGCCACCTGCGCCGCGGCGGCCACGAAATCGAGCGGGGCCTTTTGCGGCGAGAGGCGCGTCACCATCCCCACCACCGGCGCATCCGGCGGGATGGAAAGCTCGGCGCGCACGACCTCACGCGGCCGGGCCGGCCGCCGGAAGCGATCCAGCTCGATGCCGCTGCGCACCGTGACGTACTTTGCCGGGGCGGCGATCCCGTCGGCCAGTCCCTTCTCAATATTGCGCGGGGAGACGACGATGAGTTTATCGGTGACGCGCTGGGTGACCTTTTCCAGCAGGATGTAGAAGCGGCGCACGATCGGGTGCTGGCGCTCGTGGTGGCCCCAGCCGTGGACGGTGTGGACGATGACGGGAGCCCCAGCCAGCCGCGCCGCCCAGCGGCCCAGGATGCCGGCCTTGCTGGAATGGGTGTGGACGATGGCGTAGCGGCCGCGCCGGATGAAGCGGGCCAGGCGGACGACGGCCAGCAGGTCCTTGGCGGGATGGATCTCGCGCACCAGCGCCGGCTCGATGGTGAGCGGGACGCCGCGGGCGCGCACATCCTCGATCAGGCTGCCCTCGGAACCGGTCTGCGGGCCGGAGATGACGTCTACGGCGTAGCGGCCAGGATCGAGCAGCGCCGCCGTCAGCATAGTGTTCTCTTGCGCGCCGCCGACGATCAGGCGGGTGATGATGTGGAGAACGGGGGTGCGCTTGTCGCTCATCGCCAATCGCGCTTTGTTTTGTACCAAGCCACCGTTCGACGCAGTCCCTCGCGAAAATCTGCTTCGACGTGGTAGCCCAACATTTCTTGCGTCACGGTGATATCCGCCAGCGAATGGCGCACGTCGCCAGGGCGTGAGGCAGTATGTACAGGCGCGATCTGGATGTCCAGGATGTCGTTGAGAATGGCGATCATATCCAGGAGCGTATGCCGCTGCCCGCAGGCGATGTTGAACGTCCGCCCGGACACGTCAGGGGCATTGGCGGCCAGCAGATTGGCTTGCACTACGTTGGAGACGTAGGTGAAATCGCGGGATTGGAGCCCGTCGCCGTGAACAGTTGGGCGCTCACCTCGCAGTAGGCCCGTGATAAACAGGGGGATGACGGCAGAGTACTGGGAAGTGGGGTCCTGTCGAGGGCCAAAGACGTTAAAGTAGCGCAGACTCACCGTTTCCAGACCGTACACCTCGGCAAAGGCACGGCAGTATCCCTCCCCCGCCAACTTGGCGACGGCGTAGGGCGATTTGGGTTGCGCGGGCATGTCCGGTTTCTTGGGCAGGGTTGGGCTGTCACCATAGATAGAGGAGGAGGAGGCGTAGACCACGCGGCGGACGGATGCGTCGCGAGCAGCCACCAGCACGTGCAGCGTGCCGGTGACGTTGGCCGCGTTGCTGGCCAGGGGGTCAGCGATGGAGCGAGGGACCGAGGGAAGTGCCCCCTGGTGCAATATGCAGTCTACACCTTCCACGGCCTGCCGCACGGTGTATAGGTCGCACAGGTCGCCATCCACAAGATCGATGTGTTCCAAGAGCGGGACGATGTTCTCCCGCTTGCCGGTGCTGAAATTATCCAACACGCGCACGCGCTCGCCGCGCCGCACTAATTCCTCGACAATGTTGGAGCCGATGAAACCAGCCCCGCCTGTCACCAGGTAGAAAGCCATGTCAGTCTATTCCTTTCTCGCACAAGAGTGCTTCGTACAAGGCAATGATCCTCCGCACTGTGGAAGTCATGCTGAAATGTTCTAGCACCCGTCTTTGTCCGGCCTGCCCCAGGCTACGCCGCAGATCGGGATTGCGCAAGAGCGTTGAGATGGCCTGGGCGAGAGCATCGGGGTCGGCGGGGGGAACGAGCAGGCCGGTGACGCCGTCGACGACAACCTCTGGCGTGCCACCAACGGCCGTGGCGACGACGGGCAAACCGGCGGCCATGGCTTCCAGCAAAGCCAGCGAAATGCCTTCCCATAACGAAGGCAAAACAAAAAGATCAAAACAAGAAAGCCAACTCTTTACATCGTTTCGAACGCCCATAAAATGCACCCGTTCGATCAGATTCAACGTACTACGACGCTGCTTGAGGTAGGGACGCATTTGCCCATCGCCAAGAAAAATGCAGTGGGGTAGCGGCGCATCAGGGCAAAGGCAGGCCAACGCTTCCAGTAAATCAAGCTGACCTTTTTCCGACGAGAACCGCCCTACGCAACCTATAGTTAGTGCGCCAGGAGGAACGGGCCAGTCGGTAGGACGCGCAACTGACATGTCAGGTTTGAGATCCAAACCGTTATAGATGGTGTAAATTCGAGCAGGCGGGATGCGTTCCCGGCGGTGCAAAACCTCGGCTACCGCCTGACAGCTTGTGACATAACATGCACCCCAGGAAGCAATCATTCGATCCACCACCGTGCGCAGCCGTGAGCGGTAGCTTTCTGGCCCGTGTTGATGTACAATGACTGGCGCAAGGTGCATGAAGCGGGCCATAATCCGCCCCACGATACCGGCGTGGTACAAATGGGTGTGAATCAGAGCGGGTGGTTCGCGTCGCCATAGGCGGTAGAGCCGTACTAGAGCGCACGACAGGTCGCGCTTGGAGGCCGCCAATTCTATTACTGGTACGTTATCTGCACGGAGATCATGCGCTAGGCTACCCCCTCCTACCAAGGTGACAACGCGAACGTTCCAACCGCTTTGTCTGAGGCGTGGAGTTACACGACGCACAAAGGTCTCGGCTCCTCCCGCTACGCACAACTCGGTGACGAGCCAATCAACAAGCTGCATCGCTTGACCTCTCTAGCGTTTGTTGAATGATTTGCCACATCGTTCGAGCGCGCAAGTCCCAAGTGTGTTGCCAGGCAGCATTTTGGCGCGCTTGCCGAAGAGCCGGTTTGTCCGTGCTCAACGCTTGAACAATAGCTTGCACAAAGGCAGAAGGGGTATCGGCGGTTGACACCCACTCTCGCACCGGTTCAATTTCTGGCAAATTGACACTAACGATGGGTTTGCCGACGGCTAGGTACTCGTATAGTTTGATCGGGCTGATGAAATCGGTCAATTCATTGTGAACGTAAGGGAGCAGGAGCACATCCAAGCCATTGGCCAGTGCCGGCAAAGTACTGAAGGAGCGCTCCCCCAGAAAATGAACGTTGGAATGTGCCTTTAGCGTGCGGAAGTCAGCACGACCGGGCCGTATCGGCCCGATCAAGATGAGGTGCCAGTCGGGGTGAGCTTGGACGATGGTACATAGCAGGTCAATGTCAATGCGTCCATCCAGAGTGCCAATGATTCCCAGCCGTGGATGGGGCAAAGATGCCACATCCGGGTATACCTCGGTGGTGGATTGAAAGTGCGCGACGTCGGCAGCGCTAGGTACCACGTAAAGGCGTTGAGCAAGAGGGGTATATAACCGACGCAGTCCATCAGCGTGCACAAAGACAACGTCAGCTCGACGCAACAAAACGGTCTCTTGAGCCAGCATCACATCGCGTTTACGCCCGGTCTGTCCGCCAACAAAACGTTCGATGCAGTGATATACTGCTAGCGGCTCGTTGAATTTTCCCAACAACGGCGCAGAATGTGGCGGATATAGCCACAGCAAAGGAGGCTGAAATTCCAGGCTTTTCAGCACCGGTCGGATTTTGCACGCCAAAAGCCATTGCCCCCAGTTGTTTAGCCGCTGGCTATAGTAACGTCCTGGCGGTAACAACGGCGGCTGCCACAACCAGAGGCTGGGCTGGATCTGACGTAGCGCTGGCGCACGCCAGGCAGCATACTTACGTGCGCGCAAAGCCGGGTCGCGCAGCAGATGCTCTGGCCCCACCTGGCGTTCGATGAACAATACCCGGTTTCCCGCCGCGGACAAGCGGCTCATAATCTGCTGACGGCTGCCCCAAATCTCGTCCCAATCGGTGGTAGAAAAGCAAAGGATGTCCATATAGCAAATCAACCACGGGTAATGACTGAGCGATACAGGCTTTCATAAGCCTCGAGCATGCTCTCCAACGAAAACCGCGCCGCGACGACCGCACGTCCCCGCTCGGCCAGACTTCGCCGCAAGCCAGGATTATCCAGCAGATGGATAGTTGCAGTGACAAATGATTCCACGTCATCCTGTTTGACCAAAAAGCCCGTCTCACCGTGTTGGACTATTTCCACGAGCCCACCCACGGGATTGGCAATCACCGGCAGACCAGCAGCCATGGCCTCGACTGCCATGCGTCCAAAGCCCTCAGTATGGGAAGTGACCAGCAGAATGTGCGCTTGAACCAACCGCGTCCACAAAGAGTCTGCAGGCACATCACCGGCTAAATGGATGTCTACCCCCAATGCACGCAGGCGTGCAATCTCGGCATCAATAGCTTGTTGGTATGGGCTGGGTTTTGGATGCCCGCCGATGAGTAATGCTGAACAAGCGCCGCGCTGGCGGTAGAGCTCGGCACATATCCTCAAAAACAAGCGATGATTCTTCACGGGGTGAATACGGCCCAGAATTGCGACCTCGAAGCGTTTGTCAGCCACAGCTGGTAGGGAATGGAATGGAATCCCTTGATAAACGAGATGTGCCGGGAGGCGGAGCTGCTGTTGCACAGCCCGGGAAACAGCCACACGGTGCGGAGGATAGAGCGGCCCAGCGCGTTGCACGCTGTACGTAGAATGGTATGTCTCCACGCAGCGTTGCCAGTGGGGTAAATAGGGCAGTTTGCGCCACAGGTTGTGGTAGCCATCTAGGTGAATCACGTCGGCTTTCCACAAATCCCACGGGTGCTGAACCGGTCGCACTACGTCGTCGAGTGCCGTCTTCAATGGGGGATAAATGTGCTGCACGTCGTTGGCGTCGGCTGCCAACCAATAGGAGATTGCGTGCCCTCGCGTGGCCAACCCCTGCGCCAGCTGAACGAAGAAAGTCTGCGCTCCCCCCATCGCCAGATCCAGCAAAGAAAACCCAATATGCACGGCTAATGCTCCAGCAATTCACGATAAGTGATTGCGTACAGTTCTGCCGCTCGCTCTAGAGAGAATTTCTCTTCGATGGTCCGGCGACCTGCTTCACCCAGGCGTTGTCGCAACACAGGGTCTCTTGCCAGCCGTTCGATGGCGTCGCAGAAAGCGCCCACGTCACCCGGGGGGATGAGGATTCCGTTGGTACCGTCTTGGACCAGTTCGGGAATCTGATCGACTGACGTAGAGATGACCGGCCTGCAGCAGGCCATGGCTTCAATGAGAGAATTGGGGATGCCTTCGTTGGTTGGGCTAGAGACACAAGTCCCCACATCGAAACCTTTGACCAGCGGCAAGGTGTTCTCGACTATACCCATGAACTCCACCGTGCTGCCCAGCGGCGCAGCCTGCCTGCGCAGTTCGTCCTCTATGTGTTCTGCCCCCGGCATCACCGAGTCTCCTCCTATGAGAACAATTTTGAGATTGGGCAAACGATCTCGCAATCGAGCGGCCGCTTCGATCAACATGCTCAGGTTCTTTCCCCGTCCAAAGCGGCTGGCGCGCCCTACCACGAAGCACTCCTCTGGCCATGGACGTTCTCGCGCTGTAGCGTCAACTCCTCTCAAGTCGATGCCGTTGTAGATCAGCCGGACTTGATCGGCAGGAAAGTGTTTACCGATGAGGGGGATGGTTCCCTGAGACGAGGCAATGATTAGGCTTAGCCCTGATTTGTTCACGCGTGTGCAGCTCCGAGTGCCGTCTGTGCGTTCTATGACGTGGGGCACACCGGCCGCCAGGGATGCATCGATGGGCCAGCGTTGGTTATGTACCTGCACGATGTCCATGTTGTGCTTTTGCAAATAAACGCGCATTTTGACTGGCGAAGGAAGGAAAGCACAAGCGCCCACCTCTTTGAACTTTGGGAGAAAATCGGGCACGGTAGTTGCAAGAAAATAAAAGTCAAACTCATCTTGCAATGCACGCGCCAGCCGGTAGAGCCAATTCTCAATTCCCCCGACGTGGAAATCGTACAATGTGAAAGCAATGCGCGGCTTGGGGTTTGGCGGTGGAGGAGCCAATCTTCGATACCAATGGTTGGCTTTACGCCAGGCAACCGCTGCGTAAAAGCGTGGACGCGCGATCAACTCCGCTCCTTGTCGACGTAGCCGGCGGTAAAATGATGAGGGCGCCGTGGTTGATATCGGGGCATAGGGCTGCAGATTCAGTGCTTCCAGGTAGCGAGTAACCATCTGGGCGCTACTAAGTGCTCCTTCTGCCCGCCGTCGTGCTAGATGTGCCAGTTCCTCGTTCTGTGTCAAAGCTTCCTCTGTCGCGGCCGTCATCGCTTCGAGGAAGCGGCCGTCGTAAACCCAAGGATCGGCGTCGAAAAGGCATCCTCCCGCCCCTACTAGCTCTGCCGTTCCGCCAAAGCGCGGTGCCACCACTGGAACGCCGCAGGCCAAAGCCTCTACCACCGTGTTCGGGCACGCGTCGCCACTGACGGGGTGGATCAGCACGCTCATCCTGCGATAGAAATCGGGTAGCTGTTCCGGCGGGGTATAGGGTTGATGGATGATGCGAGGCCCTACCTGCGGATCATTTCGATAGTGTGCCATCACCTCCGAGGCCTCTCCGTCCAGACTGCCGACGACGAGCAGGCGATGGGGGGTCTGCAACCGGCGAGAGACCTCGAAAAAAGTCTTGAGGCGGTATTCGTAGCGCAGCACGCCCACGGTGCCCAAGATGGGTAATTCGGCTTGTCGCTGTTGGCCAGGCGAGAAAATCTCCAAATCCACACCGTTATGGATGATCGCATAACGGTCGGCGCGTTGGTACAAGTAGCGATCCAGTTGCTCTTTTCCCCACTGCGACTGATAGATGACAACGTCTGTCAATTCCAAGGCCCGGGCAATGGCTGCATTCACGGCGTGGTGCTCGGGCCTCATCGCCTGTCCCATCACCTTGAACCACGGAGGCAGGTATGCATTTGCCACCCGGTAGCCGACAACGCCGTTGCGCTCTATCGCCTGGTCAATGCCCTCGTTGCCAATGATGAACAATGCCGCAGCCCAATCGTCGTTCAGATTTAGCGTGATGCCATAGCCGCGCTGTTCCAGCAGTCTACGCAGGCGCCCGGTCCAGACCTGTGGTCCCCCCTTGCCCCGTCCGTCCATATTCAGAAAGACCAACATCGTTTACCCTCTCTTGTTTGCCACAACGGTGTGGGAGAAGGGGAACTCGGGATGTCCGATAGGAGTAATCTCGACTCGCTCAAAGCCAGCCACCTCCTGCAGTAACATCCGCAAACCGTCGTCTGATATTCGCCAATAGTCGCGCACCTGCTCGTTTCCGTGCAGGTGAAAGTTAAAGGGTGTGGTGAGCAGCAACACCCCCCCTGGCTTTAGGACAGCGTACAGCTCTCGGACCGCCTCCCATGGATGTGGAATGTGCTCAAGAACGTCGGTGCAAATGACAAAATCAAAGCTCTCCCGGTGGAACACCTCGGTCAGGTGTTGAATATCGCTGACCACGTCAATGTTGGGATGTTCGAAACAGTCGGTGGCGATGTACTCGCAACGCTCCCGGAGCAGTTGACGCGGGTAAGGCCAAGTGCCCACACCGACGTCCAACACCCGGCCATGGACGCAATCCTGCCAAGATTCTAAAAAGCGCATAATGCTCATGCGCGTCAAGGTGCAAACCTGGCCACGGTATCGCGCCATCGGAGGACGGACTAGGGCCGGCAAGACGAGGCGATAGATTGCGCCGTGTAGTTGTTTGATCCAATTCTTGATAGAAACGATTAACATCTCAGCTTACCCTCTTCTCTGCGATATAATGCACCACATGCCCGAACCAAGGGCCGAGAAAGCGCAGTCGATCGAGTCCATTGATCAGGCGGTGCGCATATGGCAATCTTCTCAGGTTTCCCAGGCAAGGAAACTCATTTTTCAACCCGGCGAACGCATTTGTGGAAAAAGAGGTTTTAACCTCAAATCCAATCGCCTGCAAGGCTGAACCGATTTCGTCATCAGAGAGAAAGTATTGATAGAATCCTCTTCCATCGGCGCGTTTAGGGTACTTTCCACGTGCAGCCAAGAAGCGGCGCAGATGATTGGCATAGGGCACGACCAAATACAATATCCCCCCAGACTGCAAAATGCGAGTTGTGTCGCGAAGAACCTGCCAAGGATCCTCAAAGTGCTCAATCACTCCTAAAGAGACAACAGCAACCACCGATTGGTCAACAAGAGGAAAACAGCGCACGTCACCACAAATCAGTGGAGCATTGGGCCAGACTTGCTTAGCCCGTTTGATGATCTGTTCCTCCCACTCTATACCTACGATTCTGTAGCCATAGCTTATTAGAGCCCGCACATAACGTCCAGTACCGCAACCAGCTTCGACGATCAATCCACCATAGGGAAGGTGTTTGAGAAAACTTTTCCGATAAACGCCCAGTGCTCCCTGGTCTGCCCAATGATATACCTGCCTCAAATCAACAGAGCTCCAGCGTTTTTCCCAGGTCTCTTTTGTGTCGGCCCTGTGCGTGAATTGGGCCAGACGTTCCCGATAGATACACGTTTCCCTGTTCATTTTCACAGCTTCAGCGTTTGTAACAACTCGTTTTCCAAGTCTGGCACTGAAAACCGGTTCGGGACTGACTCATTATCTCACACCTCTAGAACAGCCCATAAAACGGAGGCAAGCAGATTATGAAGCCTCCTGGAAGACATCCAAGGGCGAAGCGCCGCTGCTTTGATGTGATTTCGCGTTCCAAAGTAAGTTCTGCATTCTATTACCTTTAGCTCCATACGGGCAGCCATTCCATATACAAAGTCCTCGGCTTCTGCGTAGCCGAAAAACCAACGGTGTCGGTCGAATGGCTTATCAAGAGGTAGCCCGTATCGTCTCATAGACCGCATGTGTTGACCTCTACATATGATGGCCCGCGCTTCTAGCCAGTTGTTTGGCAAGCTAATAATCAAGTATCGACGTGAAACGCGGACCAGCTCTGCAAAGATACCGTGAAGGTTCTCTAAATGCTCCAAGACATCTGTGCACACCACACACTCATAGCTGTTGGAGGCAAACGGCAAATTGCCTCTTTCGAGATCAACCAAGACATCAGGGCTAGCCGCCGGATTAAGATCAATACTAACACCTTCATCAAGGTAAGAACACAAGCCTGCCCCTCCGCTGCCTACATCTAGCACTCGTCCTGCTAAGTACTCGCGAAAGTAACGCACGATGTAAACTGCTCTTTCTTCCCGTGAATGGTATTTGTAACCAAAGAGCGTCTCTATGAGCCTCTTCCGAACGTTGGGCATCGTTCACGCCCCTCCCTGATCAGCCTGTGCATCTAGCGTTGTGTCAGGCTTTCGAAGGACGTCTTGAACGAACAGATAAGCACCGGCGATAGAAAGCACCGACCCTGCCACAAACCGCCCCACCACAACGCCATAACCCTGCCAGAAAAGCATAAAAATCAAGGGGAAAAGGACTCCGCATATCGCCGCTACCCCGCGCAGCGCGTATTGGCTCCGCTCGTCCTGCCGGGTGCGAAAGTACGTCTCGACAAAGAACCCAGGGATGCTTACTGCAAATGCCGCCAGTAGCCAACCGATGAAGGGCAAGCTAGAGCGATACTCCGATGGCAAGATTGCCGGCACCAATACCCAAAGCCCGGTCCCAGCGGCCAGTCCAAGCAGGATAAAAGCGAGCCAAATGACAGCCATCTCCAATATCATCCGTCGCCGCCGGCGCGCCAGCGGCAAACGGACCAGGGGTGGATAACGCACAGCATAATAGATCGCCCAAAGATTCTTGAACTGAGTGTAAACAAGATCAGCAATCGTATAGTCAGCCATAACGCCAAAAGGAAGAAACCAGCCGACCAGGAACCCATCTGCCTTTGTCTGAATCGTGGAGATGCTGTTGAGTGCTGTTAAATGCTTGCCATAACGGATCATCTCTCTTTGCTCAGGCGGAGGCATCGGTGATGATTTGGTTTGATGCAGTCGGTTGATCAACCAGATGGCTACCCCCACCTGCAATGCAGCCAATGCCACGCTGTCTCCCAGAGAAAACCAGAGCACCCGAATAGACGACACGGGGAGGAGTAAGAGCAGTCCAAAGCCCACGTAGCGCGTCAGCGCCTCGCCGATGCGGTACCAGAACAGGTGAACGAAACGCTCCTGCGCTGAGAGAACGCCGGCCACAGTTGTCAATCCAGTTGTCACCGGATAAGTCAGCGCGGCGATAGTAAAGAGCCCGGCCAGGATTAGCTTGCCGGCCAACAGCCAATACACTCCTCCGATCAGGAAACCTATCGTGCTGAGCATCGACCAACGAAGTCGCGTGGACACGTTGACTTGAAGAGCCGCAGGATAGCCTTTGGCTACATAGTGATAAGTGGCTCCATCAAGGCCAGAGAGGGAGAGAAGCTGCAGGAAAGGAAGAATGGATGCCACGACACCCATCATGCCTACTTCATCCTTGGAGAGAATGCGGGTCACCACCGGCACTCGTATCAGGCCCAGTACCATCACGATGACGTTCGCCAGCATCAACAAACCGGTGTCGCGCCAAAAACGACGATTTAGGAGACGGCGCCGCACGCTTTCCCAGAGTAACGCCCAGCTAAAAGACCACGTCATCGGGTGCGATTGTTCAGGCGAATCGTTGTCTAGTCTGGCGTCGTTCATCGTGTGGGTATGGAAACTGCCCTGCCTCCAAAGGTTTCACGTGATGGATGAGATATCTCGTTATCTTTCACTCCATCCATTCTACGATATACCCCGTACCCTCCGCCTGCACTTTCGGAAACGGCGAAGAACGGGAATTGACCTGCACGCCTTCCTCCAAGCAGGTCAGCCGAAAGATCTCCATCGCCTCGCCCTTGCCATCGGCCCAGACCGTCGTGTATCCCCGGTCGCGCACCCGGGCCAGCGTGTCTTTGGCCGCCTGCCGCAGCTCCCGGTAGACCCGCAGCGAATACTGCATATACTCCGACGTCAATCTCGCCTTGAGTACCAGGCCCTGCGGCGTGACAAAGTACTTTAGCCGGCGGCGCTCCATCTTGGTCGCCTTGACGTACCCCTTGCGGATCAACCGCTTGAGATAC
>JAFGED010000187.1 GCA_016931785.1 Anaerolineae bacterium
GCTCGTCGCCATCGTGCTGGTCAACATCCCCCTGAACCGCCACGGCACGACCCTGGCGACCGCCCTGCCCGATACTGCCTCTTTGGTAATCAGAGATGGGCTGGTGGTCAAAGAAGAAGGCGACGAGAGAATCTACGTCTACCAGGACGGCCAGTTCCGATGGATCAGCAACATGGCCACGTTCGAAGCGTACGGCTTTGTCTGGGGAGACGTGCACATCGTAGGAAGCGGTTTCCTGGACCACTTCAAGCTCGGCTCACCGCTATCCCTGCTGGCCAAGTGCGAGACAAGCCCACACGTCTATGTGTTGGAGGGAGATACCAAGCGCTGGATTCGCGATATCGACACGTTCGTCGCGGAGGGGTACAAGTGGGAGGACGTGCAGGTCGTCCCGTGCCACACCCTGCGCGAGATGCCGGATGGGGAGACGATCCCGCCGGATTCCGGCCCGCCGCCGCAGCCGTGATAAGGGTAGCCGCTTCCTGGAACCAACGGCGGCAGGCCTGGTATGTGATAAATACTCTAAGCTGCGCCCCGACTCAATTGTTCACAAGATCACGGCGATGATGATGCAAAAACCGATCCAAAACGATACGAGCAAAGCGACGACCGAAGCCTCGATGGACAGACACTGACTCATCAGCAGGGTCGGGATTGGGCCAAAGTTCGGCCCGACAAGCAGAAACAAGAGGGCGGTCACGATAGCCAGACGGCGCCAAACAGTGTTATTACCGACTTCAGGGACATTCACCTTGCCTCCAGGAGCGAATGAGATATGACAACGCTGCCAGGTAAAGCATACCTTACTTTTCCTGGCGTGTCATCCGACTCCCGATCGATTTCGCTCTCCAAACCCCCGCTCCCTCTCTTTTCACACGCGAAAGGCAACTGCGAAGCAAGGCTGAGTAGTTACAGTTTTTTTACCAAAGACGCAAAGGACAAAAGTTTGGCGCCCTCTGCGTCTTTGTGGTTCAACTCAAGATTTCTCACGTGCCTATCCGCTGACCCGCTTTAGCCTCCCGATAATCACTGTACCCGCCAACGTACTCGGTCAGCGCGCCGCCATCTAGCTCCACGACGCGGTCCACCACCCGGTCGAGAAAGTAGCGGTCGTGAGAGATGAGGAGCAGCGTGCCCTCGAACTCGGCCAGCGCCTCCTCCAGCACCTCGGCAGAACGGATGTCCAGGTTGTTGGTCGGCTCGTCCAGCAGCAAAAAGTTGGCGTCCGAAAGCATCAGCAGCGCCAGTTGCAACCGGCTGCGCTCCCCGCCAGATAGATTCCCCACCAACCCGCGCGCCTGTTCGTATGTGAACAGGAAACGCCCCAGGAAGCTGACCGCTGCGTTCTCGGACATCGGGGCCGCGTGGCGCACCGTGTCGATCGGCGTGCGGCCATAATCCAACGTCTCGTGCTCCTGAGCGTAGGCGCCCACCTTGACGCTGGGGCCGATCTTACACTCGCCGCCATCGAGCGGCTCCTGGCCCAGGATGATGCGACAAAGCACCGACTTGCCCGCGCCATTCGGCCCGACCAACCCAACCCGCTCGCCGCGCCAGACGAGCAAATTGAGACCGGCCAAGATGATATCTTCGCCATCGCCATTCGCCGCCGGAAACACCTTGTCCAGATCGACGATCTCGAGCACCTTGTTGCTGCCGCGCCAGCCGTTGAGTTCCAACCCCATCGTGCGCCGGTCGAGGATCGGCTTTTCGATCTTGTCCATGCGTTCCAGCATCTTTTTCCGGCTGCGCGCCTGACGAATGTGCCGCTCGTTGACCACCCTGTGCGCCCACTCCTCAAAGCGGGCGATGGCCGCCTCGATGCGCGCGATCTCCTTCTGCTGCGCCTCATACCGCTGCTGCTGGCGCAGCAGCCGCAGCTGCTTCTCGACCGCGTACTGCGAGTAAGTGCAGTCCGGATAGCGCGTCAGCCGCCCATCCTCCAGCTCGACGATCTCGTCCACCACCCCATCGAGCAGGTAGCGGTCGTGGGAGACGATGACGACGGCCCCCTTGTAATTCTGGATGAACTGCTCCAAGAAAGCCTTGCCGTCCAGGTCGAGGTGATTGTCCGGCTCGTCGAGCAGCAGCATATCAGGCTGGGTGACCAGCAGTTTGGCCAGGCCCACCAGCTTTTTCTGCCCACCGCTGAGCACGTCCACCGGTAGGTCGAAATCGACCTCGGAAAAGCCCAGGTGAAGCAACGTCGAGCGGAGGCGGCTCTCGTAAGTTGGGCCGCCGAGCCGCTCGAATTCGTCCAGCAGCCGCGCCTGGCGATCCAGCACGCGAGCCAGAGCCGCCCCGTCGCCATAGATAGCGGGATCGGCCAACTGGACCACGACGCGGGCCAGCTCCATCTCCACACGAGCCAACTCGGCCGAGGCAGAAAAGGTCTCCTGCCACACGGTGCGCCCCGGCTCCAGCCGGGGGTCCTGGTGCAGGTAGCCAACGGTCAGGCCTTTCTTGCGAACGAGAAAGCCTGTATCGCTGGCCAATTCCCCCGCGATGAGCTTGAGCAGCGTCGACTTGCCGCAGCCGTTCGGGCCGATCAGGCCCACGACGCGGTCATCGTGAATCTCCCAGGAGAGATTCTCGAATACAGGCACCGACACATAAGTCACGGTCACGCGATCCAGATTTACGGCGATCATTGAACTTGCTCCCTACAAAATCGTCTGTAGGTGCCGGGCACTTCTATAGCGACTAGAGCGACAGCTCACTCGTGGATTCCCGCTAACTACTGCAAGCGCGCACACCAAAAAAGTGCCCGGCAACCTGGCTGAAATAAAAAAAGCCGCGAGCTGGTGCGCTCACGGCTTTGCAAATCAAAAACGGTTTTATGTCAACATAAACCAGGCGCACCACGACAAGGCAAGGCCTCCCAAGAAACCATGCGGCTCAGATTCAGCATTTGGTTCAGACCTGCGTAGTGAAACACCTCAAAACTCCTATAATCTATTCCCCACGTTGTCCGCATTATAACTCAGCGTGCCAAAGTTGTCAAAGCAAATGCCCGTGATACTCACAGATGCCCCCAGCGCTCCGCCACGTGCTGCTCGAGCAGGCCCAGGAACATCTGCGCGGCGGGCGAGAGATAGCCGCCGCGCCTCTGGATGACGCCTACAAAGCAGTCGGGCAGCCAATCCAGCGGGACAGCGTGCAACCGCCCCGCTTGCACTTCTGCCTCAACCGTGAAACGCGGGACGACGGATATTCCCAGATCGATTTCCACGTAGCGCTTGATGACCTCGATGCTGCCCAGCTCCATCACCTGCTTTGGAGCCACGCCGGCCTCCGCCAGCGCCTGGTCCAGCGACTTGCGGCTGTGGCTGTTTCGATCCAAAAGCAGCAATGGATACTCGCCCAACTCCTGGGGCGTGATAGAGGATCGCGCCCGCAACGGGTGGCCCGGCGCGCAGATCAACACGTCCTCGCGCCGGAACAGCGGCCTGGACGCGATCTGCGAATTCACGACCGGCAGGGTGACGAGGCCAAAATCGGCCTGTCCCTCGGCCACCAATTCGGCCACGCTGGTAGACTGGCTGTTAGTCAGGTTAAGCTCCACGCCGGGAAAGTTGGCCCGAAAGTGCTGCACCAGGTCGGGCAGCACGTAGAGGCAGTTGCTGTCGCTCGTCCCGATGACGAGCCGCCCGCCCGTCAGTCCCTTGAGCGCCTGAACCTCCTCGCCTGCCTGCTGCACCAGCCCGAGGAGCTGCTCCGCCCGCTTGAGCATCACGCGCCCGGCCGGTGTGAGCAAGAGCCGCCTACCTTGCCGCTCGAAGAGTGGCTCGCCCACCGACTTTTCCAGCGCCTTGACCTGCAAACTCAACGCTGGTTGAGAGAGAAACAGCTCCTCCGCCGCACGCGTGAAACTCCCCGTCCTGGCGACGGTCACGAACCCACGCAGTTGGTTTAGCTCCATGATTCACCATTTGGAAACCCTTTCGCAATACACTCACCCTGCGTATGAAAGGATAGATGGGGGGTGGATGGGCGCTTCGCGCCCGCCCAACCCCCCGCTTTTCCTTCAGGAGCAGGCAGACTGTATGTGAGAATCACAAAAGGTAACTACCAGGCTATTCGCCCGAGCAGCACCCCCCGCCTGGAAAAAGGAGAGATGGGGATTCGAGGGCGGCGCCTGTCCTGAGGCGCCCCCCGAGCAAGTCGAGGGGCGAAGCCGAAGGATCGCCGCCCTCGAACCCCCCGCCACCCTCCCCTTGTAGGTGAGGAAGACAACTGCTCAGCTACGCTTCGCAGTTACCACAAAAGAACCGTATTGTTAAAACTTATGGATATGATAAGAAACATTGCATTGATAAATGAACGGGGATATTGTATGATGATACCCGGGTTTGTCAATCATCAAGTATAGGAGGCCGAGATGACGGTCACGGCGATCGTGGGCGCAAATTGGGGCGACGAGGGCAAGGGCAAGACGACCGACTATTTGGCGGCGGAGGCGGACTATGTGGTGCGCTTCCAGGGCGGGGCCAACGCCGGGCACACGGTGATCAACGACTATGGCAAGTTCGCCCTGCACCTGCTGCCCTCCGGCGTGTTTTATCCCAACGTGGTCAACGTCATGGGGCCGGGCGTGGCGCTGAACATCGCCACGTTCTTCAGGGAGCTGGCCGAACTCGTGCAACGCGGCGTGCCGGAGCCGACGCTGCGCATCTCCAGCCGGGCGCAGGTCATCCTGCCCTTCCACCCGCTGCTGGACGAATACGAGGAAGAGCGGCGCGGCAAGCGCGGCTTTGGCTCGACCAAGCAGGGCATCGCGCCGTTCTACGCCGACAAGTACGCCAAGATTGGCATCCAAGTCGCTGATCTATACGACGAGCAGCGGCTGTGCGACCGGCTGGCGGCCTCGCTGGCGGTCAAGAACACGCTCTTCGAGCACCTGTACCACAAGCCGACGATGGACCTGGAGGAGATGGTCCCCCAGTTGCTGGAGGACGGCGAGCGCATCAAGCCCTTCGTCTGCGATACGACCACCCTGCTGCACGACGCGCTGGCCCAAGGTAAGCACGTCCTGGCCGAAGGACAACTGGGAGCGCTGCGCGACCCCGACCACGGCATCTACCCCTACCCCACCTCATCCTCGCCCCTGGCGGGCTACGCAGCGGTGGGCGCGGGCGTGCCGCCCACCGCGATCACGCGCGTCGTGGCGGTGGCCAAGGCATATTCGAGCTGCGTGGGAACCGGGCCGTTCGTGACGGAGCTTTTCGGCGCAGAGGGGGACGAGCTACGCGAGCGGGGCGGCGACTGCGGCGAGTACGGCGCGACGACGGGCCGCCCACGGCGCGTGGGCTGGTTCGACGCCGTGGCCACCTGCTACGGCTGCCGCGTGCAGGGCGCGACGGAGGTGGCGCTCACGCTGCTGGACGTGCTGGGCACCCTGGACGAGATCCCCATCTGCACCGCTTACGAGGTCGACGGCGAGGTCACCAAAGTCTTCCCCGATCCACCCGCGCTCGACCGCGCCAAACCGGTCTACGAGCGGCTGCCGGGATGGCGGTGCGATATCTCGGAGATCAGAGTGTTCGACGATCTGCCAAAAAACGCGCAGGCCTACGTTCTGCGTGTCGAGGAGCTGATCGGCGCGCCAGTCAAGTGGATATCCGTCGGTTCACGGCGGGAGGCGATGATCCGGCGCAAGACCTGGCAGGTCTCAGGCGAACCGTAGGTTCGCACGACCTGGTAGGTCTCCGCCGGCTACGCAAACGATCCCCAATCCAACACCACGTACGGCACATCGTTTTCGATCTTGCGCTTGCGGTCCCTCATATAGCTCGCGCACCACGGATCGAGGTTGTCGATATCCAGGCTGCGGTGAATGAGGATGTACAGATCGATCTCGCGCAGCTTTAGAAAGTAGGGGACCTGCGCCAACCACTGCGGATCGATCTCGTTCTCGCGCCGGTAGCCCTGCATGAACTGCCCGAAAAAGTTCTTCGCGTGAGCGACGTCCTCCGCGCTCACGCAGTCGTGCGAGATGGCATAGAACAGCGCCATGGCGATATCATAGGCAAACCAGGCGTACTGGCAGTCGTCAAAGTCAAAGAGCGTGATCCGCCCCGCATCGTCGACGAAGAAATTGCCGCCGTGGACGTCGACGTGGATCAAGCCGTACGAGTCCCGGTCCTCGGGCAGCCCATGCAAGTAAGCCAGCACCTGATCGAGTTTTTCCACGACCACACCGTCATCGGGGGAAAGGTACCGCTCCGCAAATCCCTCCGGGTAGTCATCGACCCACGCGTGCCGCTTGAAGCGCGGTTCGCTGGGCTCGAAATCCTTCGTCAGCGCGTGCATGCGGCCCACGATCTGGCCCAGGCGGACGGGCAGGCCGCCCTGCCACCGCTCGCGGGTGGCGTGATCGCCCCGGGCCCACTCGAAGGAGACGGCGGTAAAGTGGGAGCCGTCCGCCACCGGGATCGGCTCGACCAGGTTCCCCCGCTCCGAAAGGACGGCCCGCGCGGCGGGCACGCCGCCATCGACCAGGTAGTTGAGCCACTCCAGCTCGCCCTGCGTCGCATCCGACGTGCGATGCAGGCTATGCGATACGCGCATGGCGTATCGCCGGCCGCCTTTCCTATACTCGTAGATGTAGCTCTCGAAACCGTCCAACAAGCTGACATCCTCTTTGGCCACGCCATAGCGTGCCAGCGCCTCGTCCAGAATCGAATCGTTGTACAACTCTCTGATGCGTTTATCCATGCTGCTTCTCCTAACCGCCGCGCACAATATCCGCGATCTGTGCGTCATAGTCGGCTATCCCGGCGGGGAACCACTTGATCGCGCTTTGGGTAAACCAGTACACTTTGAGCAAGTCCACCATGCGGACGACGCCCTCACCCACATGCGGCAGCGGGTCGACGCCCAGCCTTCTCAGAAGCGTGGCGACGTCCAGATCGGTCGGTCCCAGGATGGGCCGCTGCCAGTCGATGACGCGATAGCCGTCCGGCAGCACGAACAGATTGTCTCCGCCGAGGTCGTGATGAACGTAGCCGGGGCGTGCGCGAAGCGCTGCCAGGACGGGCTCCGAGGACGCCCACTGCGCCAAGACGTGCACCACCGCCTCATCTGTCAGTGTGAACGCGCCGGTGTCGATCAGCGCCCTGAGGTCCTGCACCAAGCTGCCGGCCAGCGTCTCCCACTTTGTCCCGTCGGTGATGTCAAGACAGTGTGGTAGCTCGCCCTCGATGGTCGCGATCTGGGCCGTTACCTCGCGCCCGATGCGAATCACTTCCTCTGCTCCCAGGCCAAGCTCCTCGGCCAGCGGCCCCTCGACGAACTCGATCAACATGCACACGTGACCGTCCCGCTCATAGATCGTCTCCGCCCAGGGTAGGAGTTCAGATTTGGCGTTCGCGTAGAACGCAGATTCGACCGTCGGGCCGAACTGCGCCTTGTAGATCAGCCTGCGCCCGTCGGCCAGCACAAGCCGCTGCACGCACGAGAGCGGCCACTCGTGCAGCGTGACCCGCTCGCTGACTTTGCTCCCCATCAACGACGCCAGCTCGTCATCACCGTGTAACCTCAAATCGAAATATGGATGTTGATACACTTTTCAAGTCTCAAGCGACATCGCCGTGCCAGAGGTGCTGCATCTCCTCGCAGGTCTCCAGCAGTTCATCTAACCGGCCTACCGCATCCACCCGCCCATCCTTCAGGACGATGATGCGATCCGCGCGGCGCAGCACCGCTTTGCGATGCGAAACGACCAGGCAGGTCGCGTCGGTTTGCTCAAAGACCCGCCCCCACAACGCCCGCTCCGTCTCCACGTCCAGCGCGCTGGAGAGATCGTCAAAGACGAGCAACTCCGGCTCGCGGACGAACATGCGGGCCGCCGCCGTGCGCTGCATCTGCCCGCCCGAAAGCTTGACCCCCTTCGGCCCGACCTTGGTCTCCAGCCCGTCCTCAAGCTCGTCCAGGTCGCGCTCCATCACGGCCATGCGGATAGCCCGCACGATACAATCATCGTCCCTATCGAATCCCATCAGGATGTTATCGCGCAGCGAGTCACTAAAGAGGCGCGGCACCTGGGCTGTATAGGCGCAGCGCGGCGGCGTAAAGAACGCGGCGGGATCGGTCACGCGCTCGCCGTTCCAGCGAATCTCGCCCGCGTCCATCGGCAGCAGGCCCAGCAGCACGCGCAGGAGCGTCGTCTTGCCGCAGCCCACGCGCCCGGTGACCACGGTGAGCGCGCCGCGCGCCAGGCGCAGGTCGACGCCCTCGATGCCGATTTCGCTGCCGGGATGGCGATAGGTCAGGCCCGTCGCCTCCAGCGTGCGCAGATGGTCAACGCCGGCCTTGGCCGGATAGCGCACGTCCGGGAACTTGCCGTCCATATACACGGGACTAAACTCGACCAAAGCCTCCGGCGGCGCGCCTTCCATCAAGCGCGCCATGCGCTCGACAGAGACGCCGATCTGCCGGTAGCGCGCCACCAGCAGCCCCGAGAAAGCGGTCAGATCGCCCACAAAATCCAGGTAGAAAGTGAACATCGCCAGATCGCCGACCGTGAAGGTGCCCTCCCGCATCGCCTGCCCGGCCAGGATGAGGATCGCACCGGTCCCCAGGTTGACGGCGTTGCGAAAGATCGAGTACAGTATCTCGTTAAACAGGCGATCCTTGAGCGAGAGCTTGCGCCGCTCGTCGTTAAGTTCGTTAAAGCGCGCGATCACGCCCTCCTCAGCCATCGCCACCTTGACCGCCTGCACGGCGCCGAAAAACTCGCCGATGAAGCCGGTGACCTTGCCGGCCGCCTTGCGGCTGGCCCGGCGATACATCTCTATGCGGTTGGTGGCGGCGTTGGCGATAAAGCCGACGACGATGAATGGCAGCAGCGACAGCAGCGTGATGGTGGGACTGACGCTCAGCATGACGCCCAAGGCAATCAGCGTGAAGCACAGCGATCCCTGCAGGTCGTTCATCCACAGCGCAAACAGGGGGATCTCGAACACGTCCCCCCGGAAGCGGCTGATGGCCTCGCCGGGCGAATCGGGCAGGGCCGACGCGCCGGGACGCCTGAGGATATGCCGCAACAGATTCTTGCGCAGCAGCGTCATCGTGTTGCACCAGAAGGGAACGTTCGTGTTGATCAGGCCGAACACGCCGACGATGCGGCTGACCTCGGAGGCGAACAGCATCGCCAGGAGCGCCCAGATGCTAAAACTGACCTGGGCCTCGTCGGTGAGCAGATCGAAAAACGCGCGCATGGCGATGGCCGGCAGTTGAAAGCCCAGCATCAAGACGAGCATCGCCCCCAGGTTGCCCAGCCACAGCCAGGGACGGAACTGGATCATCTTGAGAATGACCTTCCAGGCAGGCAGCGCGCTGACCTTGCCTTCAGCATTCGCCGATTCGTTGGTGCGTCGATTCGCCTCTGTCACGCCAGCCACTCCTCCAATCCCGTCTGCAACAGGCTATAGAAGCGCGACGCCGGGTCGGCGGCCAGCCTCCCGCGATCGCCGTACTCGATCACCCGCCCACCCGACAGGATCATGACGTCGTCGGCTCGATGAAGTGTGCCCAAGCGGTGAGCGATGACGATGGAGGTCCGATCTTGCAGCAGCTTGTCGACCGCGCGCTCGATGCGCTGCTCGGTGACCGGATCGAGCCGCGACGACGCCTCGTCCAGGATGACGAGGCCGGGATCGCGCAAAAAGACGCGCGCGAACGCCAGCAGCTGCGCCTCCCCGGCCGAAAGGCCGCGCCCGCCCGTCTCAAGCACCGTGCCCAGTCCCTCCGGCAGAGCCCGGTACCAATCGGTCAGCTCCAGCTCCTCGATGACGGCCAGCACCCGCTCATCGGGAATGGCGCGGTCGAAAAAGGTGAGGTTATCGCGCACGCTGGCCTGGAAGAGCTGCACCTCCTGCGTCACCATGGCGACGCGCTGGCGCAGGGCTTGGAGTTCGGCGGCGCAGACGTCGACGCCGCCCAACGAGACCCTGCCGGCGGTGGGGTCGTACAGGCGAAACACCAGCCGCGCCAGGGTCGTCTTGCCGCTGCCGGTGCGTCCCAGGAGCCCCAGCACCGCGCCCGGCTGTAGCTCGAAGGACAGCTCCTGCAGCACGGGATCGCTCTCTTTGTAGGCAAAGGACACGCCATCGAACCGCAGCGCCAGTGGGCCAGCAGGAAAACCAGTAGCGGTGCCGTTCTTGATCTTGCTCTCGATGGCCCGCAGGTCCGAGAGGCGCTCGATGCTGGCGCCGATGTTTTGCAGATTTTCCACCTGCTGGGTCAGCTCGCGGATGGGCCTCCGCAGCAGGCCGATGTAGCTGGTCAAGAGATAGACGGTGCCGATGGTGGCCGCGCCGCTTTTGAACAGGACGTACCCCGCCCCAAAAGCAACGACCATCCCGACGGCGAGCAGCACGCCGGCCGTCCCCTGGATGATGACGAACTTGCCCGCGGTCCTGCGCCAGTGGCATTGGATGCGGTACATCAACTTGTACAGTCCGAGGATGACGAAATCGACCGCGCCGCTGGCGCGAATATCCTCGGTCCCGGCCAGCCGCTCCTCCAAATAGCCAAACAGGTCGGCGTTGGCCTCGCGCAGCGCCTTCTGATGGGGGATGGCCAGGCCGCGCACCTGGTTCATCACGTAAAGCGTGATCACCGAGAAAACGGCGAACCCGGCGCCCACGCGCCAGTCCTCCAGCAAGACGGCCAGCACGATGCCGAGCATCAGGACCAGGTTGCCGAGCACGCGCACGACCAACTGGGAGAAAAAGTTGGAAAGCTCCATCACGTCGCCGTCGATGCGTTCGATCAGCTCGCCGGGGCTGACGTCGTTGTGAAAGCTCATGTCCAGGCGCAGGCAGTGGCGAGCCAACTCGGCGCGCAGCGCGTTGGTGGCGGTCCAGGCGACGTTCTCTCCGATGTAGCTGGCGCTGACGGACACCACCTGTTGCAACAGCGCGATCCCGATAAAAGCCAGGGCCGCAGTGGCCAGCCACTCGACAGCCCGGCCTGTCGTCGCCGCGTCGATAAAGGTGCGCACGATCTGCGGGCTGACGATCTGCAAACCGATGCTGCCCAGCAGCAGGACGGTCAGCAGCGCAAAGCGGCCCCTCTGCGGTTTGATGTGAGCGGCGAGCAGGTCCCAATACCGCCTGAGCGGGATGTTCATAGAGTCACTTTCTACTTGTGCGCGACGACGGGGAAAAGCTCCGCGCCGCCGGGCCAGGACGGGAGAAACGCGACATTCCCAAACCCGCACTTCTCCAACAGATCGCGATACCCCTCGTCTGTGTATGCCTGCGTGCCCATCGCGTAGGGCGTCACATCGCCGCTCTCGGCGTCCACGACGAAGAAGCGGTTAGTGACGACGCTCTGTTCCTCATCCCAAAAGCTCTCCTCCAGGTACAGATGCGGTCGGTCGGAGAACAACCCGGTCGGGGAGGTGTACCAGGAAGGCCCGCTCCTGCCCCATTTTTCGAGCGCCTCGAACATAGAGACCTCCAGCAGCAGCACGCCGCCGTCGGCCAGCGCGCCGCAGGCCTTGCGCAGGATCGTTTCCGCCCCCTCTGGGCGGAACGCATTGAGCTCGCCGTAGATGAACATCACCAGATCGAAACCCGCGCCGTAATCGGCGGTGCGAATGTCCCCCTGCACGTAGGTACACGCCAGCCCCTCCCGCTGCGCCTCGTCCCGCGCGTAGGCAATCGAGGCCGGGGAAAAGTCGATCCCGGTGCACGCGTGTCCCAACCGGGCCAGGCGGCTGGCATACAGCCCGGGCCCGCAGCCCAGGTCGAGCACGCGCGCCGGATGCCCGCCCAGCAGCTCACGGTGGATCCAATCGACGTGCGCGTCGACGTGTTCAGTGCGGCGACTGGCCGCGTCGTGGTCCTGCGACAGGTGCTCTTTGAGCATGCGCCCGCTGAACCCCGGCTCGTCCCAGGGGATCTTTTCACCCTCGGACCAGGGTTCGGGAACGCTGGTGCGATTGATCAAGTCCAACAAGTTCATCATGTCCCTCCAAAATGGGTTAATACGCGAGACGCAGCCTCCGCCCCGGCCGCCATCGCCTGCTGCACGTCGCCCGCGCGGAACCAGGATACGGTGAACGCGGCCTGGTACGCATCGCCGCAGCCGGTGGTATCGACCACGCGCGCTACCGGCAGCGCCGGTTGGAAGAACGTCTCCTCGCCTGAGAGCGCGATGCTGCCTGCGGCGTCCATCGTCACCACGACCAGGGCCTGCCCCCGCTTCGCGATGGGCTTGACGCGCGCCACGATCTCGCGGTCGCCGTTCATAAAGATAATGTCGATACGGCCCGCATTTGTGATCATCGTATCATAATCGCGGATGTGCATGAAATCGACCACGAACCCGCGCCCGGCGTCGACCCGCTCCAGCGCCTGCGCAAAGTTGGGATCGACGCACGTCGTGGCGACGACGTCGTGCTGGTTGACGAAATCCCAATCGCCATCCGAAAGGCGGAAGGCCTCATAGACGCCGCCGCGCCAACTATCGGGCACCTGGAAACGCTCGCCGTCCTCGGTGACGTACAGCTTGTTCGTCGCCGTGGCGCCCTCCAGCCTGTGGACGTGACTGACGTCGATCCCCTCGCCCTGCAGATGGTCGAGCACGACGGTGCCGTAATCGTCCGTCCCCACGCCGCCCACCAAAGAGACGTGCTCGACGCCGCTGCGCCGGCACTGCGTGGCAAAGTTCAGCGAGTTCCCACCAACACATTCGACGCCCTGGTCGGGATACCCATCCACCGTGCATACCGTCATAGCCACAATCTTCATGTCTTTCTCCTTTGTTACTGCTCAGCCCTTTGGGAAAAGAGGAAGTCTGGGGTGTGGTGGGCGGATTTGCCGCCCACCACACCCCAAAAACCTCTTCTCCATCTTGGCCAAGGGCCACATCAGGCATATGCCTGAGTAGTAACTCTCCTTTGTAACTACTCAGGCTATTCGCCCGAGAAAAGGGAGAGATGGGGGTTTCGAGAGCGGCGAAGCCGCTCTCGAGACCCCCGCACCCCTCTCTTTTCGAACGCGAAAGGCAACTGCGAAGCAAGGCTGAGTAGTTACTCTCCTTTAATCAATCCTCGGCCAA
>JAFGED010000188.1 GCA_016931785.1 Anaerolineae bacterium
GCCGCTCTCCAAACCCCCATCTCTCCCTTTTTCGAGCGAGGGAGACTGCTCGGGCGAATAGCCTGAGTAGTTACAGCCGAGCAACGCTTCGCTCCAATACACTTGGAGAAAGGACGAGCAGCATGGAAATCGCTCGAATCAGCCTTTACCCCATCGCCATCTCGCGCCGGACGGGCGTCGTGAACCAGCACGTGATCGTGCGCGTCGAGGCTGGCGATGGCTGTATCGGCTGGGGCGAGATGAGCGACCTATCTCACTTGCCGATGTACCAGTTCGACCTGCCGCAACTGGAGCAATCCCTGAACGATCTGCTGCGGGGCAAAGATGCGCGCAATCTGGTCGCGATCGAAGATGATATGCTGCGCTTTTACCCCGACGAGGGACACAAGTACAGCCGGTCGGGGTTGGCGCGGCAGGGGATCGACCTGGCCGTGCACGATCTTCTGGCCCGGGCCGACGGTGTGCCGGTCTCGACGCTTTTGGGCGGGCAACTGCGGGATCGCATCAAGGTCTGCTATCCCATCTTTCGCATGCGCTCCGTGGGCGAGGTGGGGCCGAACCTCGACCGCGTGCAAGAGATGTTGGGCGAGGGCTTTGACCTGATCCGGCTGTACGTGGGGGCCAACCTGGAGGCCGACGAACTGTTCCTGGCCCGGTTCACCGACCGGTTTGAGGGGCGGGTGTCCATCAAGTCGTTGGACTTTTCCAACTTGCTCGGCTGGCGGCAGGCTTGGCGCGCCACCCAGCGCCTGTGGCCCAGGTGGCCGATTTTGTGCTCGTCGAGAGCATCGCGCTTGAGGGGGATCTTGACGGCATGGGCGAGTACCGCCGCCGCAGCGCCTGGCCCGTCTCCGAGCACGTCCATCACATCCATCACGGCTGGCAGCTCGTGAGCCGGGGGTGCGTCGATATCCTGAACGTCTCGCCGTACGTGCTGGGCGGCCTGCGCGCCAGCCTGCGCCTGATCGCGTTGGCTGAGGCTTCCCATACCGGCGTGTTGATGGGCACAACCCAGGAGTTGAACCTGGGCACGGCGGCGGTGGCCCATTTGGGCGCGGCCGCCCGCGTGCTGGACTATCCCTCCGATAACACCGGCCCGCGTCTCTACACGGACGACGTGGTGAAACAGCCGGTGGCGTATGAGGATGGCTACTTGCTGGTGCCATCGGGCGTCGGACTGGGGGTGGAGGTGGACGAGGCGCTGCTGGAGGAGAAAACGGGCGCCATGAGTTGGACGTTCGGGGCCAATCTGGCGGGTTTGCTGGATCGCACGCCCAGCGGTCCCGCCCCGGCAGATGAGGTGTAAGAGATTTTCGATGCAAGAGCCTGTTCTGGACTTGGCCGGCGAGCTTGTTTCTTCTCATCACGGCGTGATCGTGCCAATTGTGACGCCGGTTACGCCTGGCGGTGACCTGGACGCGCCTGCCGTGCGGCGCGTCGTCGACCACGTGGTCGCGGGCGGCGTTCACGGGATATTCGTGCTGGGCACGACCGGGGAGAACACCTCGGTGCCCCTCGCGATGCGCGAGCGTCTCGTCGCCGCTGCAATGGCGCACATCGCCGGACGCGTTAGGACCTATGCCGGCGTCAGCGCCAACTGCCTGGCGGATTCCGTCGCGGTGGCAAGGGCGTGCGCGCCGCTGGGCGTGGATGCGGTCGTGGCGCACCTGCCCACGTACTACCCACTGAACGCCAAGGAGCAGTTCGCCTATTTCAACGCGCTGGCCGAGCGGATCGATCTGCCGCTCGTGCTGTACGATATACCGGTCACGACGCGTATGGTCATCTCTGTCGAGGTCGTCGAGCGCCTGAGCCACCATCCGAACGTTGTGGGGATCAAGGATTCAGGCGGGGATGTTGGACACTTGGCGGCGCTCCTCGAACGCCTGGGCGATGAGAGGCCGGATTTCACCGTCCTCGTCGGCGCGTCGGCCCTTGCTGCGCAGGGACTGGCCCTGGGCGCCGATGGTTTCGTGCCATCCCAGGGCAACCTGGTTCCGGCGTTGTGCCGGGCGCTGTACGACTGTGCAATCGCGGGTGATCGAGAAGCCGCCGAGGCCCATCAGCGGCAGTTGAACGCGCTTGCACGGTTATTCGTGGAGGGGCGCAGTCTGGCGCAGTCGCTCGGTGCCCTCAAGGCGATGATGGGCGCGCTTGATCTGTGCGGTCCCGACGTGCTGCCGCCGCTGCTGCCGCCATCGCTACAGGAGCAAGAGATTCTGCAGCGGCAGTTGCTGGCGTGGAAGGAGGATCAGGAGAAGAGGACATGACTAGACTGAGCATAGGCTTTCTACACCCTGGCGCGATGGGCATTTCCCTGGCCGCCTCGGCGCAAAACAGCGGTTGCACTGTCTATTGGGCATCGGAGGGACGGAGCAAGCAGACGCACGAACGCGCTGCAGAGCACGGTCTGCGCGACGCGCAGACGCTGAGGGCACTGTGCGAGGTGTGCGACGTGGTTGTCAGCGTGTGCCCGCCTCACGCCGCCGAGGAGGTGGCGGCGCAGGTGCGGGCTTGCGCTTTCCGCGGGCTGTACCTGGACGCCAATGCCATATCGCCGATGCGCACGCAGCGCATCGGCCGGGAGATGGCGCGGGTAGGTATCGCGTTCGTCGATGGCAGCATCATCGGCGGTCCCGCGTGGGAGCCGAGGCGGACGTGGCTGTACCTGGCGGGCACGGAGGCGGGGCGCGCGGCGGGTTGCTTTTCGGCCGGGCCGCTGGAGACGTGCGTCGTCGGGGAAGAGATCGGCAAAGCGGCGGCGCTCAAGATGTGCTTCGCCGCCTACACCAAGGGATCGACCGCCCTGCTGTGCGCCATCCTGGCCGCGGCGGAGGAGCTGGGTGTGAGGCCGGAGTTGGAGGCACAGTGGTCCAGGGGCGGCTCCGATTTTGCGCGGCAGACGCAGGAGCGGGTCCGGCAGGTGACGACCAGGGCGTGGCGTTTCGCCGGGGAGATGGAGGAGATCGCGGCGACCTTTGAGCAGGCCGGGCTTCCGGGTGGGTTCCACGCCGCTGCCGCCGACGTCTACCGGCGCATCGCGCACTTTAAGGATGTCGAGACGCCATCGCTGGACGAGGTGCTGGAAGCGTTGGCTGAAGCTGAACGGGTGTAAGGATAATGCGCATTCCCTTTCCAATCGCTACCGTTGGCGTTATGGTTTTCACCCTGTATTGGTCATACCGCGGGTTTGCCAGCCCTGGTTTCAGGGACCGATACACATTCAGTCCTGCGCGCGTCCTGGGGAACCGCCAGTATTACCGCCTGCTTTCGTGCGGGTTTTTGCACCTCAACTGGCTGCACCTGCTGCTCAACTTGTTCAGCCTCTACTCGGTAGGCGCTGCCATCGAACTCTCGTTTGGGCTTTGGGGAATTCCTGTGTTTCTCCTGATCTACCTGGGCAGCATCGCTGGAGGGAGTTTGCTATCGCTCTACCTGCATCGCAACCATTACGGCTATCAAGCGCTGGGGGCGTCCGGCGGCGTGTGTGGGGTCATCTTTGCCTATATTTTCCTGTCTCCCCCTGGCACATGGATACCTTTTTTCTTCATCCTGCTTCCTTCCTGGCTGTTTGCTATCCTGTTTATCCTGGTTTCGTTTTTCGGCCTGAGGAACCAGTTGGGCGGCATCGGCCACGATGCACACCTGGGCGGCGCTATTATCGGGCTGCTGATCACGACGGCCCTGCGTCCCACCATCGTGGTGCAACGCCCCGTGCTTTACTTTGCCGTGATCGGGCTCTCCGTGGCGCTGTTCGTGCACCTCTATCGGGTACCCCTCTACATGCCTGGCTCAAACCCCCTCACTCCGGCCTACTGGCGGCGCATGTGGCGGGAGGTCCAGACGCGCAGGCAAGCCAAACAGGAGTGGGAGGATAAGGAGACGATGGATCGCCTGCTGGCCAAAATCTCGCGTTCGGGTATGGGGAGCCTGACGGCTGCCGAGATGCGCAAGCTCAAGGCAATCTCGAAGCGCATGCGGGAATCAGGGCGCATGCACTAGGGATTTGTTAAAGGTAACTACTCAGCCTTGCTTCGCAGTTGCCTTTCGCGTGTGAAAAGAGAGGGGGCGGGGGTTTGGAGAGCGGCGCCTGTCCTGAGC
>JAFGED010000189.1 GCA_016931785.1 Anaerolineae bacterium
CGGATGTTCCAGTCGGCGAAATCGGGGATCAACAACTTGTCGATGACGGTATAGTCGGCGGACATCATCAGGTCGGCCTCACGGTCCAGCTCGCTGATCTTGCGGGCGGCGTCGTTGCTGCCGGATGCCTCGGTCTCGAAGGTGACGGCGGGATGCTTGGTCTGGAACGCCTTGGTCAGCTCGTCCAGCGGCACGGTCAGGCTGCCGGCGTGAAAGATGACGAGCTTGCCCTCCAGGGCTTGGTCTGTTTCTTCCGTGGGCAGGGCTTGCTCGATTTCTTCCGTGGGCGCTACGGGCTGTGCAGGACCGCAACAGGCCGCCAGGGTCATTGCGAATATGGTCAGCAGGATGATGATAAAGTGGCGTTTCATTTTTGTGTTTCCTCCTCTTGTGTGATTTTACGATCGGCTGTTGTGAGTGTTGGCTGCGCGTGCAATTTGCTTCCTTGATCACCTCCTTTAATCTTTTCTGTGCTGGAAGTGTGGCAGGCACACGCAAAGCACTGTGTCCGATCCTATAGTCTGGCGGGCCCGGCAGGCAAAGACCGGCGTCCGCCTGGAATAGGAGGACGCCGGTACGGTGGCCGTCTGCCAAACATCTCCTTTCCAAGCACGGGAGGCGTGATCGTTTCCAATCACACCCTATCGCCCAGCCTCCATAGGTCTCGCCGTTAGGAGGGATGGGTCGGAGAGGGGTTATTCGGTTGCGGGCGTTATTCTACACGATTTTGCTTAATGGGCAAGCGAGTGTTTAGGAAAGCTGCCAGCCGATGTGTCAGGCAGCCTCACCGCCTGCGAGTAAAGCCTCTAAACAGGATAGTTACGCCGATGGCGACCAGGATCAGTGGGCCGACAACTTGCCAATTGCCCAGGCCGAGCGAGAAGAAGATAATGGCTCCGATGATGGTGCCCAGCACGCGCCGGCGGTAGACGGGCACCAGCAAGCGGATGACGACTTCGAATAGGAGGATGACGCCCGCGCCGATGAAAAATACCTGCGCGGCTTCCAGAGTGAAGAATGGGAGCGGAAACTCGAAAGGCAGGGCGTAGGGCTTGATGGATAGGCTGGCCAGGATTTTGGTGAACGTATCCAAAAATCCCGTGTTGGCGGCGAGCAGCACCGCGCCAAGCCAGATGAGAAAAACCGCTCCCACGACTGAACTCAGCAGGTCATCCTGCTGCTTTTCCTCGTGCTTTTCCATTTCTTTCTCTTCAGACTTTTCGTCAGCCATGATTGCCTCCTTTTGGATGGAAAGGTTCGTTTCTCTGCAAGAAGATTATAGTCAATCTGCGGTAGCGCGTCAAATTTGACTTGCGCGCCTTGCCACCTGGTGGTATAATATCGCCGCTTTAAGCGGGCGTGGTTCAGTTGGTAGAATGTCTCCTTGCCAAGGAGAAGGTCACGGGTTCGAGTCCCGTCGCCCGCTCTCTTTTCTGATTGGGACCAAGAGGCAAAGCCCGATATAGTTTCCCCGGCCTTTTGGTCTTTTTCGTGCCAGCCTCCTGCAACTATTTGACGCCGCAGATAAGGGCCAAGATGATACTAATCACCAACGCTACAGGGTTCGTAGGGCGGGCCGTAGTGCGCCGGTTAGTAGCCAGCCAGGTTCGCATACGCTGCCTCTTACGTCCCTCCCGGCGAGAGCAGCGGCTCCCCAAAGGAATTGCCTTTTCCAGTGTTTCTGCGAGTATGGACGACCTGCCTGCGCTGCGCACGACGATGCAGGACGTGACGGCGATCCTGCACCTGGTAGGGGAGGACGACCCGGGACAGGAACCGAAGCTGGAGCACTATGCCGAGCACACGGCGAACTTGATCGAAGCGGCGCGCGAGGCTGGTGTGCGTCGCTTTATCTACCTGAGCCGCCTTGGAGCCAACCGGACTTCTGCCTATGCGATCTTTCGTGCTACGGGGGAGGCGGAGGCGGTAGTGCGCGAAAGCGAGATGGATTACACGATCCTCCAGTCGGCCATCACCTACGGGCCGGAGGATGCTTTCATCAGCGTGCTGGCGATGCTTGCCAAGACGGTGCCCTTTGTGCTGCCGATTCCCGAGACGGGCATGTCCCGTTTCCAGCCCTTGTGGGTCGACGACCTGGTATCTTGCATCGCGGCTACGCTGGATCGGGATGGCCTGATTGGGCAGACGATCCCCCTGGGCGGCCCGGAGCACTTTACGCTTGAGCAGTTGGTGATGCAGGTCCTGGCGGTATTGGGCGTGCAGAGACGTCTCGTGCGCGTGCGCACACCGCTTATGCGGTTCGGCGTTGGAGTGGTTGACGCGTTGCTGCCACACACGCCTGTACCTCCCCGCTGGCTCGACGTGCTGGCCGTGGGCAGTGCGACGGAGCTTGGATGTATCCCGCGCCAGTTTAGCTTCGAGCCCCGCCGCTTTGCTCAAGGGCTTGAGTATTTGGGCCGGAAGCATCCTTGGCGGCGCAACCTGCTGCGCTTTATCTTTGGCTACCCCCATTACCAGTAGCCGTGATTCCGTCCGTGCGGCGATAGCTGGACAAATCCCCCAAAATCGTGTATCATTCTGCCGTTCTTGCTCTAATGGGGCGAGTTTTGCCTCAAGGTGAGGGCTGCCGGTGATAAGGAGACTCAATGTTTGAAAAACATCTAGGGATCGACCTGGGCACGGTCAATGTGCTGGTGTGCGTGCGCGGGCGGGGGGTCGCCTTGCAGGAGCCTTCCGTCGTCGCCATCTCGGCCGAAGAGTACAAGATCGTCGCGGTTGGCGAGGAGGCCAAGGCGATGCTCGGCCGCACGCCGGATGCTATCGACGTGGTGCGTCCGATGCGCGATGGCGTCATCGCCAACTACCGCGTGACGCACCGCATGTTGCAGTATTTCATTCGCAAGGCCTGCGGTGGCCCGAGCCTGTTCAAGCCACGGGTGATGATCAGCGTGCCGTACGGCGTGACGAGCGTGGAAAAGCGTGCGGTGCGCGAGGCCGCGCTGGATGCGGGGGCCGGCCGGGCGCACCTGATTCCTGAACCGTTGGCTGGAGCGATCGGCGCGGGCTTGCCCACGGGGACGCCCTCCGGCAACATGGTCGTCGACATGGGGGGGGGGGCTTCTGGGGCGGCCGTCATCGCGATGAACGGGATCGTCGTGGCGAACTCGGTCCGCAAGGGCGGCCTGCGGTTCGACGAGGCGATCGCGGCCTACGTCCGCCGCAAGTACAACCTGATGATCGGCCAGCCGACGGCGGAGGAGATCAAGATTCGCATCGGTTCGGCGCTGCCGTTGGAGGAGGATATGGAGATGGAGGTGCAGGGCCGCGACCAGGTTGCGGGTCTGCCGCGCACCGTCACCGTCAACTCTGAAGAAGTGACCGAGGCGCTTGCAGAGCCCCTTTCAGCGGTGGTCGGCGTGATCAAGTCGGTATTGGAAAAGACTCCGCCGGAGCTTTCATCGGACATTATCGATCGCGGTATGGTGCTGGTGGGTGGCGGGGCGTTGCTGCGCAAGGTGGATGAGATGATCACGCGCGAGACGGGGGTGCCGACCTACATCGCCGATGCTCCCATCGCCTGCGTGGCGCGCGGCGCGCTGGAGGCGCTGGAGCAGTACGAGGTGCTCAAGCGCAGCGTGCCAGACCTGTAGTCTGGAGTAGGATAACGAAGGCGCGGGGAATTCTACCCCGCGCCTTTTTTTTGTTTGCGTTCTTCGCACGCACCCGCACTGAGCGTATCTTAGTTGTGCAGGGCGAGTGGCAGGTAGGACGTGTATATCCCTGCCCCACACCAGAAGCCTGCGCAGAGATCGTAGGGAGGGTTAGCCGTCGTTCCTGCGACCGGTTGCCCGGCAGCGCCGTGCAGAACATAGTCGCCTGCCTCTGAGCGTCCACCTCCGCCGGCGATGACATAGCGCTGCATCTCTACTGCGGCAGGGGCGCTGCTGGCGCTCAGGGCCGTGGTGCTCAGCAAAAGCACGGCCAGGATGGATAACGCCAGCGCGCGTCTCATTTCGAGCCTCCTTGGGCGCTCGAAGCGTCCTGCTTCTCGGGATAAAGGTGGGGATCGCCGTCGGCCCAGGGAGCCGGTTCCAGTCGATCGTCCTCATACCCCAGCCGCTTGGCCACGATGCGGTAGGAGAACTCGACTGCGGGGTCGCCGTCGCGCAAGTGAACCTCGAACTGGGTCGCCGTGCGGTTAGAGACGTAGACCTCGGCATCGCCATAGACCTGGACGAAAACGTGGTAGGGCTCATCCAGGTTCACCGTCTGGGCAAAGACCTCGTCGATGGTGATGACGGCTAGGCCATCTTCCAGTTGTCCGAATCCATAGTCGGTGAACCACACCTCGGTCGATTCCTCGCTGTAGAGCAGCTTGCTGCCTTCGTCGGTGGCGACGACGGCGTTCTTGGTCCCGCCGGCCACATTCAGGCCTGTTTGCCCTGTAGGCGCTGAGATGTAGACACCGTTTCCATTGTGCGACGTAAAGTACCCGGCCCAGCCGCCGCCAGCAGATATGTCTCGACCTGCCACACCGTATCCAAAGTCTGCCTTCGTGACGCCCACCACGCCGTTCCGGCCGCCAAAGTAGCCGCCCGGATCCCAATTGAGCCAGTCGTCGGTGGAGTAGCCCGTCTGCAGGCCGACCACCCCGCTGGCGTAAACGCTGCCGGTGTAGCCGTACACGCCGTGGCTGTTCGCACTGCTGCCTTGTAAGCCAGTGCTGTTTGTACTGCGTCCCCGGACGCCGTATCCATCGGTGCTTTCGCCGGTCACGCCAGCCGCTGTCCACAAAGTATCATAGAGATTCAATCCGTACACACCTGAGCCGTGGGTGCTGTATCCGTATACGCCAGGGGCGAATGCATTTGGATTATTTGGCAACGCGTCGCTGCGTCCAAATATACCGATGCCGTTCGAGCTGTAAAAGTAACCGCCGTAGCCTCTTGCCTGGTCAACACCGGTGTCATAGCCATAGACGCCGTACCCATTTTCGGTATGTCCGTAGATACCTATTCCGCCGGGTGACTGCCCGGCGACCGCCGATCCTGTGGCAGTGGTGCCGAGTATGGCATCGGCCACCGGATAGGCGCCGTCCATATTTACCTTAACTACCCAACCATCCCACGTTGAGGGAGTGCCAGAGATCACCGCCCCCGGACGCAGGCTCCAGGCGTAAGGCACGTTTGTGATCGGCTGGCGCGGGAGGATGGTGTAGCCCCCCCAGTTGTGCGGGCGCACCTCCAGTTGAAGCCAGCGCGCTTCCCCGGTAAAGACCTGATTTACTGCAACGCCGGGGAGAAAGTAGATGGTAAAGTAGCCATCCTGCACGGTCACGCCGGGCGTGTCATAGACTATGATGGAGCCGAGCAGTGTCCCGCCGATCTCTTGGTCCCAGACGCTGACCCGGAAGTCATAGACGCCGTTGGCAGGCTGCCCATCGTCTTCCAGGTAGCCCTGGTAGGTCATCGTGCTGGTCGGCGATCCCCCTGCGGGGTCCAGCACAAAACCGTCGCCCGGCTCCTACGCCAGGGCCGTGCTCACCAGGAGTGACAGCGCCAAGAGCGCCAGTGTGATCCCAGCCGTAATCAATACCTTGCGTGTTATTTTGCTGGTCATATTTGCCTCCTCGTTTTCATTCATATATTCGTTCATTCGTACATTCGCTCATTCGCTTCACTCGTCATTCCATCTCTCGGCCTCCTTTTGCGCCCAGTCTGCTTTGGCTTTTTCTCCCAATGCCTCGTAAACTTGAGCCAGGTGCTGGAATGCCACGCCGTCGGTAGCATCCAGTTCGACGGCGCGTTCCAGCTCTACCAGACCATCTTCTGTTCTTCCCTCTCGAACCAAGATCAAGCCCAATGCCGTGTGGTAGGTGGCAATGTCGGGCGCCAATTCCAGCGCCCGGCGGTAGGCTGCCTCGGCCCGGGCGTACTGATCGGGTGAGACATTTGCCCACAGTGCATAGATATTGCCC
>JAFGED010000190.1 GCA_016931785.1 Anaerolineae bacterium
AAAGTGCGAACTTGTTTTTGAACGCGGCCTAAGCTAGTCTAGTCGTCCCAGTGGGCATACTCGACGGAGACTTTGAGCCGTTCCCACAGGGACTGCTTTTCGATTCGTCCGGCGTTGTCGAGGTCCACGCCATCGACCCCGAGCACCTGAAGCATAGTGCCCCGGTCGTAACCGCTGAGGTAACACGCCTCCTCGAAGGTCAGCATATCCGGGGCAAAGGACCAAGTCACCATATTGACGATTCGGGGTGTTGAAACTTGCATCATCTTACTATCATTGGGGAGGCTGAAAGTCCGTCGCCTGACCGCTTGGCCACTCCCCAGGGCAAGAGATTATTATCACCTCTCTCGTTGCAGTCATTATACCATCAGTTGCCATTTTCGCCACCTCCTGGCGCAATTGTACTTTGACCTGACGCCCCCGCGTATTCCAAACCCGTGCTCGCCAAGGCCAGAGCCCAACTACCCCTTGCAGTTACCCGCCTTTGATGTACAATCCCCAGCAGCAGCGAAAAAGCGAGGTGCTACATGGTCAAAACAATCCTCTCGATTTTCTGGAACGATAAGCAGCGCCGGCTGAGGGCGTTCTGGCGGCTCGGCCTTCACGTCGGTTTTATGCTGGTATTGGGGCTGATTTTCCTGACCATACCCATAGTCATCGTGACCGTGCTGGTTAGCGCGGCGCAGGGAGCGGGCCTGCTCCCAGAGACGTTTCCCGGGCCACTCGCGCCTGCGGTGAACGACTTGCTTCTCATGGTAGGAGAGCTGATCCTGATGGTAGGCGCTGCCTGGTTGGCCGGCCTCCTCCTGGACCGTCGCCGGTTCGCCGATTTCGGCGTCCACTTGAACCTGAACTGGTGGATCGACTTTGGCTTCGGGCTGGCGCTGGGCGCCGTCCTGATGGGGTTGCTATTCGCCGTGGAGGCGAGCGCCGGCTGGATCACCATCACGGGGGCTATGCAGAGCCTGTCTTATGACCTGCCCTTCGGGGCATCTCTGCCCATCCTGTCGTTTGGCCTGGCGATCCTGACAGCCCTGCTTCGCTTCGTCGGCGTGGGCATCAGCGAGGAGTTCCTGAGCCGGGGCTATCATCTGAAGAACCTGGCGGAGGGCTTTAATTTTCGCCCCCTCGGGCCAAAGGGGGCCATCATCCTCGCCACGCTGCTCTCCTCCAGTGTGTTCGGCATGCTCCACGCCAATAACCCCAATGCCAGCTTCATCAGCACGTTCAACATCATCCTCGCCGGCCTCTTCCTGGCGCTGGGGTACATCCTCACCGGCGAGCTGGCGATCCCCATCGGCCTGCACATCACGTGGAACTTTTTCCAGGGGAACGTGTTCGGCTTCCCCGTCAGCGGCACCGACGCCGGGGCGACCTTCATCGCCATCGAGCAGGGGGGCAACGATCTGATCACGGGCGGCGCTTTCGGACCGGAGGCCGGGCTGATCGGCGTCGCGGCGATGGTCCTGGGCGGCATCCTGACGATCCTGTGGGCGCGCGTGCGCTACGGCCAAGTCGGTATCTGGGAGAAACTGGCGACGCCCGACCTGCGGCACCGCAGGAAGGAGGCCACTGATGAAGAGCGACAGACCACACCCGCGGAGAATCTCGCGGCGTGAGTTTCTCACATTGGCAACGGCAGGCGCGGCGGGCCTGCTCGCCGGGTGCTGCCCCACTCTCCCCAAGGGGGGCGACCTCGCCCTGGTCGGCGGCACGCTGATCGACGGCACCGGCGCCGACCCGGTAACCGATGCCGCCGTGGTCGTCCAGGGCGGGCGCGTGGCCTCCGTGGGGCCGCGCGCCCAGGTGACCGTTCCCGCAGGCGTGCAGGCCGTCGACGTGCAGGGCGCGACGATCCTGCCCGGCTTTATCAACGCCCACGTCCACGGCTCCTACGACGAGGACACGCTGAAGGCGTGGGCGCGGGGCGGCGTGACGACGGTGCGCGATATGGCCACCGGCCAACCGCCTAAAGAGGCCTTTGCCATTCGCGACAGTATGCGCGACAATCTCCAATGCACGCGCCTGGTCGCCGCCGGGCCGATGGTGACTGTGCCCGGCGGCTACCCCATCGCCAGGTGGGGCGTCGATTCCATCACCGTCACCTCGCCCGCGGACGCGCGCCAGAAGGTGAACCAACTGCTCGACGACGGCGCGGACTTTATCAAGATCCCCCTGGAATCGGGCGCCGTCTTTGGCTATCTTATGCCCATGCTCTCGCCGGAGGAGGCCGCCGCCATCGTCGAGACGGCCCACGCGCGAGGCGCGTGGGTCTCGGCGCACGTGAGCGTGACGCAGGACCTGGAAAAAGCCCTGGACGCAGGCGTAGACGACATCGCCCACATGGTCACGGACGAGCTGCCCGACGCACTCGCCGCACGGGTCGTAGAGAGCGGCACCTACTGGGTGCCGACCATCGAGCTGTGGAAGGGCGTGGGATACGGACTGGGTGCCCACGTGGTCGATAACCTGCGCCGCTTCATCGAGGCCGGGGGCCAGGTGGCCCTGGGGACAGATTACGCCGGGGCGCCCGACGTCGACTTCGACCTGGGGATGCCGATGGACGAGATCGCGTGGATGCAGGAGGCCGGGATGACGGCAAGGCAGATCATCGTCGCCGCCACCAGGCACGCCGCCCGCGTCTGCACCCTCGATCAAGAGATCGGGACGCTCGAAGCGGGCAAGGTCGCCGACATCCTGGTCGTGGACGGCGACCCGCTGGAGGACATCCACGCTCTGACAAAGACCAGGCTGGTGTTCCGCGAAGGCGTTCCGGTGTAGATCGCGCCCGTAGCGCAAAGCTTCTTCTATACCCTCGCTCTCCCGCCCTGTGGTGATTAAACGTCCCCCTCGCCGTGTATAATCATGCAGAATGAGCCAAACATACCGCTCAACAGCAATATGATCGCCATCGGCGCCCTGATCGAACGCTGGCAGGCCGGCGACGAGCGCGCCGCCCAGGCCCTATACGACCATTTTTGGGACCGCACCTTCTGGCTGGCCTATGGCCTTTTGGGCGACCCGGACGACGCCGAAGAAGTCGCCCAGGATGCCCTGTACTACGCCCTATCCAACATCGCCCGCTTCGACCCAGACCGCGCCGCCTTCGGCACGTGGCTGCACACCATCACCGTCAGCCGCAGTCGAAATCGGTACCGCCGCCGCTTGACCTGGCCGTCCTTGACCGCCTGGCTGGCGCGGGGCGGCGACGTGCCCGATCCGTCGTCCAGCCACGAGCAAAAGGCCATCCGCATAGAGGCGAAAAGCGCGGTTTGGGAGGCTGTGCAAAGCCTGACCCCACGCCTGCGAGAAGCCATCCTGCTCCGCTATTGGGCCGGGCACACCTACCGGGAGATGGCCGACATCCTGGGCTGCCCGGTCCCCACGGCCCAATCGCGGGTGCGTCTGGCCTTCCAGCGGCTGCAAGCCGACCTTGCGCCGGAGAGCCTCGTCGATCTGGGCGACGTGGAAGAGAGGATCATGCGATGAGTAACCATCTAAGCGACCAGCAACTGATCGGTTACATCCACCAGACGCTCACCGACGCAGAGCGAGAGGAGCTAGGCCGCCATCTAGCCCAGTGCGCCCAGTGCCGCGCCCAGCTCGAGGGCTACGAATCCCTGCAGCGGCGCATCCAATACGACCTGGCAAACGAACTGCGCGGGGTGCAAGCGTCCTCGAGAAAATCCTTCGCCGCCGTCGCCCCGCGTCTGAAATCGGGCAGAAGGCTGGCAGCAGTACGGATAGGTTTTGAGCGGGGCGCGGCCGTGGCGGCGCTGGCGCTGATCTTTGTGCTGGTATACGGCCTGGTCACCAACTCGCTGCCCGACGACCGGCCACCAGTCGATGGGCCCGGACCGGCGGGCGCGATGTTCCGCGGCAACCAACAGCGCACCGGCGCCTATGACGCAAAAAAAGTCCCCGGCCTTGGCGAGACCGTGTGGACATTCAACGTGGGACAGCCGATCTGGACGTCGCCGTCCTTTGCCGACGGAACAATCTACATCGCCAACGCAGACGGGTACGTCCACGCCCTGGATAGCCAGACCGGGCAGGAGAAATGGAAGTCTCCCGTCCTGTCCAAGAGCTTTTCCTCGCCCGCCGTCGGCGACGGGGGGCTGTACGTCGGCGTCGGCACGCAACTCTACGCCCTGGATAGCCAGACGGGACAGGAAAAGTGGAAGCGCGGCCTGCATTTGATCGACTCTTCCCCCGCCATCGCCGGCGGGACGGTTTACGTAGGCTCGAGCATCTCTCTCTATGCATTGGATGGTCAGACGGGGCAGGAAAAGTGGAGAGTTGCGACCGGCGGCATGGTGACTTCCTCTCCAGTTGTTGCGGATGGAACCGTCTATTTCGGCAGCGCAGATGAACGCGTTTATGCCCTGGATAGCCAAACGGGGCTGCTCACATGGGAATTCAAGACAGGCGGCCGGGTAGATTCTTCACCAACCGTCGCCGATGGGACGGTCTACTTTGGAAGCTTTGACAACTCCTTTTACGCACTAGACAGCCAGACCGGGCAGCTGAAATGGAAGTTCCTCCTTGGAGACGACGTCTTTTCCTCCCCCGCCGTCATCGACGGTATGGTCTACTTTGGCGGCATGGACGGCCACCTGTACGCCCTCGATAGCCAGACCGGGCAAGAGGTGTGGAAATTCAAGACGGGAGGTCTAGTCAAATCGTCCCCGGCTGTAGCCAACGGCGTCGTCTACTTTGGCAGCTTTGACCATTATCTGTATGCCGTGGATGCCCGGACCGGAGAAGTGATTTGGAAACTCGAGACGGGAGCCGCGATCAAGTCCTCCCCCATCGTCGCCGACGGGATGGTGTACTTTGGCAGCGAGGACGGGAATCTCTACGCAGTGCGCTAACCATAATTATTGAGACGGAGGTAAGCGAACAAATGAAGAAACTAACCAGACGCGATTTTCTCAAACTGAGCGGCGCGGCCGCGGCGGCAGGCTTGCTGGCCGGCTGTGCAGCGCCCAAGCCAAGCGTCAGCCGGGAGAACGTGCTCAAGTTCCACCCCGACGCACCGAGCAGGGTCGTGCGCGCCCATCACGCCGGCGTGTGGACGGGCACGCCTACAGAGCTTGCAGACAGCTCAGAGGAAAACAACCTATTGGCACCGAAGGCACTCCGGGAGATGCTCGACGCCTCGATCACGGAGCTGACCGGCCTGGACAAGGCAAGCGACGCCTGGTCGGTTCTGTTCTCCCCCGACGAACGCATCGCCATCAAGGTCAACGCGTTTCGCAACGGCCTTATCTGGACCCACGCCCCGCTGGTGACCGCGGTGACGGATAGCCTCCAGGACGCGGGCATCCCGGCCGAGCAGATCGTCATCTTTGACTATTACACGCGCGAGCTGGAAAAGGCGGGCTTTGCGATCAACGAGGACGGGCCTGGCGTGCGCTGCTACGGCACCGAATCAAACTACACGCAGGAGGGGACGGTCAAGGGGAGGGACATCGAGCTGAGCGACATCCTGCTCGCGTGCGACGCCCTGATCAACATGCCCATCCTCAAATCGCACATGATCGCCGGAATCTCCTTCGCCATGAAAAACCATTACGGCTCGATCAGCGGGCCCAGTCTCCTCCACAGCAACATTGGGAGGGCGATGGCCGAGCTCAACGCGCTGTCGCCGATCAAGGATCGCACGCGGCTGATCGTCGGCGACGCGCTGAC
>JAFGED010000191.1 GCA_016931785.1 Anaerolineae bacterium
CCTTTACCACGGGGACGGGTGTGGTCGTCACGATGACTTGCTCGACCACCTTCTCCCCTTCCTTCTCGACGACGCGCGTGACTTCTACCTCTTCAACCTCAGGCGTCGGCGTCGGGCAGCAGGCGCTCGCTGCCGCCACGGTAGCGGCCAGGGCGGCGCCTTGCAGGAACTCCCTGCGTGTTATTCTCTTCTTTTGCATTTTGTCCTCCTTCGGAAATGCTGGTTGAATTTGAATCGACTTTTTGACCCTCAGACAATACTAATCAGCTTCGATAGATTGCTCGTATCACCTCCTTTTTCAGAATCCGCATCCATTGCCGTCAGATCTGTTTTTGGAAAGCGATGAGTAGTCGGTCAGTTTACTTGACGGGCGGCAGCGGCGGCAGGCGATCGGGGTGGGGCGCTCTTGCGCGCACCAGGTAACCCTCCAGCCAGCCCTGTGCTTCCCAGGGGTGATTGGTCGCGTACATGACGGCCTCGTGATCCAGCTCGTTGATGCGGTCGTTGGCCGCCCGTAGTGCGTCCATGCAGACCTTGAGGGCGTCGTCGACCGGCATGCGCTCCGGGTTGATGTCGATGCCAAAGTAACCCCGGTAGCCGTGCATCTTCATCATATACAGCGCTGCCTCGGCAGCCTCCGGGCTGATCATGCCGACGTTGAGGTCCTGGTCATAGTTGCCCAGCGGTTGCGCGTTCCAATGCGTGTGTGCCAGGCGACCATACTCCAGCACCAGGCTGAAAGCGTAGGGCGCGTCCTCAAAGGCCATCAGCATGTGGCCGATCTCAGGATTCATGCAGCACATCGCGTGTCCCTCGTCCAGCAGCTTGCGGTTTTCGGGGTTCTCGAGCAGGCCCTCGACCTTCATCCCCAGCAGGATGCCCTCGGGCGTAGTGCCGTACAGGATATGGCCGCGCGGCTCGTAAGGCTTGGGCTCCTCGGCCACACGCACGCCGGGCACGGCATCCATCGCCTCGGCCAGACCCTGCGCGAAGCGATCGCGGGCGGCCATCATGTCGACGCCGAAGCTGATCTCGTAGCCGTCGCCGCCCGGCCAGACCACGGCAAAGTCGGTGTCCATCTCCTTGTTCAGCTCCAGCGTGCGCTTGACGCGGTCGATGGCTGTCTGGCGCACCTCGGGGTCGGCGTTCGAGAGCGAGCCCCATTCCCACTGTCCCTCGTAGAACAGGTTTGGCACGATGGTGACCACGCGGATGCCCGTGTCGCGGGTGAACTGCTTCCACAGGTCGAGGTTCTCATCGTTGATCTCGTTGGGGTAGTGGGCCTCCATCCCGGCCAGGCCGTAGTCTGCCAAACTGGCGGCGATGTCCAGTCGCTCGGCGATGGTCAGCGGCGGGCCATACGCCTCGTGGAAGCGGATGCCCCCCTTGGCAAAGAACCAGACCCCAGCGGAGAATTTCAGATCCAGTTCGAACGTTTTCATGTGTTCGAGTAGTGCCTCCGGTGTGCGCCGTGTGGCTTGAGAGCGTAAGTCGACAAGTCCCATTTCTTTGCTCCTTTCAGTTATGTAATAGCTCGGCAAGAATCTCTGATGATTAGTTTTGTGGGCATGATGTGCGCACGATCGTTAAGGCTTTTTCCTTCCATCAGGTTGATCAGTATCTCCGTGGCCGCATATCCCATTTCATTCATCGGCTGTTCGACCGTCGTCAAGGCGGGTGTGATGTCGGTTGTCCCCGGCATGTTGTCGAACCCCACGACTGACAGGTCGTCAGGGATTCGCAATCCAGCGTCACGTGCAGCCTCGATGGTGCCGATAGCGGATTCGTCGTTGGCTGCAAAGATCGCGGTGGGTGGGTTGGGCAGGTCTAGCAACTCTTTAGCGCAACGATAGCCTGTCTCGCGTCGATAGTCGCCCTGTCGGATTAATTCGGGATATAGGGCGATTTTGGCTTTCTGCAGGCTTTCTCTGTATCCACGCAGGCGTTGCTGTGCGCTCTTCAGGTGCTCGCGGCCAGCGATAAATCCGATGCGCTGGTGCCCTAGCCCGATCAGGTATTCCATCACTCCCTGTGCGCCCTCCCGGTTGGTGGCGATGACGGCAGGATAGTCTGTGTCTCCGCTGTGTGGGTCGATGGCCACCAGCGGGAACGTCGTGGGAAACGTGACTGCGGCAGGGGTGACGATGATGACGCCGTCGGCGACGCTGCCGTTGATCTGCGAGACGTGCCGTTGCTCCCAGGCGGCATAGGTGCTCTTTTTCCTTTCGCCGCTGGCATACAGAATCAGGTCGTAGCCAAGCTCTCGGATGGCTCGGTTGATGCCGAGCAGAACCTGGATGGCAAAGGGATCGTTCAAATCCAACGCGACCACGCCGATGGTGTTGGTCCTGTGGCTGCGCAGGCTCTTGGCCGCCAGGTTGGATGTGTACCCCATCTCCGCGATGGTGTGCTGTACTTTTTCGTAGGTGGCTTCTGCTACGTCGTCCTTGTCGTTCAGAACGCGCGACACTGTGGAGACAGAGACGCCGGCGGCTTTGGCTACGTCTTGGATGGTGATAGAAGGTTTTTGCCCCATGGTGTGCTCGCGGGTTTCGGTATTGATACCGGTATCGTTACCGGAAAACCGCTGACATTTTACATCAGGTTCAGGCGATTGTCAACGACTTCTATGCGAGATGGCGTATGGTCGGCTCGAATAGGTGGTTACGCTACGACTTCAAAGGTAGCGATCAAGACGTCGCCTTTGGTGGCAGGTTGATGCCCGCCCAACGTGACTTGGAATTTGCCTGGTCCGATGACGCAGTGTCCCGCATCGTCGATCACGGATAGCTGGCGAGGTGTCAGGGTGAACGCGACCCTCTTCGTTTGGCCGGGTTCCAGGTGCATGCGCTCGAAACCGACCAGTTGCCGGATCGGCACTGGCACAGGCGCGGTCAGATTGCTGAGGTACAGTTGTACTACCTCATCGCCTGCGCGGTCGCCCGCGTTTTGCACGTCTGCGCTGACGGTGATTGTCTCTTCACGGCCAATGGTCTTGGCGCTCACCTGCAGGTTGTCGTAGGCGAACGTCGTGTAGCTCAGGCCATGGCCAAAGGCGTAGAGGGGTTCACCTCTAAAGTAGCGATAGGTGCGACCTTCCATCCGGTAGTCTTCGAAGGGAGGCAAATCCTCCAGCGATTTATAGAACGTCACAGGCAGCCGCCCGCCAGGGTTATAGTCGCCGAATAGGACGTCTGCGACGGCTTGCCCTCCCGCCTGTCCGGGGTACCAGGCCTCGACGATGGCCGGGACGTTGTCAGCTGCCCAATTCACAGCCAGGGCGCTGCCGTTTAGCAATGTCAATACGACTGGCTTGCCCAGCGCGTGGATCTGCTTGAGCAGTTCTTCCTGTGGGCCGGGCAGGCCGATGTCCGTGCGATCTCCTCCTTTGAACCCCGGGGCGTCGACGGGCATTTCTTCGCCTTCCACGGCAGGCGAGATGCCTAGTGCAAGCACCACGACGTCGGCGCTGCTGGCTGCCTGGATGGCTTTTGGCAATGGAGCGGCGCTCGGAAGTGACCACAGGAGTTGCGCGATTGGGTCATGGTCAAAGTTGTGGTACACGTGCTCCAGCTCAAGCTCGTAGGCGTGCCCGGCTTCGAGCTCGACTTCCGCGACCTTGGTGATCGGGCCATACCAGGTCTCTAGCTCGACGATTGGCTTGCCCTCCAGGTACAGTCGATAGCCGCTGCACCCCCTGACGCCGAGGCTGTACATGCCAGTCTCGGGCGGGATGAGTGCTCCTGTCCAGCGGACGGAAAAGGGGTCGGCGATGTGACCGGTAACCGGCGTGGTCGCCTTCCACGTAAAATCGATGAGTGGATCGATCCGAACCAGGCCTGGCTCGCCTGCGAAGCGCGCGTTTGGATAGTAGGCAGCAGTCAGGCCGCTTTGCCCGTCGGTGCTGACCGCATCGGCCGGGCGCAGGTAATCTTGGGGAACTATCTCCATGATGGGCAACCCTTGTGCCAGGGCACACCCCTGCGCATAGGTGACTTTGGTTTGGGGCGAAACGGCCCTGCGGATGCCTTCCAGCAGCGTGACCGGCTGGGCGGGCGTGCCACTGTAGTTGCCTAGTAATACCTCGACGTCGTTAGCGTTGGGGCCGATGACGGCGATGGATCCAATGTCCTTCGGCAGAGGTAAGAGGCCGTTCTCATTCTTGAGCAGCACGATAGACTCGCGCGCTGCCTGTAGCGCCATCTCACGGTGCTTTGGCGAGTCGACCACCTTGTAGGGAATCTGAGCATAGGGTACCTGTTCGGGAGGGTCAAACATTCCCAGGCGGAAGCGGGCGGTAAACAGGCGCTTGAGCGCGCGGTCGATGGTATCCTCTGAGATCAGACCTTGCTCCACGGCGTCTAGCAAGGCTGAATAAATCTCGCCACAGTTGAGTTCACAGCCGTTCTTGACCGCCAAGGCTGCCGCCTCGGCTGGGGTATCCACGGTCTTGTGATGGGCGTAGATGTCCAAGATGGCTCCGCAATCGGAGACCACGTAGCCATCAAACCCCCATTCTTGACGCAGAATCTTTTCCAGCAGCGTCGGGCTCGCACAGCAGGCCTCATCATTGGTGCGATTATAAGCTCCCATGACCGAGTAGGCCCCGGCTTCTTTGATGCACGCTTCAAAATGTGGGAGATAGGTCTCGCGCAAATCTCGCTCGTCGGCCGTGGCGTTAAAAGTGTGCCGGTCGGGTTCCGGGCCGCTGTGGACGGCGTAGTGTTTTGGGGTTGCTACAAGCTTGAGATATTTCGCGTCGTTTCCTTGTAATCCCTTCACAAAGGCCACGCCCATTCTGGCGGTGAGATAGGGGCACTCGCCGTATGTCTCTTGGCCCCGTCCCCAGCGTGGGTCGCGAAAGATATTGATGTTGGGCGACCAAAAGGTCAGGCCAAAGTATTGTTTGTGGACGCCCTTGCGGAGTGCGTCATGGTGCTTGGCGCGGGCCTCGTCCGAGGTCGCTACGGCGACCTGGTGCATCAGGTTGACATTCCAGGTGGCGGCCAGGCCGATCGCCTGGGGAAAAACCGTGGCGATGCCTGCTCGACCTACACCGTGCAGACATTCGTTCCACCAGTTGTATGCCGGCACCTCTAGCCGTTCAATGGCAGGGGCGTCGTGCACCATTTGGGAGACCTTTTCTCGCAGCGTCATTTGAGAAACCAGGCCTTCCACCCGCTCCTTGATGGGCGCGGTGTTGTCTTTGTATATGGGCGTATGATTGGAATTCATGAGATCTCCGTTGGTATTGCTCCCCCTGCAGACGGATAGATTCTAAATTTGCCGCCGGCGTGTATGGATAGGATATTGGTCGAATAGCCTCTTGTTCTATCTGGCTTATCCGGAAACGCTTACGTCACCTTCCGTTAGTGACTTTGCGGGACAGCATGATTGCCGCAGCACGAGTTCTGTTGGCAGTTCCACGCGCTCAATAGGGAGCTGTGGATTGCTGATGCGTTCCAACAGCATACGCGTTGCGGTGCGGCCCATCTCTTCCAATGGCTGCTGCACCGTGGTC
>JAFGED010000192.1 GCA_016931785.1 Anaerolineae bacterium
CTGGCCGAGGTGTGCGTGGATTATTTGGCGCCGGGCGCCCCGATCTCACTCCTGGCAGATCTGCGCCTGCCAAACGGCGACGTGGCCTTCAACGAGCGCGAGTTGGGGCACATGGTCGACGTGCAGCTTGCCTTCACACAGATGACGGTCGTCGCCGCCGTCGGCGCGCTGATCTGGATTGCAGGCTTTGCCGCGCTGGCTATCCCCCGCCAGAGGCGCAGGGTCGCCGCCACAACGCTTCTGGCCGGCGGCCTGTTCACGCTGGGGCTGTTGATGGTCATCGGCGTGGTGATGGCGGTGAGCTGGTGGGAGTTTTTCACGGCTTTTCATCGCATCTTTTTCTCAGAGGGGACATGGGTTTTTGAGTACACAGACACGCTGATCCGTTTGTTTCCCATGCAGCTCTGGATCGACGTGGCTGTGGTCGTCGTCGTGCTGCTGGTCGTCGAGGCGATCCTGATCGGCATCGTGGGGTGGGTGGGGCGGCGGAGGCTCAAGGCCGCTGTCTGATCGGCATTCCCGACGATCACGGCATCGTGTGCCTGACGCCGGTGGGGCTCCCGGCGGAGCAGCCCGATCCCCGCCCGCGCAAGCCGCCGGCTGAGCTCTTTATGGCGGATCGTTTTGGCGCTGAGCTGGATTATTCTTTGTAGGTAACTTTTTCCCTGACTTGTACATTTTGCACTTGTTTGCCCCGTGCGGAGAAGTGTGGTAGGATACCCCCGTTGCGTCCAGGCAGAATCAAGCCGTTTGTGCTTATTTGAGCGTTATCTCGCTCCGAAATTACAGCGGGTGCCATGAACAACCAGCCTATCCAGAAACCGTCAGCAGATTCCCCCTCCGACGAGACTCAGCGCAAGCAGCGCGACGTCGCCATCGACTATTTGCGTTCGTTCATAATCGTTCTGGTTGTCTTTCTCCACGCGGCCCTGGCCTACACCTCATTCAGCACCTATGATGAAACGCGATGGGTCGATTCGTCGGCTCCGGTCGTAGATACAAGCCGCTGGCCCGTTCTCGATGGGTTCGTCCTGTACTATGATACTTTTTTCATGGCTTTGCTGTTTTTGATTTCCGGGCTTTTTGTTATCTCCAGCCTTGAGTGTAAGGGAGGGAGAGACTTTTTTCTTTCGCGATTGCAACGATTGGGCGTCCCCTTTGTTTTCGCCGTACTCTTTATTGCTCCCCTGGCCTTTTTGCCTTCGTTCTTGATGGCGGACCCACGGCCACAGACTCCTTACCTGGCCACGTTCTTCACGTCTGATGGATGGCCTGTCGGGCCACCGTGGTTCCTTTGGGTACTATTGTTGTTCAACGGCGTTGTCGTGCTGGTCCATCGGTTCGCGCCGAATGTGCTGGCAAAGCCTCACAAACAGCCTTCGGCTTTCGTCGTCTTCCTGGTGACGATCGTCTCGTTTCTACCTTTGGGTTTGGTTGGATCCCATTATTGGTGGGTGACTCTTGGGCCGTTTGACGTGCAACCTATTCGTCTTGGCCTGTACTTTGCCTATTTTCTTCTGGGGATAGTGCTTGGCACAGGGCAGCGATGGCAAAAGGTAGGCTGGCCCAAGTATTGGGGTGCCTGGTTTATAGTAGGGCTCTTTTCGTTCTTTGTCTATATGGGGGTATTTGGGGAGATATTCCAGTTACCCGCCCTTGTCTCTCAGGTGATGCTTGGCGTCACCTTTGCTGCCAGTTGTACTGGCGCATCCATGGGTTTTCTCGGAGCCTTTCGAAGGTTCGTACGTAGACCTCATCCCATCTTTGATAATCTCAGCGCCAACGCATATGGCATCTATCTCGTCCATTACGCGATTGTTCTCTGGATTCAGTTTGCGCTTCTTTCGGCGTCTTGGCCTGCCTGGATCAAATTCAGCGCTGTCTTTTTCGGGGGTTTGGCTCTGAGTTGGGGGGTGAGCGAGTTGGTCCGGTGGATCCCTGTAGTGCGCCGAGTCCTCTAGAGTTGAGACATCGATTGGAAAAAGAGCCAAGATGGGGTTGCTGTGTGTGAGTTTTGCACTGAACGAGGGTGCGGGCATTTGATTGGGGGAGGTGGTATAGCAAGATGGAACAAATTGTGAACACCCATTGTCGGAATTGCGGCGGTCAACAGCCTCACGAAATATACCTTGGCTCAGACGGTTACGTTCACTCCCTGTGCGCCGTGTGCGGCAAGGACGTCCGCGCCGCTACCCCGGTCGACGAGATTGAGGGCGGCATGGTGCGCGCGTGTGCCAGGGAGAAGGCCGACCGGCATCACATCAAGTATGCCAGCAAGACCGGTTACGTCCACTGGTTCTGCGCCACCTGCGGAAACGACGTGCGTGGCGCGTCGCCGGTGCGGTAGTTGGACGAATGGCCATTGTGTGGAGCTGTTCTACAACAAGCAGGGAGGTTGATATGCATCAGGGGGTCCTGAAAGAGATTGAAGAGCGATTTCTGCGCTACGTACAGATCGATACCGCGAGCGCTGGTGACTCGAGCGAGATTCCCAGTACAGCCAAACAACTCGATCTGTCGCGGCTGCTCGAGGGCGAGCTCAAGGCTCTGGGGGCTGCGGATGTCGTGTTGACCGACTATGGCTGCGTCCTGGCGACCGTCCCGGCCACGGTAGAGGGGGACGTTTCCACGATCGCTTTCCTGGCCCACGTGGATACCGCGCCCGACTTTAGCGGGACCGGCGTCAAGCCCATCGTGCACCGAAACTATGCCGGCGGCCCCATTGTCCTGCCCGACGACCCCGGCCAGGTGCTGACGGTCGAGAACTCGCCCATGCTGGAAAAGAAACTGGGCGAGGACATTATCACGGCCAGCGGGACGACGCTGCTGGGGGCCGACGACAAGGCCGGTGTGGCCATCATCATGACGGTGGCTGCCCACTTGTTGAGCCATCCCGAAATCCCCCACGGCGACGTCCGCATTTGCTTCACCCCCGATGAGGAGGTAGGCCGCGGGGTGGAAAATCTCACGTTGGATGATCTGGCTGCCTCGGCGGCGTACACGCTCGATGGAGAGGATGTTGGCAAGGCGGTGTACGAGACCTTTTCCGCCGACAAGGGGGTGGTCAAGATCACGGGCGTCTCGATTCACCCGGGGATGGCCAAGGGCAAGATGGTCAACGCGCTGCTGCTGGCTGCCAAGCTGGTCGCCATGCTGCCCCAGAACGCGCGCACCCCCGATACCACCGAAGGGCGCGAGGGATTCATCCACCTCCATCGCCTCAGCGGCACGCCCGCCGAGGCCGAGCTCCACTTTATCCTGCGCGATTTCGAGCTGGACGGGCTGGCGTCGCATGGCGAGCTGCTCCGCTCGGCGTGCGCGACTCTGCAGGCGGGCGAGCCGCGGGCCAAGGTCGAATGTACCATCACGGAGCAGTATCGCAACATGCGCCACTGGCTCGAAGACGACATGCGCCCCGTGGAGCTGATGATCGAGGCGATCGAGCAGGCGGGGATAGAGCCCGCCGTCAAGCCTATTCGCGGCGGCACGGATGGCTCCCGCCTGACGCAGATGGGGCTCCCCACGCCGAACCTGTTCACCGGCATGCAGAACGTCCACGGCCCGTTGGAGTGGGTCAGTTTACAGGACATGGCCAAGGCCACGCAGGTGTGCGTGAATCTGGTGCAGTTGTGGGCAAAGCAGTAGTTGGGCGTCTATCCAGATGCCTGAATGAGGAGGACTGGACGATGAACGAAACGCTGGAGACGATGTGGAGGAGAAGGAGCATCCGCAGGTACAGGCCCGATGGGATTCCGGAGGAACACCTGAATCTCGTTCTGGAAGCCGCCCGGCGGGCTCCCACAGGGTCAAATCGGCAGAACTGGCGCATGGTCGTCGTTCGAGATCCCGATGTGCGGCGCAGGACGGCCGAGGCCTGCAACGGTCAGATGTGGGTGGCCGACGCGCCGCTCATACTGTGCCTGGTGACCCTGCCGGGCGAGGGCCAGGTCAATGGGACCATCGTGCTGGATCACGCGATCCTGGCGGCCACCAGCCTGGGGTATGGCACCTGTTGGATTGGGGCCTACGACGCGGAAAAGGTCAAGGCGGTGCTCGGTATCCCCGAGGATCACGGAATCGTGTGCCTGACGCCGGTCGGCCTCCCGGCGGAGCGGCCCGACCCGCGCCCGCGCAAGCCGCCGGACGAGCTCTTTATGGCGGATCGGTTTGGCGCTGAGCTGGATTATTCTTTGTAGTCAATTGGATTTATAGGCAAACCCGCAAGCTATTATCGCGAGCTAGGCAGTAGTTTCTGAGCCGCGGAGTGATTTGACCCTCTCTGCGGCTTTTTGTTGTGTGTGACTTGATGAATACTCGATAGCTACCTGTTAGCTAACAGATAGGCAGCGATGGGCGGGGTATGGTATCGTATGATCGGGAACACCTCTCCCCGTAGGGGGGAGGTGTTACGAAAACAGGTCTCTGGAGGGACGAAATGAGCAGAAAGCTTTCTATCGGAGTAAGTGTAGCTTTGATTCTAATAGGTGCGGTATCGCTGATGTTCACCTTCGTCGGTGCGGTCTTTGGCTTCCGGGTGTGGCAGCTCTGGCCGTTGATCGTCATCGCCGCTGGACTGGCGTTCGTGCTGCCGCCGCTGCTGGTGCGCGACAGGCGCGGCCTGGGTGGGTTGTTCATTCCCGGGATGCCTATCTTGACCAACGGCGTGATCTTGCTCTTCACCAGCGTCACGGGCTGGTGGGGCGCCTGGGAGTGGCTGTGGCCGCTGGAGGTGACCGGTGTGGCGTTGGGATTCGTGTTCGCCGCGATCAAGATGCGCGTCGTTTGGCTGCTGATCCCTGCCATCATCGTCGGTGCGAATGGGATACTGCTCCAGTTCTGCGCCATCACCGGCTGGTGGGCGGTGTGGGCGGTGGCGTGGGCCATCGAGCCGCTTTCGGTGGGGCTGGCGCTGCTGGCGGTCAACCTCAAGCAGCGCTCGGCGGGACTGACGGTCGCCGGGGTTGCGGTGTGCGCGGTGGCGGTGGTGGGCGCGATCGAGTCGCTGGCTATCGTGGCGATGGCGGTGATCTTTCCCGTGTGGTGGCTGTGGAGGTTTGTGGCGCCCGTCACGCTCATCCTGGTGGGGATTGGCCTGCTGGTTTGGGGGGTGATCCGCCGCGTGCCGACGATACCCTTGGCTGCGAAGTAAAATAACCTCTGGTTTGCGTATATCAAAACGATGGGAGGATAGAGAGATGAAACACAACACAGGATTGGTCATCGGAATCGTGATCGCACTGGTGACGCTCAGCAGTATGGCCTGCGGCGCGGTTGGCTTGGACGTCGTGGTCGGATCGGGCCGCGTGGTCGAAGAGACGTTCGAGGTGAGCGGTTTCAGCGGCGTCGATCTGGCCACCTTTGGCGATCTGGTCATCGAGATGGGCGAGGAAGAAAGCCTGCGCCTAGAGGCCGAGAAGAACCTGATCGAATACTTTGAGGTCGCGGTGGAGAATGGGATGCTCAAGATCGAGAATCGGGAGCTCGCGGTCCTGCGCCCCACAAAGCCGGTCAAGTTTTACCTGACGGCCAAGACGCTGGACACGGTCGCCGTCAGCGGCAGCGGCAACGTCGACGCGCCGGACCTGGAGGCGGAGCGGATTACGATCACCGTCAGCGGTTCCGGCGATGTGCGGGTGGATGATCTAGCGGCGGATGAAATCGCGCTCAAGATCTCTGGCTCGGGCAACCTGGATGTCGAGGGGTGTGATGCCGGGAGCCAGGAGATCACCGTCAGCGGCTCCGGCGATGTGCGCATTGACGAGTTGCAGGCTGGCGAGGTCGAGGTGCGCATCAGCGGATCGGGGAACGTGAGCGTCTCGAGCGGCGAGGCCGACGAGCAGCGGGTTTCCATCTACGGCTCCGGCGGCTATCGCGCCGGGGGGCTGGCGAGCGAGGAGGCCGGCGTGACCCTCACCGGCAGCGGTTCGGCAGACGTCCGCGTCAGCGAGCGGCTGGATGTCAGGATCACCGGCAGTGGCGACGTGGATTACATCGGCGCCCCCAAGATTTCGCGCGTTATCACCGGGTCGGGGAACTTGGCGAAGGTTGGGGATTGAGCGTCCAGAAACCCGGTTTTTAGTTAGGAGTGGGTTGTCGTTCAGACAAGCGAAAAACCGGGTTTCTTGATCTTGCAAGGAGAGGAAAATGGCAATGGCGATGCAAGCGAATGATTCTGGCGACCGCGCGCTGATCGACCTGCGCGGGGTGTTCAAGAGCTACGAGACCGGCGCGGGAGAGGTGCCGGTGCTGAAGGACATCAACCTAAGAGTGCGCGAGGGCGAGTTCGTCAGCGTGGTGGGGCCTTCCGGCTCGGGCAAATCGACGATGCTGAACATGATCACCGGCATCGACCGGCCCAGCGACGGCGAGGTGTTCGTCGCCGGGGATGCGGTGCACGGGATGAGCGAGAACCAGTTAGCCCGCTGGCGCGGCAAGAACGTGGGCGTTATCTTCCAGTTCTTCCAGTTGTTACCCACGCTGACGGTCCTCGAGAACGTGATGCTGCCGATGGATTTCTGCAATACGTTTCCCGCGCGACAGCGCGGGAAACGCGCGCTGGAGCTGCTGGAGATGGTGGGCATCGCCGACCAGGCGCACAAGCTGCCCAGCAGCTTGAGCGGCGGGCAGCAGCAGCGGGCGGCCATCGCCCGCGCGCTGGCCAACGATCCGCCTGTGATCGTCGGCGACGAGCCGACGGGCAACCTGGATACGCACACCGCCGACGAGGTGTTTGCGCTGTTCGAGCGCCTGGTGGCGCGGGGCAAGACTTTGATGATCGTCACCCACGACCGCAGCTTGAGCGGGCGCACCGGGCGCGTGATCCACCTGCTCGATGGTCGCCTGCACCGCGACCAGAACAACGGCCACGGGGGGCGCTAGATGGGCGCCGTGTGGGGCAAGGTCCGGCGCGATCTGGCGCACAATAAGGCGCGCACTGTATTGGTGGTGCTCTCCACGGCGGTGGGGTGCTTTTGTGGCTGGAGATTGTCGCCGTGCTCTCGGCGCTGGCCAGCCTGTGGCCCGCACTCCGCGCTACGCCTGTGCGCGCACGGTTTAATGGGGCTCTACCTCTTGACCGGAAGCGGCGCAAAAGTGCCGGTCACCTGAACGCTTGGAGCAGATCCTGATGAGAATCTGATAGTTTCCCGTTAGCTGGGCGATAGGCAGCAACTTTTGGCATGTGGTATCGTATTGCAGAATGGTAATCTAGAACTTGCAGGAGGAATGAAAGTGGAGAGGGGACGTGTACTCATAGGATTGGTGTTGTTAGCGGCCGCTGGACTGCTGGCCGGGTGTGGTGGCGCCGCGACGGCCTCGGAGCCGACCGATGTGCCGGTGGTGGCCGATGCATCCGCCGGCGCCGTGGTGGCCGAGGCGGTCATCGAGCCCGCACGCTGGGAGCAGCTCGGCTTCGAGATGAACGGCAAGGTCGTCGAAGTGCTGGTGGTCGAGGGCAGCGCAGTCCAGGCCGGCGATCCCATCGCCCGCCTGGAGACGGATGACCTCGACCGGGCGCTGGCGAGCGCCGACCTCAGCCTGCGCCAGGCCCAACTGCGGCTGGCGCAACTGGAAAAGCCGGCGGATGAA
>JAFGED010000193.1 GCA_016931785.1 Anaerolineae bacterium
GGGCCCGTTCCGCGTCTGGCACCAGACGCGCACCGGTCTCCTTAGCTACCCGCTCGATCTGGATGCGGCCCGCGCTCACCTGGCGGCCAGCGTCTACCTGCAGATGGCGCTGAGGCCGCACATCGTCCACGTCGTGGGCCACACCGAGGCGCACCACGCGGCGACTGCTGACGACGTGATCGAGGCGTGCAAGCTGGCCCGCCGGGCGATCCAGAACGCGCTACACGGCCAGCCGGACATGAGCGCCGATCCTGCCGTGCAGGCGCGCAAGGACGAGTTGGTGCGTGAGGCCCAGACGACGCTGGAGGCGATTCGCTCTCTGGCTGAGCTGGCTGTGCCTGACCCGTTCGTCGACCCGGCGACGCTGGCGCGGGCGGTGACGAGTGGTCTGTTGGATGCGCCGCATTTGCGCAACAATCCCTTCGCGCGTGGGCAGGTCGTCACCCGTGTCGACGCGCGCGGGGCCTGCGTGGCGGTGGATGCGGCGACGGGGAAAGCGCTTTCGGAAGAGGAACGTATCGGTAGATTGGGGAATAGGAGGACTCTTGGCTAAAAAGACACGCTATACGGTGCTCGGCGCCGGCAACGGCGGTAAGGCGATGGCGGCGCATCTGGCGCTGATGGGTTTCCCGGTCGTGTTGTACAACCGTACGCCGGAGCACATTGATGCCATCAAGACGCGGGGGGGCATTGACCTGACGGGTTGTGAAGAGGGCCCCAGCGGTTTTGGCAAGTTGGCTCTGGTTACATCGGATATGGCGGAGGCCCTGGAGCGAGCTGATGTCGTCATGGTGGTTGTGCCTGCCACAGCTCACGCCGATGTCGCCCGGGCTGCCTCTTCGCATTTGCGGGATGGGCAGGTCGTCGTGCTGAATCCGGGGCGAACCGGGGGCGCCCTGGAGTTTGTCCACGTGTTGGGTCAGTGTGACTGCGAGGTCGACGTCACCGTTGCCGAAGCAGAGACACTGATCTATGCGGCCCGGTCAGAGGGACCAGCCCAGGCGCGTATCTTTCGTATCAAGGACGCGGTCCCACTGGCTGCGCTGCCGGCGACGCGCACGCCAAAGGTGCTGGAGACCCTCTTTGATGCTTACCCACGCTTTATAGATGGCAAGAATGTCCTCAAAACCAGCCTTAACAATATGGGCGCCATTTTTCACCCGACCCTTACATTGCTCAATGCCGGACGCATCGAGTCCACGGGCGGCGAGTTCCAGTTCTACATCGACGGCGTGACCCCCTCGGTGGCCCGTGTTCTGGAGGTGCTTGACCGGGAGCGAGTGACGGTCGCTGCGTCGCTGGGTATCCGCGCGAGGACGGGGATGGAGTGGCTGTGGATGGCGTACGACGCCACGGGCGAGGACCTGCACGAGGCGATCCATAACCAGACCGGCTACAGGGGCATCAAGGCCCCCGCTACGCTGAACCATCGTTACATCACGGAGGATGTGCCGATGAGTCTGGTGCCCATCGCGGCGCTGGGACAGCAGTATGGCGTGTCGGTTCGATGCATCGATAGCATCATCCGGCTGGCGTGTATCATCCACCGCACCGACTACTGGCGGCGCGGGCGCACGCTGGAAAGGTTGGGCATCGAGGGGTTGAGCGTTGGCGAGATCACGCGGTATGTGATGGAAGGGGATCGCTAGGCCAACAAGCTCGTCTTTCTAAGGGGGGGATGCGGGTGGCAACTGGTTTGTCCAAGGTCCTTTGTTTGGTCCTGCTGTTTAGCCTGAGTCTAGCATCTGCCTGTTGTTTGTCTGGTGAATCGACTCCTGCCTCTCCTACTCCTTTTTCTACCGAGAGCGAGTTTGCCTTTGAAACCCAGGCAGTCCCCGTGGGCATGTCCACTCTCCCTCCGATGCCGACGCTTGTGCCCACGATCACGCCTACTCCCGTTCCTTTGCCAGAGGTCTGCCTGCTCACCGACTTTGCCGGAGATACAGCCCTCTGCAGCGGCCTCACGCATTATGAGATCTCGTTGACGATCGACCCGTCTCTGGCTCGGGTGACGGGCCAGCAAGAGGTGCTGTACACAAACCTGGAGGACAAGACGCTGAAAGACATCTACCTGCGTCTTTTCCCCAACACTCCGAACTATGGTGGAACGATGACCGTCACGAACATTTTTGTGGGCGGGCGGGCCGTCACCCCGGTTGCCGAGCTACAAGCTTCTGCGCTGCGGCTTCCCCTGGAATCGTTCCTACGGGCTGGGGAGTCGGTGACGTTGACTATGGATTTCAGCGTCGGAGTGCCTGCCACGCGTGCCGCGGGGCATGGGTTGTTCTCATACGTGGACGGTGTGATGGCATTGCCCGACGTCTATCCCTTTATTCCCGTCTACGACGACGAGGGATGGAATGTGGAGATCGCCCCGACGCACAGCGACGATGTTTATGCAGATGTAGCGTCGTACGATGTGACGATCAGCGTGCCCGACGAGTTCGCGGTGATCACCTCCGGCGCCTGCAGCCGGCCCTGGGATGGGACGTGGGCCTGCGAGGCTGCGCCTGTGCGCGAGTTTGCCTTGGTGCTGGGACGTGATTACGAGCAGGCCAACCGGATGGTGGGTGACGTTGTGGTGAACAGCTACTATTACCCAGGGCACGAAGTGGGAGGCTCGCTGGCGCTCGATGTTGCCGACCGCGCCCTATCGATTTTCTCGAACCTTTTCGGTCCCTATCCCTACTCCGAGTTGGACGTGGTAGAGACGCCGAATTACTTGGGGGGGATGGAGTACCCGGGCCTCGTGGTCCTTGAGGATTCCCTGTATCCTACGGGCTCTCGCGTCGAGTGGCTGACGGCGCACGAGGTCGCTCACCAGTGGTGGTTTGGCCTGGTCGGGAGCGACCAAGTGGATGAACCCTGGCTGGATGAAGCGTTGACCCAATACAGTACGTTTCTCTATTACGAGGCGGTCTATGGGCCGGAGAGGGCCAGGAGTGTGCTTAACGCAGAGTTTGTCCACACGCATCGGGAGTTGGTACGAAGCGGTCTCGACTTACCGGTTGGCCTGCCTGCCTCAGCCTATAGTTCCGCGTTGTACTGGCAGGTCGTTTACGACAAGGGAGCGCTGTACTTTCACAATCTGCGGGAAGCGATCGGCGATGACGCTTTCTTTGAGGTTCTGCAGGTCTACTTTCGGGATAATCGTTATAGTATCGCCACCCCTGAGGATTGGTTGGATGCCGTGGAGAAGGTCACCGGCGATAGGCATCTTGGGATCTACCGGACGTGGATCTTGGGAAGCAGCGACGGTGAGGAGTGACAAACAGAGCAGCGGCCGGATAGCCATATCGTTTGGCCGCTGCTCTTAATCCCCCTGCGCCTGTCCCCGCGAACTCGCCTCTCTGGACGGGTGCTCCGTCTGGCCGCCGCATTCTAGTAACTGGTTACCGAGATGCGCTGTATGAGGCGACGCCGGGAGGCTACAGGGTGGTTATCTCTACTATCATTCTAGACTTTATTTGTTTCACTGTCAATACCCCTAACCTTAAGCTTTTTCTCTTGCAAGGGTTGGCAGCTTGGACAAAAATGTGTGCCGCGTTGGCCCACCACGATGCGTTCGATTATCTGTTTGCAGCGCGGGCATGGCTGTCCTTCCCGCCCGTAGACGACCAGCTTGCCGAGGAATTCCCCTGGTTGTCCGTCGGCTTGGCGATAAGCTTCATCATCGAGCGTTGTGCCGCCGCTGGCGATAGCCGCCGCCAGCACGGCTCGAATGGCCTCGTGCAGGCGCCGCACCTCGGCGGGGGTGAGCGTGTCTGCCGAGCGCAGCGGGTGGATACGCGCTCGCCAAAGTGACTCGTCGGCGTAGATGTTTCCCAGGCCGGCCAGGAAACGCTGGTTCAGCAGCAGGGGCTTGATACGACCTTTTCGCCGTTTGAGCGTCTCTGTTAGTCGCTCTGCCGTGAACGCGTCCGATAGCGGCTCGGGTCCCAGGGCTTTGAGCACTTGGCCGGGATCGTCCGTCAGGTGCAGCCGCCCAAACTTGCGCTGGTCCACAAAGCTCAAGCGGCGGCCGTCATCCAGTAGGAATACCGCGCGCAGGTGACGGCTGTCCAGGCAATCCTCTGCTTCCACGAGCAGCCGCCCGGACATGCGCAGGTGGATCAGCAATGTGTCGCCCTTACTCAGGCTCATCACAATCCACTTCCCACGCCGTCCCACACCGGTAATCGTCTGGCCTGCCAAGCGGCGGGCAAAGGCGTTTGGCTTTAGAGGGACGACGCTGCGCGCCCATAGCACTTTTACTGCAGTGATCGTGCGTCCGGGCAGCGTCGCGCGTAGCCCGCGGGCCACTGTTTCGACTTCGGGTAGTTCAGGCATACTGTATTGCCACGATATCTGGAATCCTACAGGCATTATAGCTCGCCCCTGCTGCTTGACAAGCGCCACTCTGAAAAGTAGAATGCAGCCATCATCGTGGAGGAGCTACAGTTTGAAACTCAAAGCGACCTTTGCATTCTTGGCCGTTTTGGCGCTCTGTACGGCCTGTTGTATGGATCTGCCTTTGCTCCCGACATCCGTACCTACCCTCACACCATCCCCGACGCCAGAGCCCAAGGTGCTCACCGTCTGCATGCTCGACGAGCCTGACAGCCTGTATCTCTACGGCGCAGAGAGTATGGCTGCCCAGCACGTCTGGGAAGCGATCTACGATGGTCCGCTGGATACCCGCACGTACGCTCACCAGCCGGTCATTCTCGCTGGCCTTCCCGCCTTGGCTGGTGGTGTGGACTCGCCGAGTGCAGCCATCGAGACGGTTGCCGTTCAAGCAGGGGAGCGCGTGCTCTCCGTCGATGGAGAGGTGTCCACCTTGGCTTCAGGTATGGCGGTCCGGGATGCCGAGGGGCTGCGCGTGACTTTTGACGGCACATCCATCCAGATGCAGCGGATGGTGGTGACGTTCACGCTTCAACCTGGCCTCGCTTGGTCGGACGGCACGCCGCTGACTGCGGACGATTCGGTGTACTCCTTCGAGCTCGCCGCCGATCCGGCGACGCCCACTGATAAAACCGTCATCGAGCGCACCGCCGGGTATTATGCCGGCGATGACCGTACTGTCGTCTGGGCCGGTGTCCCTGGCTATCTGGACCACTTCTATTACCTCAACTTTTGGCGCCCGCTACCCCGCCACGCCTGGGGCCATCTCTCCACCTCCGAGTTGCTCGCGTCCGATCTCTCCACGAGGCAGCCGTTGGGGTGGGGGCCTTTTGCTATCCGTGAGTGGGTGCCTGGGGAGCGCATCACTTTGGTCCGCAATCCCGCTTACTTCCGTGCGCCCGGCGGGCTGCCCCGCTTGGATGAGGTTGTGTTTCGGTTCATCCCGGACCCGGTCGTGCTTTCTGGAGAGCTTGCGGCTGGCCGGTGTGACGTAGTGACAAACGATGCAGCGGATGCAGTGCGCGCTGCGTCACCTGACCTGCCCCCCTCAATTCAGGAGATTTCCGTCCACGATGACCGGTGGGAGCTCCTGGCCTTTGGCATCAGCCCCCATGTGGACTATGATCGGCCGGATTTTTTCGAGGACGTGCGAGTGCGGCAGGGGATTGCGCAGTGTATAGATCGGCAGGCGATTGCAGAGCAGTTGGTGGGATCGTCCGGGCGGGTGTTGAACAGTTACGTTCCCCCTGAGCATCCGCTCTACGCGGGTGGCGTGTTGACCTCCTGGGCGTACGACCCGGCGGCGGGACAGGCGCTCTTGGCGAGCGCTGGCTGGTATGATGGGGACGGCGACGGCGTGCGCGAGGCACACGGCATCCCCGGCGTTGCCGACGGGACCTCCTTTCAGGTTGCCTACCACACGACGGACGACCCGCTTCGCATGCAGACGGCCCAGCTCGTCCAGACTTATCTGGGGGCGTGTGGCATCCAGATAACCCTGGAGATGGCGGCCCCTGACACACTCTTTGCGCCAGGGCCAGAAGGACTACTCTTTGGTCGGCGCTTCGATCTGGCGCAATTCTCCTGGCGCGCCGCGCCGGCCTCTATGTGCGATTTATTCCTGAGCGGCCAGGTGCCCGATACGGGCCATTGGGACAGGCCCAATGTTGCAGGTTTCCTTGACGATGGGTACGATACGGCTTGCCTTTCGGTTCTTGAGGCTCGTCCTGGCAGCGAGCAGTATGCTGTTGGACAGGTGGAGGCACAGCGCATCTTTGCGGAGCGTTTGCCCGTTCTGCCGCTATTCCAGCGCTCGAAGGTTACCCTCGCCCGCGAGACGGTCATTGGGCTGGCCCCCAATCCCACGCAGGCTTCAGAGCTCTGGAATATCGAGCAGCTCGATCTGCGACCTTGAGGGCACTTCTGAAAAAGCGGGGACCTTCCTCGATTGAGGAAGGTCCCCGCCGGGCTTTATGGTCAAGTACTAAATAGAGTTAACGATATTGCTAAAGATGTTGCCGATTGCGGGCCCGAGCAATGCCAGAATGACGATCACAATCAAAGCAACTAACATGAGAATCAAAGCATACTCGACCAGCCCTTGCCCGCGTTGACGTACTACGAAAAGCAAGTCTACCACCTCCTTTCCGCCGTCAGGCGCGGTGATGTTACATATTGTGTAACTACTCAGCCTTGCTTCGCAGCTGCCTTTCGCGTGTGAAAAGAGAGGGGGTGGGGGTTTGGAGAGCGGAGAAGCCGCTCTCCAAACCCCCATCTCTCCCTTTTTCGAGCGAGGGAGACTGCTCGGGCGAATAGCCTGAGTAGTTACCATATTGTATTATACAGTATAATTTAGTCGGTAGTCTATAGGACCGTGGTCATACTTTTGGCGGGGGGTCTGTTCTTACTTTTGATCTATTTTGCCTAGTACCACCGTCACTTGTCCTTCCCCCAATGTCTCCACGCGTCCGTTGGGGCCCAGAGCCAGGGCTGTTCCATCAGGGATGCCCAGACCCAGGTAGCTGGGATGTGCGCTGAGCAGGCTGCGCAACCGGTCGGATGATTCGGTCCCGGTGAAGTGGGGCTCGACGATGACGTCGGGCAGCCAGCCCCAGCCGGCCACGCCTGGGCCGGTAGCTTCTTGGCCGACGGCCCACGCCCCCAGGGCGACTGCGCCCGAGCCCATCCCCACGATAGCAGCGCCATTGTCGAACGCGCGTTCCAATCCTGCCAGCGCCGGGCTTTCGTGCAACGTTTGTACCAAGCCTAGGGGGTCGGGGCCATCGCTGATGTAGACCAGCCCGGCCTCGGCCAGCAGTTGATAGTTCTCCGTTCGTTGGGCGTCGGCGCGGGTATGGATGGGGAGGATATAACCGCTTGGCCCGCCCATTTCGCCATAATACTCCAACAGCGCCTCGCCGTCGGCGCTTGAGCCACCGGCGGTGAGAAGCACGGCGATTGGGCAATCGAGGTCGGCCCAACCCAGGGCCGCTGCATCTACAGCGCCAGTTTCGCCTGCCTGCCATCTTCCGCCGCCAGCCAGTATCAACCAGCCTGCGCCGGTGCGCCATTGAAGTGGTCCTGCTTGTGTCATCTCTATTTCATCACGTGAGATAGTGCGCCAGAACGTGCATCATAACGGCCACGCCAGTGGTCAGCACTGCTTCGTCAAAGTCGAAGCGTGGGTTGTGGTGGGGCATACTCAATCCAAGGCTTGCATTGGCCGAGCCAAGAAAGAAATAACACCCCGGCACTTTTTCCATAAAGTAGGCTGCGTCTTCGCTGCCCATCGTGCGCTCGCCCGTGGTGACGTTATCCGGACCGACTATGGCTTCTGCGGCTGCACGCACCGCCTCGGTGACTTGTACGTCGTTGGTCACCGCAGGCGTCAAGGGCTCGATTTCCAGATTTGCCTCCACGCCGCAGGCCGCCGCCACACCTGTGAAAACCTCTTGCATTCGCCGTAGTATCATCCTTCGTATCTGCGGGCTGTACGAGCGGATGGTGCCGTTTAGCTCGACCTGGGGCGGGATGACGTTGAACGCATCACCGCCGTGGATCGAGCCTACCGATACTACTGCTGTCTCCAATGGGTCGACATTGCGGCTCACGATGGTCTGCAGGGCGGTCACGATCTGCGCTGCGGCAACGATGGGGTCTGCTGCCTGGTGAGGCGCTGCCCCGTGTCCCCCCTTGCCCCGCACGGTGCAATGCCACTTCTCGGCCGCTGCCATGATGGCGCCCGGTGTGACGTCTATTGTGCCCACTCGTTTCTCATTCCAGACGTGGGTGGCCAAAAAGATGTCGGGACGCGGGTTTTCCAACACGTCCTCCTCTATCATCGCCTTGGCCCCGTTCCCTCCTTCCTCGGCGGGTTGAAAGACCAGTTTGAGCGCGCCGGCTATCATGTCCTGCTGCCGGGCCATCAGCGTGGCGACCCCCAGGCCTATCGCCATGTGGGCATCGTGGCCGCAGGCGTGCATCATGCCAGGGTTTTGCGATGCATAGTCGGTTTCGTTTTCCTCCGTGATGGGCAGGGCGTCCATGTCAAAGCGCGCCATGACTACGGGACCTGGCTGTTTGCCCTTTAGCAATCCAACCACACCGGTAGCGGCGATACCTGTCTGCACCTGGTAACCCAGTGTGTGCAGGTGATCTGCGATCAGGCCTGCCGAACGATGCTCTTGGAATCCACGCTCTGGATGCCTGTGAAAATCACGCCGCCACTCGACCAGTTTCTGGCGCAGCAGTTCTGCATCGGTTTTAAAGCTCTTATCGGGCATGTGGCTCCTTGTGTCTGCAGGGGTTGTTCTCATTCTACACCTTCTCACGACAACTTGGCAAGCGCCTCTTTTCGGCAAGCAAACGGGGGCGACGGTACCCCCATCGCCCCCGAGAAGTGCTTTGGCCGAGCTCGCTTCTAGATCGTCTCTACCTCTTCGACCGGTACTTCTATGCGTCGGTCCTCGATCTGGACGACGACGGCTCCCCTCAACGGCAGCAGGTCTACGACTCTTCCCTCCCCGTGTGGCGTTTGCACTCGCTTCTTGCGCCGGGGCATCATCTTGCATGCGTCCCTGTACTGCTCGTCCTCGTAGACGAGGCAGCAGCGCAGCCTGCCACACATCCCGGTGATCTCGGAAGGGTTGAGTGACACGCCTTGTGTTTTGGCCATTTTGATCGAGACGGGGTTGAAATCTGAAAGAAAGCGAGCGCAGCAGCGTGGCTCGCCGCATGCCCCGTAACCGCCCATCAACTTGGCATGGTCGCGCACGCCGACACGACGCATGTCCACACGGCTCCGCGTTATCTTTCTGAGCCGCTGCAGGAGTCTCCCAAAGTCTGGGTTCTTGTCTTCACTGACGTAAAGCAATGTCAGGCGCTGGCCGTCAAAGGTATATTCGGCGGTGATGATCTTGGCGGGCAGATTCAACTGCGCTGCCTCTTCACGGGCGGCGGCCAGCGTCTCTGCTTCTTTCTCTCGCCAATGTTGCAGCAGTGCCAGGTCGCGCCCCGTCGCCCGGCGCTTGATGGGTTTGAGGTCTTGTATCTCGTCTTTGTCCATAGGCCGCAAGCCGACGACTTCTCCCAGTTGCTTGCCGCGAGATGTCTCGACGAGGACAAAGTCGCCCGCCTGTAGATCTGGGTGGTTGGTAGCATCAAAATGGTATGCTTTCCCCGTTGGCTGAAAGCGCACCCCGGCTATTTGGATTTGGGCACTCGTGGTTTTGGACTCGGATTTTGGACTCATGTTGGTTGTTTAGCGACCTCGCAGGCGGATGCGGGCTTCGCGACACCGCGGACACTCTATACCCGTGTACTCGTTACCGCAGGTGCGACAGATCTTGGGCGGGATCGGGCGTTCATCTTCCAGCGATGCGGCGATGAGCACGATTTCTTGATCGTTGTACTTGGCCAACCATTTTTCGAGTTTTACGTCATCCAGCATCCAGCGACCATCTTCTGCGCTGCGGCGCAGACGTCCTTCGATGACGCCTGCATCCAGTTCGTAGGCGGCTGAAGCAAGCTCTCGGACGCTGGCTTTACGGTTTGCTGGCATGTCCTCTCCTCTTGTCTGGCCTAGGCCTAATTATAGCGGCGACCTCCGTCTCTGGCAAGCGGCGTGTTTTAGATTTCGTCTTCGTAACTACTTCGACAATGTTAGATTCGAGCTTGTTTGTGCGTCGAATTCCCCCCTCTAACTCCCCCCGCTACGCGGGGGGAGGATA
>JAFGED010000194.1 GCA_016931785.1 Anaerolineae bacterium
CCTCCCCCGCTGTACGGGGGAGGTCGGCGCGCAGCGCCGGGTGGGGGTAATTTAACATTGTCAAACTACTCAGCCCTGCTTCGCAGCTGCCTTTAGCGACAAAAAGAGGAGGAAGGACTCTCATTTTTTTGAGCGAGGGCCACTGCTAGGGCGAACAGCCTGAGTATAGATACTCTATCAGAATCCAAGTATATGAGCGCATCTCCCGCGTATGCGGGGGTGCGCTTTATTGTCGTCTGCGGTTGCTTTCTAATGCCATTCTAATGAAAAGGCAATGCATTTCCAATGCTCGGGGTGGATAATGGTCGCAACCAAAACTGTATTGTGGCGTACTGTGGACTAGAGAGGTGAAAAATGTTGTTACCACTGCTTTCAGGAAAAGATAGGCAGGGAAACGCGATTCAGCAGAGTGATTGGCCCAGCGAGTTGCCGGTTCTGCCTCTGCGCAACGTCGTGGCTTTCCCTGATGCGCTGCTGCCCTTGGCCGTCGGCCTAGAACGCTCGATTCGCCTGCTGGAGGACGTACTGGAGGGAAATCGCCTGGTCGTGTTGGTCGCAATGACCGATCCCTCCGTCGAGGAACCCGGGACAGACGGCGTGTACCAGATCGGCACGCTCGCGGTTGTCGACCGGGCGCTGCGCCTCAACGAGGACTATCAGATCATGGTGCGCGGTTTGTCGCGCGTGCGCATCGTCGATTGGGTTGGCGATACGCCTTATTTGAGGGCACGGGTAGAGGTTTTCCCGGAAACGTTTGGAGACGAGAAAGAGATCGAGGCGCTGCGGCGCGAGTTGCTAGATGCGGCTCGGCGCATGGTCGTCTTTTTTCCGCAGGTGCCTGAAGGCATCGTCGATATGTTGGATCAGATGCCTGAGCCGAGCCTGTTGCTCTACATGATCGCCTCCAATGTTCGCCTGGATGTGGGCCAGGCGCAGCGGGTTTTAGCCGGCCCAGATTTGGCGACGCAGATGCGCACGTTGTTGGGAATTATGCAGCACGAGCTGGAGGTGCTGGAACTGGGGCAAAAGATCCGTGAGGAGGCCCAGGGCGAGATGGAAAAGACGCAGCGCGAGTACTACCTGCGCCAGCAGATGAAGGCCATCCAGAAAGAGCTGGGGGATGACGAAAGCGACGAGCTAGAGGAGTATCGGAGCAAGATCGAAGAGGCCGGTTTGCCCAAGGAGGCACGCAGAGAGGCCGAGCGGGAGTTGGACCGGCTGGGACAGATGAACCCCCAATCGGCCGAGGCGGGGGTCATCAAGACCTACCTTGACTGGTTGGTCGAACTGCCGTGGAATAAGCTTTCGGAGGATAACCTCGACCTGGCTCACGCCGAGCAGGTGCTGAATGAGGATCACTACGGGCTCGAGAAGGTCAAGGAGCGCATTGTCGAGTTCCTGGCGGTGCGCAAGCTGCGGCTGGAGCGTGGGGTTGAGGATGATGAGGACGTTGGCGCGACGGCTATCCTGTGCTTCGTCGGGCCGCCGGGAGTTGGCAAGACCAGCCTGGGCCGCTCCATCGCGCGAGCGCTGGGACGGGAGTTCACCCGCATGAGCCTGGGCGGCATGCGGGACGAGGCCGAGATTCGCGGCCATCGTCGCACCTACATCGGCGCGATGCCAGGCCGCATCGTTCAGGCGCTCAAGCGCGTGGGCACGCGCAACCCGGTCTTTATGTTGGACGAGGTGGACAAGATCGGCGCCGACTGGCGCGGAGATCCGGCCAGCGCGCTGCTGGAGGTGCTCGACCCGCAGCAGAACCACGCCTTCCGCGATCACTACCTTGACGTGGACTTTGATCTGAGCGATGTATTCTTCATCACCACGGCGAACACGCTCAGCACGATCCCGGCTCCGCTGCGCGACCGTATGGAGATCATTGAAATCGATGGCTACACTGAATACGATAAGGTGCAAATCGCCCGGGGGTACTTGGTGCCGCGCCAGGTCAAGTCCAACGGCTTGCAGGCTGGCGAGGTCAAGTTCACGGATGAGGGCCTAAAGACGATCATCCGCGACTTTACCCGCGAGGCGGGCGTGCGCAACCTGGAGCGCGAGATCGGACGGGCGCTGCGCAAGGTCGCCACTCAGATCGCCTCGTGTAAGGACGACACGGCGTGCGACGTGCTCGTCGATCCCGAGCGGGCGCGCGAGTACCTGGGCAAGCCGCGCTACCGTGACGAATCCTATCTACGAACGGAGCTGCCTGGCGTGGCGACGGGGCTTGCCTGGACGCCCGCCGGCGGCGAGGTGCTCTTCGTCGAGGCCAAGGTGATGGAGGGCAAGGGCGACCTGATCCTCACAGGCCAGCTCGGCGACGTGATGAAGGAATCGGCCCGCATTGCTCTCAGCTACGTCCAGGGTGAGCTACAGAACCTGGGCTTGCCCGAGGATGTGCTCGAGGACAGGGTGGTGCATCTGCACGTCCCGGCGGGCGCGATTCCGAAGGACGGTCCTTCCGCCGGCGTGACGCTGGTAACGGCGCTGGTCTCGGAGCTGACCGAGCAGCGCGTGCGCGGCGACGTGGGAATGACGGGCGAGGTGACGTTGCAGGGCCAGGTATTGCCCATCGGCGGCGTCAAGCAAAAGGTGCTGGCAGCCCACCGGCACGGGCTCAAGACGGTGCTCCTGCCCAAGGCCAACGAGGTCGACCTGGAAGACGTGCCGCAAGAGATCCGGGACGAGCTACAGTTCGTGCTGGTCGGGCACCTGGACGAGGTGCTGGAGCGCGCCTTGGTGCCGACGGTCGAGTTCGAGGTAGCGTTGGACGAGGCGACGGAGGGCGGGAATGGCCGCTCGAAAGAATTCGCCGCCGGGATGTTGGCCTGACTGGCCAGGTCCACGCAAAAGCCCGGGGGTTAGTTGTTCCCGGGCTTTTTTTTGTTGTAATGTGCGGGAGGGGTGCATTTGCCCCCTGGGGCGGCGGGCAATCGGCTTCCAGCGAAATAGGCACAACACGTGCTTTAGCATTCATCGAGCAAATGCACCTGCGCAGTTTGGGCGCAAGCCCGAACTGCGCGCTTGCGAATCTCGTTTTTGTGCAGCGAGCTTGGATGCCCCAAAG
>JAFGED010000195.1 GCA_016931785.1 Anaerolineae bacterium
CTCAAGAGCCTGGAGGACATCCGCCATCTTTTGCGCTCCATCCGGGCCATGTCCGCCATCCGCTGGCGACGGGCGCGGGTACGGCTGCGCTCGGCACAGCAATATGCCAGTGCCGTGGACCGGCAACTCGCACTCGTCACGACCCTTCCCACGGCGTTGACGCGCGGGGCGCGCCGCCCTGCCGCCGACAGGCTGGCAGAACGCAGCGTGGGGCTGGTCGCGCTGACCTCCGATCGAGGGCTGTGCGGCACGTTCAACGTCGGTCTGGTGGCCCACGCCCTGGACTTTGTCGAACGCGAACGTGGGAAAGGAAAGGAGATCAAAGTGATCTCGCTGGGCGGATACGGAGAGCGATTCTTCCGTCAGGCCGACTGCGAGCTGCTCTATACGCAATGTTTCCCGCTCACCCACGCGATCTCTTTCGTCGAGGCACGCGACATCGTGGCAAAAATCAAGCATCTATACGAGACGAGGGCGTTCAACACACTTCACCTGATCTACAACCAGTTCATCTCGTTCGGTCGCTACCAGCGGGTCGAGGTACGCCTGCTGCCGCCCGATCTCCAGGCCGTATGGTGCGGCGTCCGGGAATCGCCTGATGATAGCTGCACGCCGATACCCGAGGATCTGATCCTGGGCACGCCGCCGCAGGGTCTGCAGGAGCTTCTACTGTGGGAACACCTGGCCGTCCAGGTCTACCTGGCACTGATCGAATCGATGGTCAGCGAGCACGGCGCGCGCCTGCAGACGATGGACGCCGCCATCAGTAACCTGGACGACCGAGTGGAGAAGTTGATCCTCCAGTACCACGCGATCCGCCAGGAAGGCATCACCAGGGAGGTGCTGGAGGTACAGAGCAACACGCGCAGCAGGCGGGCTCGCAGGCTGAAAGGGCTTTGAAAGGTCATTACATATGAAATTGATCGTCAGCATCGTGAATAAAGACGACGCCGTGCCGCTGCTCGCCACATTGGTCACGAACGGGTATCGGGTCACTACGTCCAAGACCGCCGGAGGATTCCTGCGCAAGGAGAACGTGACGCTCTTCACCGGCGTGGAGGATGACCAGGTGGAGGACGTCGTCCGCTTGATCCAGGATAACTGTCACACCCGTACCCAGCGCGTGTGCTCTTTGCCGCCGCTGATGGAATCAGGTGAACTCTACGTCCTGGACAACACCGAGGAGGTGGAAGTGGGCGGGGCGGTGATCTTTGTGCTCGACGTGACTCAATTCTCAAAGACTTGATTGTGTGGTATACATACATAGCGCGGCCTCCTGCCGCAACCGAATCTCTTTGGACACGGATGAACACGGATTTTCACGGATTGAAAAAAAACATCCGTGTTTATCCGTGAAATCCGTGTCCCAAAAATCTTCGCGATTGTGATAGTTTTTCGAGGGCAATACTATAGGAAGTATGATGAGCCCAGTCAATACAAGTCCTCCCGCCACGATCGTCATCTTTGGCGCCTCCGGCGACCTGGCGCAGCGCAAGCTGGTGCCGGCGCTACACACCCTGAACTGCGAAGGATACCTCCACCCCGCCACCCGCATCGTCGGCGTCGCCCGCAGCCCCCTGAGCGACGAGGCCCTGCGCGACCGGCTTTTCGAGGGGGTGAGCGACTACGCGCGCCATCCCCCCGAGTGCGAGCACCACATAGCCCGCGCTGGGATCTGTGAAAGGTGGTCGCAGTTTGCCGAGCGCATCTCCTACCTACAAGGTGACTATGACGACGCGGAGACCTATCGCCGCCTGGCGGAGCTCCTGGCGAAGCTCGAACCTGGCACGCAGGGGAACGCGCTCTTTTACCTGGCGACTCCGCCGTCGTTGTACAAAACCGTGATCGGACAGTTGGGCAACCCGGAGCTAGAGCTGAATCAAAGTGCCCGCGCTTGGCGGCGCGTCATCGTCGAAAAACCCTTCGGCCACGATGGGGAGAGCGCCCGTGCCCTTGATCAATTCATCCACCAGGTCTTTGACGAGGACCAGGTCTTTCGCATCGATCACTACCTGGGCAAAGAGACCGTGCAGAACATCCTCACCTTCCGCTTCGCCAACCTCATCTTTGAGCCGCTTTGGAATCGCAACTATGTCGATCACGTTCAGATCACCGTGGCGGAGGACGTGGGTGTGGAGCACCGCGCCGGGTATTACGACCAGGCGGGCGTGCTGCGCGACGTGTTCCAGAACCACCTGCTGCAACTTTTGACGCTGACGGCGGTGGAGCCGCCGTCCGTCTTTAACGCCGCCGCCCTGCGGAACGAAAAGGCCGAGGTGCTGCGGGCCGTCCGTATGGGAGAGTGGAACGTGAGGGCACAGTATGTCGGTTATCAAGACGAATCGGGCGTCGCGCCGGATTCCCAGACCCCGACCTACGCCGCACTGAAGCTGTTCGTCGACAACTGGCGCTGGGGCGGCGTGCCCTTCTACCTGCGCTCCGGCAAGGCGCTGGCGGCCAAAGTGACCGAGATCGTCGTCCAATTCAAGCAGGTGCCCCACGCGATATTCTCCCGGCCTGTTGAACTAGACGCCCCCCCGAACGTTTTGGCGCTGTGCATCCAGCCCCACGAGGGCATCCACCTGCGCTTCCAGGCCAAGGAACTCGGCGCGGGCACGCGCTCCCGCCCGGTGAACATGACGTTCCGCTACGAGAGGGAATTCCGTTCGGAGGGAGAAGCCGACATCAATCCCCTGCCGGATGCCTACGAGCGGCTGCTGCTGGACGCGACGCAGGGAGATGGTTCCCTCTTTGCCCGGCACGACGAGATCGAGCTGGCGTGGAAGCTGGTCGACCCCATCATCGCCGCTTGGGAGCAGCCGGACGCGCCGCCGCTGGCCTTTTACGAGCCGGGGAGCTGGGGACCTGCCGAGGCGGACGAACTTCTGGCCAAGGACGAGGGGCGGACGTGGTACAGTAACTGCGGAGATGAGCGAGTGAGCGAATGAGCGATTGGAAAAGCGGCGAGATCAAGGTCTACGCAGATGCTGATACACTGGCGCAGGCGGCGGCGGAACACTTTGTCGAGCAAGCAGCCGAGGCGATAGCCGCCCGCGATAGGTTCGTCGTGGCGCTGGCGGGCGGCGCGACGCCTCGCGCCACTTACGCGCTGCTGGCAAGCTGGTCATTCGCCACCCGAGTAGATTGGTTGCGCGTGCACTTTCTCTGGGGCGACGAACGCTGCGTCCCGCCGGATCACCGCGACAGCAACTACCGGCTGGTCCGCCAAGCACTGCTGAACAAGATCCTGATCCCGAACGTCAACGTCCACCGCATTCGGGGCGAACTGGAGCCTGCCTGGGCTGCCATGGCCTACGAATCGGAGCTAGAAGCCCTCCTGGAAATGGACGGGCGCTTTGACCTCATCCTGCTGGGAATGGGCGAAGACGGCCACACGGCATCCCTCTTCCCCGGCACGGCGGCACTGGAGGAACAAACGCGCTGGGTGGTGGAGACCCATGTGGAAAAGCTGAGTGCCTGGCGGATCACGCTGACGTTACCCGTCATCAACGCAGCCCGGCAGGTGACGTTCCTGGTCAGTGGAGCGTCCAAGGCTGAGCCCCTGGCCCGCATTCAAGCCGGGGAACCGCTGCCTGCAGGACTGGTGCAGCCGACGGGGGGGAAACTGACGTGGTTGGTCGATCAGCAGGCCAGCCATAGATAGGAGGCATCCTATGCCCAGGACGAAACAGTGGACCGTCTTCTACATCGCGATTGGCGTTGGCTTGATATGGGGCATCATAGGGTATTTGGCGTTCTTCACCGCCGCTCACGAGGTAGTCCACAATCCGGCCATCGGCATCGTGGTTGCCGTCGCATTCGGGCTGGCCACAGGGGTTGCCTTCTACCTCTTTTTCAAGTTCACCCTGCGCACCTTTACCTGGCCCTTCCTGCGGCAGGCGCAGGCGCTGACCACCCGTCCCATCGCCGAACTGCCCAAGGCCTGGTCGTCCAGCGAACTCGACAAACTGGAAGAGATCATCAACGAGGCTCTGGCCACATTGGAACGGCTCGACCTTTTCAGCGAGATCGCGGGCGAGATCGTCGCCACCCTCGAACCGCAAAAGACGCTGGGGCGCATCGTGGCCACGGCCGTAGAGACTTTGCCGGCCACATCCGGCCTGATATTTCTTTTGGACGAGCAGACCCAGCGGTACACTGTGCGCACCCACTACCTGCTGCCCCTGCTCGACGGGCAAACGGATCAAATCTCTTTCGCGGCAGAAGAGAGCGTGCCGGGGTGGGTGATGGTCCAGGGTCAACCGCTCATCATCCCCGACGCCCAGTTTGACGAGCGGGTGCATCCCCTCATCCGCGGCGGGGGCGTGAAATCCCTGCTGAGCGCGCCGCTGTCCATCGGTGGACGCCCCATCGGGGCGCTAAATCTCTTCAACGACGAAGCCGCGGATGCCTTCGACGAGCACGACGTGTATCTGACCAAGATATATGCCGACCTGGCCGCAGTCGCCATCGACAACGCGCGGCTCTACCAATCTGTCGAGGACGAACGACACCGTTTCGCCGCCATCCTGAGCGATACCACCGACGCCATCGTCGTGCTGGACCAGACCGGCAAGGTGTTGCTCTTCAATGCGGCAGCCGAGGACCTTGTGGGTGATCTAAAAGTGGGCCAGCCGGTCAGCAGCCTGGACATAGACGATCTGGTGGCCGCCTTGGACGAGGCGCGTAGAGCCAAAGGCTCGATAGTTCACGAAGTCTCCACCCCCAGCGAGAGAACGCTGTACGCCAGCGTGTCACCCGTGCACGACGTCGGATGGGTGATCGTGATGCAGGATATCACGACCCTCAAGGAGCTGGACAAGCTGCGCACCCAGTGGGTGGCCGCCGTCTCGCACGACCTGAAGAACCCCATCGCCGCCGTACAGCTTTCGGCCGGACTGATGGAAAAGGCCGGGCCGCTGAACGAGACACAGAAGGAGATACTTGAAAAAATGCAGCGCGGCGGAGAGCGGCTGCGTTCGCTGGTGACCGACGTACTGGACCTGGCCCGTTTGGAGGCAGGGCCAGCTTTGCGGCTGGGCGTCGTCAATCCCGTCGAGGTCATTGCCGAGGCAATCTCCGACGTGGAGACGCTGGCGGCCGACAAAGGGCTGGTCCTCATGACCGATCTGCCCCCCGCCCTGCCGCCCGTTCGGGGTGATGCGGCGCTGCTGGGCCGGGTGATGGCCAACCTGCTGGGCAACGCCATCAAGTACACCCCGTCCGGTGGACAGGTGACGGTGTACGCCCAGCCAAAGGGAGACGTAGTAGAAGTCAAGGTCATAGACACCGGGCGCGGCATGCCGGCCAAGTCGCTGCCGCACATCTTTGACCGCTTCTACCGGGTGCCGGGCAGCGAGGAGGAGGCCGAAGGGACCGGGCTGGGTTTGAGCATCGTCAAATCCATCGTTGAAAAGCACGGCGGCAGGATTTGGGTAGAGAGCGAAGAGGGCCAGGGGAGCACGTTCGTGTTTACCGTGCCGGCGGGCGAGGAAAATTAGCCGGATTTCCAGATCACGGTGGTCGCGCAATTCCGTTTTATGCGTATAATACTGGGGTGCTGAGAAAAAGCGTGGAGAGGGTCAACGAGCCGATGAGCAAAGAGTTCAGCGACCGGGAGAGAAAATCAGGCCGCGCTACCTTCTACGAGAGCGACGCCGTGCGCAAGCTATTGGGCGACGCCTTTCACCCAGGCGGCCTGGCGCTGACGCGTCACCTGGGGGAGATCATCGGCCTGAGCCAGGGCAACCACGTGCTGGACGTGGCCTGCGGGCGGGGCTCCTCCGCCGTCCACTTGGCCGAGAGGTTCGGCTGCCACGTCACCGGCCTGGAATATAACGCGCGGAACATCGTCTCCGCCCACGCCCTGGCCGAGGAGCGGGGCGTGTCCATCTTGACCACCTTCCGCCAGGGCGATGCCGAAGGGCTGCCCTTCGACGACGAGACCTTTGACGCCGCCATCTCCGAATGCTCCTTCTGCGCCTTCCCAGACAAGGCCCGGGCCGCCGCCGAGATAGCGCGTGTGCTGCGTCCCGGCGGCCGCCTTGGACTGACCGATATGACCACCAGCGGACCGCTGCCGGAAGATATCCAAACCCTGCTATCCTGGGTAGCCTGCATCGCCGGAGCTGGCGCGGCAGAGAGCTACGTAGAGACGCTGAAAGGAGCAGGCTTTATTGACTTTACCGTCGAGGATCAACGCAGCGCGCTGCTGGATCTGGTGACCGACATTCGCCGCAAGCTGCTGGGAGCCGAGATCGCCGCCGGCCTGGGCAAGCTCGATCTGGGAGATGCAGACCTGGAAGAGGGCAAGCGATTGGCTCGTCAGGGAGCAGAGCTGATTGAAAAGGGTGCGGTAGGCTACACCCTCATCGTAGCCAGGAAGAGATAACGATGGACCGCCTCCCGCCGGGCCACAGACACTCCAGCATATGACCTACCACCCACTCGCCGCGAACGCCTCCGTCAAGAACGCATTCCGCTCCTCGGTCGTCATCGGGCGCGGGCGGGCATAGTCCTCCAGGAGGGCCGTCAGCACCACGGTTCCGACGTGCCGCCCGTCGTAAAAAACGTGCCGGTCGATGAACTCGCGGCGGTACTCGATCCACTGCATTTGGTCGAAGAACAGGTTGCCCAGGCCATAATGGATGAAGGTGCCGTTGTGAAACTCGAACGCCTGCGGATGGTGGGCCTGGCTGCCGCTGACGATCACCGCGCCCGCATCGACCATCCCCCGAAAGTCGGCCATCTGCTGCGGCGTGGGTTCGAAGCGGTCGAACTCCCAGTACTGGAGGGTGACGATGGGAATGATGGACCGCTCGCGCATCTGCCGGATCTGGGCGTGCATCCAATCGAAATTGCACGGGGCCGAACCGGCGCGGCTCTCGGTCGCCCAGTCGAACTCCGGTCCCACCGGGTTGCAGCCGATAAAGCCGAAGGTGTGCACGCCGTGGGTGATGGTCAGGGGCCGCTGCGCCTGCGTCACGTTCCAGCCGCCGCCGTAGTAGGGTAAACCGCGCTCGTCGTACATCCCCAGTGAAAGCTCCATCGCCCCCTCTCCCCAATCGAGCAGGTGGTTGCCCGTTAACTCGATCACGTCGATGTCCAGGTCCTCGAACAACTCGATATAGTTTGGCCGGGCGCAGAACACGACCGAATCCCTGCACGACTGCTCGCAATTGTGGGCAAAGGAAACCTCGTTGCTGATGTGGGTGATGTCGGCATCGACCAGCCACGGACGGATGTCCCTGGCTGGATAGAGCACCCCCTCGCGGTCCATCGCGGCGGCGGTACAGCGCCCCAACGCCGTGACGCCCGTCATCACCAGCGTCGTCATCTTTTCCGGGTCGCGGTTGGTGAGGGGCGCGCCGACGAGTTCCATCAGCTTGGCGACGCCGTGGCCCTTGCCGGTCGCGCCGACGCGCACGACCAGCGGGTACACAGCGGTATCCAACTCCCTGTCAAACACCGAGGCGCCGCCCAAGCGCAGCGCCTTCCAGCGCGGCTCCAGTTGGTCAAAGGGGACGATGGCCCAGGCAGGGCGGACGTTCCAGGCACGCTGGACGATATCCCCGGCGGCGACAATCTCGACGGCATCAGGAGCAGAGCTGCCCATCACGGTGCCCAACGCCTTGGCCGTGTCGTCGGTCATCAACAGTGGCCATCCACCGATGGGCCCGTATGCCACGCCCTCCCAACCGGCCTGCACGTCAGCCCAGGCTACCTCATCGGTCAAGGTAGGGAATGGGGCCACGACGGCGTAAACCCACTCGGCGAGCAGAGACACGCCAACGCCATTCCCGACAACCACCCTCACGTCGGCGGTTGCAGGAGCCGAGGCCGGAGCAAACAGGTCAGGGTGCCCGGTTATGGCAGCGTGGAGCGTATCGGAAATAGGCGCGGGCAGCGAGTCGGGCACGTAGACGCTCAACGGCCAGGCAGGGGTCGGTGTGGGCGTCGGGGTCAGCGTGGCGGTGGGACGCGGCGTGCGGGTCGCGGTAGGAGTGACGCCAGGGTCGACGACGGGCGTTTCGGTGCACGCAGCGAAAAGGGTCCCGGCCAGGAGCAGGCCGGTGAGCAGGCACAGCCACAGACTGCGACGGGAAGGGAGATTGGTCATCGTCAGAAGCTCGCGCTAAAAGGGCGGGGTGTAGTGTACCCAGACCCAGGTGTTGGGCATACCAGAACCGATGTAGAGCTCGTCTGCGTCATCGGAGATAGAAGGATCGGCCCAGTTAAAGAACCACAGCGAGTCACGGGGGGATAGGTTGACACAGCCGTGGCTCTGCGTGAAACCAAAGTTATCGTGCCAAAAGGCCGCGTGAAGCGCGTACGCCTGGTGAAAGTACATCGTCCAGGGCACGTCCTCGATATAGTAATAGCCGGGGTGGCCATCGGGCACGTTGGGGTTGCTCATCTTGCCCTCCCGTATCTTGGCCCAGAGTTGGTACAGGCCGGGCGGCGTGGCGGTGCCCGTCCTGCCGCTGGAGATGAGCGAGGCATAGACCATACGCTCCCCTTCGTAAGCGGCGATCGTCTGCTCATAGATATCGACCTCGATCCACTTTATGCCTGCCGGAACTCCTTCCGGCGGCGGATCCACATCCACGCGTCCGACGGTCGATTGCTCGACCCATTGGTTTTCACCGACGAGGTACCAGATTTCATCGCCGCGCCGCTCCTCGGCGTAGATGGTCACCAGCTGATACCTGTTCAATGGATCGACTGCGGTGTTGTACGCGCCCTGCGGCACGACCGACGGCCGCACCCAACGATTCGTCCAGGCAAAGGGAAGGGTCGGCTGCTCGGTGAACTGGACGCCCTGGAAGCGGGAGGGAACCGCCAGCGCCACCGCGTCGGCAGGGATGAACTCGTTCGCGTTGATCTGATACCACAACCGTCCATCGTACTCGACCTCGCCCTCCACGCTGACCCACCAGTCGCCGGAGAGCATCGTGCGCACCGGCGCCAGCCCGGCCGCCGCCTCCATCGGGTGACGGTATACGTTTAGCGGCGGATCTTTGACAAGGGCGTAGGTATGCGGCAGGAGCTCTTCTTCCCCATCACGCGGAATCTCTTTCACAGGCAGCTCGGGCAGCGGATCGGGCAGGCGGATGGAGGACACGCGGTAGGCCGTGTGTCCCGGACCGTAGGACGGGCACAACTCCGGGTTGCGCCACATCAAACTGGGCACGCAGATGTAGCGCGTGTGCACGGGACGCAACTCAGCCTCATAGCCATCGGAGGCGGAGGCTGCTGAGGGCTTTGCCCTCGCGATCAGCGGAATAGATGCGCCAAGTATTACAATGAGTAGTACGCCGAACAGGTAGCGACGCATATTGGCTCTCCCTTGATCACGCCATCGGATCGCATTCTAACACAGGTTTGGGACAACGTCCAGAAGTTTACGGCGCGAGATCGATGGCATTATGGTATCATCTCAATAATCCGGGGGCGGGGGGTGTGAGGGCGGCTACGCCGCCCTCACACCCCCCATCTTCCCCTGTTTATCGAAAAGGTAGTATTATGTCAGTATACCACGCCCTGATAATAAGGTCAATAAGCTTCTGTTAAATTAACGCAGCCGTGCTGCCGGATGACAATGAAATGAGCCGCCGAGCTTTTTCGGCGGCCCTGGTGCATCCAGCCCGCGGGGAGGTCACACCTGGCGTCCCAACTCCTTCACCTGCCCACGCAGGCTGACGATCCGCTCCTGCGTATCTTGCTCCTGGGGAAACCGGGGCAGGCGGCGCTTGTTGAAGGCCAACTCCGTCGCCAGGCGGTAGTAGCGACCCAACCGCCACCAGCGCTTGAAATCCCCTCCCAAAAAAGCCCCAGCTCGCTCTATCTCCCGGTTGATAAAGGAACGCACGATATCGTAATCCCTCTGGCTGAGCGTGTCCAATTCGACTTCTTCAGGCAGATAGGTGGCGATCCAGCGCTGTTCGCGCACTGTGGCCCAGATGATGACGCCGATCAGCATCAACACGCCGCCCCAGTCGGAGAGAAAGGCCACCAGGCAAGGCCAGCACAGGTCGGGAAAAGAGACGCCGAGATTGTGCACGCCGTGGGCAAGCATCGCCAACCCCAACCCCACGAAGGGAGCGATGATCTTGACGGCCCAGTTGTGCGAGAGGCGCGCCTGGGCGATTCCCCAACCGGTCAGCCCGGTGAACATGGGATGGTTCAGGCCAAAGATAAAGACGCGCAGGATGGATAATATCACAACTCCCACCACGCCGGACTCGAGGGCCTGGACGCCCAGGTAAAGCACGTTCTCCACGGCGGCAAAACCCAGGCCGGCCATGCAGCCGTAGATGATGCCATCGAACGGGCTATCGATCTCCTTGCGGAAAAAGAGGAACAGCAGCACCAGCGCCATGGCCTTGAATATCTCCTCGGTGATTGGGGCGATGACGCTCGCCCCAATCAGGCCAGCCGCGGCCGGGTCAGTGAATTCGGAGATGGGGATATCGAGCAGGCTCTGGAATATGAGAGAGAGGATGATAGCCGGGACCGCACCCCACAGGAAGGCGGCGGCCAGCAGGGCCAAAGGCTCCCTCTCGTACCGGTCGAACCACCATAGGATCGCGCCGTAGATGAACGCCGGTATGATGCTGGCGGCCAGAGCGAGTAGGATGCCGAGTAGAATATCCATGGGCGACTCCCATCAATTAGGGCGGGCTATAATCGAGCGAACGCAGATAGTCGATCAGGTCATCCCGCATATCGTCGCGCCGCAGCGTGACCTCGATGCAGGCTTTCAGGTGGCGCAGCGGGTCGCCGGCAGCCATCCACTGGCCCTCGATAGGCTGGGCGATGACGGTAGAGCGCTTTGCCAATCCATCCACCGCGTCAGTCAGCCAAAGTTCACCGCCCTGCCCGGTCTGCAGCGTGTCCAACACGTCAAACAGCTCCGGCGTAAAGATAAAGTGGCCCGCCTGCACAAGGTTGGAAGGTGCGGCGCCCGGTGCTGGCTTTTCGACAATACGCATCAATTCGCACTTGGAGCCAGGCCTGAACTCGACACAACCGTATAGATGCGTCTCCTCGTCCGGTACGGGCTGGATGGCGACGACGGCGGCGGGCTGGCGGCGTTCGAAAGCATCGAGCATCTGCTGCGCCACAGGCGTGTCGGCGATGATGATGTCGTCGCCGAACATGTAGTAAAACGGCTCGCCGGGGGTGAGCCAGGAGCGGGCAGCCAGGGCCGGGGAGGCGTTGCCGTAGGGCAGCGGCCGCCCGTTAGCCAGTTTTTCAGGCTGGGGCACAAAGACGATGTCGGCCAGGGTGGAGATGCGTTGCACCTCCTCCAAAAGATCCGTCTTCCCCTGTGCATTCAGGTGCACCTCCAGGTCGGGTGCAGGGGTAAAGTGTCGCTGAATCACGCCCGCCTCCCCGCGCACGACGACGATAATTTCGGTGATCCCCGCCGCCACCAAGCCCTCCACGTGATATTGTAGCAGTGGAATACCGGCAATGGGAAACATCTCTTTAGGAATCGCCTTGGACGCAGGCAGGAATCGCGTGCCGTATCCGGCAATGGTGATGACGCCCTTCATTTACTCCTCCTGAGATGGCAGCATTGGCTTCTGCTTGTGCCACGCCGTCGCCCGCTCGTAGGCGTGGGCCACGCGCAACACCTGCTCTTCGCCCAAAGGCGGCCCCATGACCTGCATGCCGATTGGCAGGCCGCCCGCGTCAAAGCCGCAGGGCAGGCTCAGCACGCAGTTGCCCGCCAGGTTCATCGAGAGCGTGAACACGTCGGAGAGATACATCTGCAGCGGGTCATCCGTCTTCTCGCCGATGCGGAAAGCGGTGGTAGGGCTGGTGGGCGCGACGATCACGTCTACCTGCTCAAAGGCGGCGTCGAAATCGCCCTTGATCAACGTGCGCACCTTCTGCGCCTTGAGGTAATAGGCATCATAGTAACCGGCGGAAAGGGCATAGGTGCCCAGCATGACGCGCCGCTTCACCTCCGGGCCAAAGCCCTGGCCGCGCGTGTCCTTGTAGGTCTCGATCAGATCGCCGCTCTCGCCCACGCGCAGGCCGTAGCGCACGCCATCGTAGCGGGCCAGGTTGGCGCTGGCCTCGGCCGGGGCGATGAGGTAGTAGACCGGCAGCGCATAGCCGGTATGCGGCAGGCTGACCTCGCGCACCCCCGCGCCCAGGTCGGCCAGCGCGTCCACCGCCGCACGCACCGCCGCTTCGACCTCCGGCTGCATCCCCTCGATAAAGTACTCCTTCGGCACGCCGACGCGCACGCCCTCGACCTCGCCGGTCAGGACGGCGGTGTAATCGGGCACGGGCGCGTCGATGGAGGTCGAGTCGCGCGGGTCGTGGCCGGCGATGACCCCCAGCAGGAGCGCTGCGTCGGTCACGTCCTTGGCCAGCGCGCCGATCTGGTCGAGGGATGAGGCGTAGGCGATCAAGCCGTACCGGCTCACGCGACCGTAGGTGGGCTTGAGCCCCACCACGCCGCACAGCCCGGCCGGCTGGCGCACGCTGCCGCCGGTATCGGTGCCCAGCGCGCCCAGGCACTCATCGGCGGCGACGGCGGCGGCGCTCCCGCCGCTCGACCCACCCGGCACCCGCTCCAGGTCCCACGGGTTGCGGGCGGTGAAAAAGGCCGAGTTCTCGGTGCTTGATCCCATCGCGAACTCGTCGGTGTTGGTCTTGCCCAGCAGGACCGCCCCAGCGGCCTTGAGCTTTGCCACGGCAGTGGCATCGTAGGGCGGGACGAAATTCTCCAGGATGCGCGAGCCGCACGTGGTGGGAACGCCCTCGGTGCACAGCACGTCCTTGATCGCCAGGGGAATGCCCAGCAGCGGGCCGTCTTCTCCTCGAGATCGTCTCTCATCAGCGATGCGAGCCTGCTCCAGGGCCTCCTCCGGCGTCAGCGTCAGGTATGCCTTGACGCCGTTGTCCGTCGCCACGATGCGCTCCAGCACCGCCTCGGCAAGTTCCACCGAGGTAAACTCCCCGGCGGCCAACCCGTCGCCGGCTTCGTGGATGGTCAGTTCGTAAAGACTCACAGCGCCTCCACCTAGTCCAGTACCGCCGGCACTTCAAAGCACCCGTCCTCGGCGGCGGGTGCGTTGGCCAGGATATCTTCGCGGGGCATCGGAGGCTTGGGCTCGTCCTCGCGCATCACGCTGCGCAGCGGCAGTACGGTCGCCGTGGGCGAGATGGCCTCGGTGTCCAATCCCTCCAGCTTCTCAAAATACTCAAGGATGGCCGAAAGCTGCCCCTGATACAGCGCCTTTTCCTCGTCGCTCAGGGTCAGCCGGGCCAGTTGGGCGATGTGTTCGACTTGCTCCAGGCTCAATTTCATTGCACGCTCCATGGAGTTCTGACGTAGCTGCGATTATAGCATCATCGAGAGAGAGGGGCAACCGGGCGGCGTGTTCGGTGTCTGGGCACTAAGCTTGTGCTTCGCGTCCTTTCCAATCGCATCTCCCCCCCCTCAGTCCCCTTCGACAAGCTCAGGGCAGGCTCCCCCTCTGGGGGGGAGCCGAACACTCCCCCCCAGAGGGGGGGAGTTGGAGGGGGGAGAAACCGTCTGCCCGGAGCTATTTCCAAATACGGTGTTGCCCCTAACTACAAACACACCCCAACCGGGTGCAAGTCGCCCCTTTCCGGCAACCGTGTTATAATTGTTAGCCGCGATTCCGGATAAGGTGAAAATGAATGTTCGACTTGGAATATTTGCTCAGCCTCGATAGGCTCATCGCCCTGCTGATCATGTGCCTGACCAGCATGCCCGTTCACGAATGGGCCCACGCCTGGACGGCCTACGAACTGGGAGACGATACGGCGGCCCTGCATGGGCGGCTGACCCTCAACCCGCTGGCCCACATGGACCTGTACGGGACCATCTCGTTGTTTCTGGGGTTCCTGGGATGGGGCAAACCGGTGCCCGTCAACATCAACCGCCTGCGCGGCAACATGCGCGCCAGTTGGGCGCTGGTCAGCATTGCCGGACCGTTTTCGAACCTGGTGATGGCGATGCTGGCGGCGATTCCATTCCGTTTAGAGCTGTTGAACGGCAGCGGCGAGATCGTCCAGTTCCTGCAACAGGTCTTTGCCTACATGATTATAATCAACCTGAGCCTGATGCTCTTCAACCTGATCCCGGTCCCGCCGCTGGATGGTTCGCGCATCCTGGGCTGGTTGTTGCCCGGACAGCTTGCCCAAGGAATGGACCGACTGGAACGCGTGGCCGGTCCCATGCTGATCATTGTCGCGTTCCTAATCGCACGGCTGCCGCTTTTCAATCAGATTCTCACGTGGCTGCTCCAGCTTTTGCTGTGGTACTAGGGAGTGTTGACATTTTGCCTGGCACCAGCGCAAACTCAAAGGCATCTTGGCTGGAATTACGCGTCAAAGGTAACTACTCAGCCCTGCTGCGCAGTTGCCTTTCGCGACAAAAAGAGGAGGAAGACGGGGGGTTCGAGGGCGGCGAAGCCGCCCTCGAACCCCCATCTCTCCCTTTTTTGAGCGAGGGCCACTGCTCGGGCGAATAGCCTGA
>JAFGED010000196.1 GCA_016931785.1 Anaerolineae bacterium
GATGTGGCATACTGCAACGCCACAGAAAGGAATTTCTGGGGGTGTGGTCGGGCGCTTTGCGCCCGACCACACCCCCAATTCCCCCTTTACCCAGACATATGGGTAATCACCAGAGATTTTGGGGGTTGACAAGTGACATGAAACTGTGGTATAGTAACTCTTGACGGTGGTAAAGTCGCTACCTGAATGAATACAGGAGCACATGCCTGACCTGAGCGCTGTCAAGCATTGTGCTCCTTAATAACTAGGGACCCGTAAAAGAATAATCTCCAGCGATGTTGTTACCGACGGCTTCGCTCAGGATAGGCGCCGCTCTCCAAACCCCCATCTTCCCCTTTTTCGAGCTAGGGAGACCGCGCGGGCGAATAGCCGGAGTAGTTACCTTTAACAATGCTAGGTGGAAGATGGAGTTGGATCAAAAGAAAGAATTAGTGGAAACTGAAGAAAGAGTTGGTGGTGAAGCATATCTGCTTGGCAGGGCATCTGAGCAGGGTTTTGTCACGTATGATGATATTCTGGTGGCTTTTCCTCAAGCCGAAGAAAACCTGGTAGAACTTGAGGATATTCTGGCAGCCTTGATGGAGGATGGTATCCAGATTGGGTCTCCGGAGGAGGTGGAAGAGGATGCTCTTCCCGCCCCCCCGAAAGAGTCTCCCAACTTTGACGCAGAAGCCGATCAACGTGCGTACTTTGAGACGGTTCGGATAGACGATCCAATAGGGCTCTATCTCAAAGAGATTGGCCAGGTGCCCTTGCTCACGGCTGAGGAGGAGGTCATGCTGGCCAAGCGCATGGAGGCCGGCCGGTTTGCCAGGGAAAAGCTGGATAAGGATGGCTTCAATCCCGATGAGCGCGCCGAGGCCGAGTGGCTGGAGATGGATGGGGTCGCGGCGCGCGAGCATCTCATCCGGGCCAATTCCCGTTTGGTCATCAGCGTGGCTAAAAAGTACATTGGCCGTGGGGTGCCCTTCCTCGATCTGATCCAAGAGGGCAACATTGGCCTCATCCGCGCCGCTAACAAGTTCAACTACAAGCTAGGGCACAAGTTCTCGACTTATGCAACGTGGTGGATCCGGCAGGCTGTCACGCGTGCGATAGCGGACCAAAGCCGCACGATTCGCGTGCCGGTTCACATGGGAGATCAGATCAACAAGCTGTTGCGAACTTCTCATCGGCTGACGCAGGAGTATGGCCGAGCGCCTACGTCTGAAGAGCTGGCTGATGCGATGGAGATTCCCAAGCGCAAGGCGGAGGAGATGCTGCGGGTTGCCCGCCGGCCGCTTTCGCTGGAAATGCCCACTGACGACGAGGGCGAGAGCGAGCTGGGGGACTTTATCGAGGATGAAGATAGTCTGGCACCGGATGATGAAGTGACTTCTTCGATGCTGCGGGAGTTGCTGCAAGATATTCTCCAGGACCTTCCCCCGCGCGAGGTGCGCATTTTGCAACTGCGCTATGGGCTGGTGGACGGAGAAACTTATACGCTTGAAGAAGTGGGGAAAAAGCTTGGCGTGACGCGCGAGCGCGTACGCCAGATCGAGGCACAGGCTCTCAGCCGTCTCCGCCATCCCGCTCATTCTCGTTGGTTGAAGGATTTCCTTAGAAAGTAGCAAACATCCTTTTTGTATTCAAGTCCCCAGGGCAATCCTCGGGGACTTGTGTTTGCATAGGGGCAGATTTCGACGCCGCGTCGAAATCTGCCAAGGCACTCAAAGCGCGGAAGCGCTTTGAGTGCCCGTTTGCCGCCTCTCCTCTTGTGTGTTAGAATACCGGGGTGTGCTGGGATGGGCCAGCACGATGATGCCCAATGCCATCGTTTCTTGTTCTCATCCTTATTCTGCCATTGGTGGGTGCAGTAGGAACGTTTGCGCTAGCTCTTGTGCCGCGCCTTCGTTCCTATGCCTATTACGTCGCCCTGGGAGCTATTCTTCCCACGACCGTCTTGGTCCTGATCCTTCGATGGATGGGGCCGAGGATCGATGTCCCTGTTCTGTGGAGACCGACCCTATTGTTTGGCGCCACGCCGATGCTGCAGAACGATGTCGCCTTACAGCCGTTGGCGCTCGCTCTGGCGCTGGCGACCAGTTCGACTGTTCTGGTGGCGCTTACCCGCCAGGATCGATTGCGACCTAAAACCCTCGCCGTTTTACTAGTCCTTCTGCCTCCCAGTTTCGTGGCCTTGTGGTCGGCCAATCCTCTCACGATAGTTGCGGGGTGGGCTATCTACGACCTGGTGTTGGCTGCAGGACACATCGCCGCCAGTGGGTGGGATCGGACGGCCATTCGGAGCTTGATATTCGGTGGTCTGGCGACGTTGCTCCTGTGGGGTGGGACGTTGTTGTCTGTCGGTGAAGGGGATAGTTCGCTATGGGGTCTGATGACACCCTCGGATGCGCAACTGGCATTGTGGATGGCGGCAGGGGTTCTGCGCCTGTGGATATACCCTTTTCACCTCGCTGCGCCAGACGGGTACGACTCCAGCCCTTCTCTCGTGCCGTTTCTTATGAGTCCTGTCCTTGGTTGGGGATTGTTCCTCCGGCTTGTCTCGATAAATGGGGGCTCTTTTCCTGGCGGTGCTTGGGTGCCAACTCTGGCTGCGCTTACGTTGGGCTTTGGCGGGCTTTTGGCTTGGTCGTCCAAGACTCCCTGTGCCATGTTGCCCTGGATTAGCATGGAGGCGACTGGCGCCGTGCTGCTGGCCGCTGTACTGGCGGGTGACGATGCCTCCGTAGTTATTTCCTCCGGCTGTGTAGCATGGACATTGGGAACGATGGTGCTTTTTTCAACCGACGGTCTCCGCCCGGAAGCGCCGTGGTGGAACATTCCCGCCCTAATTGGTGCGTTGACGTTGTTGGGGCTTCCCTTTACACTGGGGTTCTCCGCGCAGTCGGCTTTGCTTGGAGGAATCGCGAGAGGAGGACAACTGTGGTGGGGGGCAGCGTTCTTCTTTGGCAATATTTTTCTGGTTGCCTCGCTGGCACGCTGGCTGTTGACGCCTGCGCCATTTCCTGGACTCAGCCGTTACTGGCAGATGGCGGCATATGGGGCGGGCCTGGGAGTGGCGGCGTTGTTGCTACTGATATCCGGTCTTTATCCTGGCTTGCTCGTAGGCGGCGTCACTTTTCCTTCGCTGGGTGTGTTGTTTGCGACCCCGGGCTTGGCCGGATGGTTGGTGTGGGTGATATCCTTGGCTGTCGGGGGGGGGGCTTGCCTGGCAGGAAGGGAACGTGCGCGACAGAATCGAATTCCTGCTCGATGCAATCCACGATTTCCTGCGCCTGGAGTGGCTCTACGATGTGGTCGTGGGGGCAATGGATCGCGGACTGGGCGCGATCCGTGCCGCCGATGAGGTTGTGGGCGGGGCGGGAGCCTTACTCTGGTCGTTGTTGTTGTTCCTGCTCCTCTTGCTGATATGGACTAGTCAATAATGCCGACGCTTCTAGATTTGGTGAAGAGTGTTTCTTTCCTGGCTGCTATGCCCGCTGTAGCGGGCCTGCTCATCACTGCCGGGATATTGGTCGTCAGTCGGGACTGGCGGCTGAATGTGATTGCTCTCACTGTGCAATATTTTTTCGTGGTGCTGCTGTTGACCCGACAGATTCACCTGGAGGTAGCGGCAGTCAAAGGGTTGATCGGGTGGCTGATCTGTATGGTGTTCTATCTGACCGAGCGGCGGGCTGATGCACTCGAGCGGCCGGTGGAAGCTGGGGAATCTGCCCCGGCACAGCGCTGGCGACGTTGGGCCATGTCTGCCCGGGCTTCGTTTAGCCTTCTGGCTGTGATATTGATCACCGTGGCGGCGTACGTGGCCGCGCTGCGCATCCCCCTGCCAGAGACGGAGGTCCCTCGCGACATCACGCTGGCCTGTTACATACTGGCCGGGCTGGGGGTGCTGCTCATTGGTATCAGCGAATCTCCGATGCAGGTTGGGCTAGGACTGCTGACCTTCCTATCGGGTTTTGATCTCTTCTACGTGGCTATAGAGCCGAGTTTGGCCGTGGCTGGCTTGCTCGGCGGCGTGAGTTTTCTCATCGCGCTGGCTGCCGCTTACTTGAGAACCGTCCAGGCGGCGGCGGCTGCTACTCGGGAGGAAGCGTCGTGATTCCTGGCGTCCTCTTGTTGCTGATCCTGCCTCTGGCGGTGGCAGGGATTGTGCAAATTTTGCTTCGCTGGCTCTCTTCTCTGGCGGCGTTGTTGTCCGTTGTGACGGCGTTAGGGCTGGGGCTTGCTGTCATCACCTTGCCGCTGGATCAACCGGTGCAGGCATGGGGTGGTCGCCAGATTGCGATGGGTGAGGCGGTGACCCTTTTCGGCCGAGAGCTGGTCTTTGAGCAGTCCGACCGGATGGCGATGGCGTTTCTCTTTTTTGCATCTGCCGGCATCTTTTTGCTCGCATGGCGCTTTGCTCCGCAGTCACTGCTCTTCCCGATAGGCCTGGGTTTGCTCAGCCTGCTGTGTGGAACGTTGCTGATCAGGCCCCTCATCTATGCGGCCTTGTTCCTAGAGATGGCTGCGGCGCTATCTGTACTTGCTTTGCAGGCTGAAGGGCGGTCGCCCACCCGCGGAGGACTGCGCTATCTGACGTTTACAACCCTTGCTTTGCCCGGGGTGTTGATCACCAACTGGCTCCTGGAACGGTATACCGTCACGCCGGATGAGACCGAACTGCTCACATCCGCTTCTATCTTGCTGGCGATTTCATTTGCATTGTTGCTGGGCGCTGCGCCTTTCCACACGTGGGTGACCGCCGTCGCCGGCGACAGCTTGCCCTTGGCAGGCACTTTTGTTCTCGCCGTTGGTAATGGCGCGGTCTGGTTCCTGCTGTTCGACTTTTTGGAAACCTACCCCTGGCTCAGCAGCCATCCTGTCTTTGGCTCTCTCATCCCGGGGGTGGGACTGGCGATGGTCGTCGTGGGGGCGTTGCTGGCAGCAGCCCAACACCGCCTGGGATCGCTGATAGGATATGCGGCGCTAGTCGATAGCGGCGCCGCCCTTATCGCCTTGGGGATGAACAACAAGCTGGGAGTAGCGTTGGTCCTCCTGTCACTCGCGGCGCGTCCCTTTGGTTTGATTTTGCTGGCAGCCGGCCTGAGCGGGCTGCGGGCGAGAAGTGGCGGTGACGACGATGTAGATGCGTTATACGGGTTGGGCTGGAAAGCCCCGTGGAGCACGGTGGCGTTGATCGCGGGCGCGCTTTCGATGGCCGGGTTGCCGATCAGCGCGGGCTTTATCTGGCGATGGGCGCTCTGCCGCGCGCTGGCTCCGTCCAGCCTGGGGACCGCGCTGTTCCTCCTCGTGGCGGGTGTGAGCGTGATGGTCGGGGTGTGGCGCAGCCTGTCAAGCCTTCTGAGGCGCCCCCGCTCGCCGGAGGATCGCAGTGTCGTCTCCCTCGCCCCTTCTGAGGGAGGGCTTACGGCGTTGGTCGTGATCGTGGCGATAGCGGCCTCTGCGGGCGTCGGACTCTTTCCTCAAATCGTCGCTCCACTGGCGGATCAATTGGCGGGTACGTATACTTTCTTTCTCCCGTGAGTGCTTTCGATGGACCTGTTTGAGCACAGCCGACAAGAGCAAATCCGCCAAGAAGCTCCCCTGGCGGCGCGCATGCGTCCCCGCACGCTGGACGAGTTCGTGGGCCAGGAGCACATCGTCGGTGAGGGGCGGCTGCTGCGCCGGGCGATTGAAGCCGACCGCTTGTTTTCCTCCCTCGTCTTCTGGGGACCGCCCGGTACCGGCAAGACGACGCTGGCGATGGTCATCGCCAACACCACGGCCAGCCACTTTGAGACCATCAGCGCCGTGCTGGCGGGCGTGGCCGATCTACGGCAGGTCATCAAGGAAGCCAAGGACCGGCGCGGGATGTATGGCAAGCGCACCATCCTGCTGGTGGACGAGATCCACCGCTGGAACCGCGCCCAGCAGGACGCGCTGCTGCCTCACGTCGAAGATGGCACCGTCATCCTCATCGGCGCGACGACGGAGAATCCCTACTTTGAGGTCATCGGCCCCCTGGTCTCCCGCTCCCGCATCTTCCAGTTCAAGTCGCTCACCGACGACGACGTGGTGGCGATCCTGCAGCACGCACTCTCCGACGCCGAGCGAGGCTATGGTTCGCGCAACGTGCAGATCGATGGCGACGCGCTGGCCCACCTGGTGCGCGTCGCCGGAGGCGATGCGCGGTCCGCCCTCAACGCGCTGGAGCTGGCGGTGGAGAGCACCGCTCCCGCCGCTGGCGCCATTCACGTCACCCTGGCCGTGGCCGAGGAATCGATCCAGCAGCGTGCGCTGCAGTACGATAAATCGGGCGACGCCCACTACGATACCATCTCCGCCTTCATCAAGTCTGTGCGCGGCAGTGACCCAGACGCGGCACTCTACTGGCTGACCAAGATGGTCGCCGCCGGCGAGGACCCACGCTTTATCCTGCGGAGGCTCTACATCCTGGCGGCGGAGGACATCGGGCTGGCCGACCCCAACGGCGTGGTGGTGGTCAACGCCTGCGCTCAGGCGTTCGAGTGGGTGGGGATGCCTGAGGGACAGTATCACCTATCGATGGCGACCCTCTACCTGGCCACCGCGCCCAAGTCCAACTCGGCGGGTGCCTACTGGAGCGCGTTGGAGGAGGTCAAGGAGCACGGGGCCGGGCCGGTGCCCATCTACCTGCGCGATAAGAGCGAGGTATTTCGCGGCACATTGCGCGAGCACTACAAAAAGACGCTGGTTGAGCACGACGGCTACAAGTATCCCCACGCTTACCCCGAGGGGTGGGTGGAGCAGCGCTACCTGCCGGAGGGCATCGAGGGTGGGTGGTTCCGGCCAAAGGGGCACGGATATGAGAAGCAGATCATCGAGAGGCTTGAGAAATTGAAAAACGTAAAGCGTAAAACGTAAGGGTTCGTTTTTGCGTGTTACGTTTCACGCATCACTTTAGCACCCGCTCATCCCCCATTCGCTTCGTCACCCCAATTTCGTCCAAATGCTCCAACAGCCCTTGTGCGTACTTGCGGCTGGTCTGGAACATGTCGCGCACCTGGGCCAGGGTGATGCTGCCCTCCCGCTCGATGTGATCGCGCACACGGGCGACCATCCTCTCATAGGTCTCGGGCAGAAACAGCACCTCCGGCGAAGCCTGCACCAGGTCGCGCCGGGAGATCAATACACCGAGCACCTCTTCGCCTACGGCGGCTGCGCTTTCCTTGTACGAGGGGGTGGCGTAGGGCTGGAGGCGGAATTGGGCCAGCAGCGCATCGACGCGGCGCTGCTGCTCGGCGTCGAGCTGCACCTGGTGGGATGGCAGGCGCACGGTGGCCTCCTCCTCCACGACGAGCCCTTCGGCGGCTGCGTGCGTCATCGCCGCGTTAAAGACCTTGGCCTCCAGCTTCAGCCCGCTGCGCAGCGCCTCGCGTCCCATCCCGGCTCTGAGGGGGAACTTTTGATGGTGGGCGGCAAGTTCGCGTGTGATGTGACTTACCAACTCGATCCACCAGGCGCGTGGGACGAGCAGTTGGTTGCCGGATGCCGCCTCCTGGGCATGCCCCAGCGCGACGACCTGGCCTTCATCCAGCAACTGGGCCAGCGCCTCTGCGGCAGCATCGCCCAGGTCCCTGGCGGGGGTGGGGCCGCGCCGTTCGAGGGACTGCAGCAGGATTTCGGCCGGGCTGCCTTGGGCCAGCGTCTCCAGCCGGGCGATCACCTCGGGCAGGAAGCGGCGATGCCTGCGGCCTGGATTGGAATCCACGATGGCGCCTCCCCCCACCGTCTCCGCGGGCGAGGGGAAGCGGACGATGAAGCGATCTCCCTTGACCAGCGCCACCGGCTCCTTGAGGCGCAGTTGCGCCCAGCCGGTCTCCCCCGGTTGTAGTTGGTCCTGGCCCAGGAGCCGTACGCGGGCCAACGTTTCGGTTGCCCCGCAGAAGAACTTGAGCTGAGTGTTGTGGCGCAGGGGACGCGGGGCGGCGGGCAGGTAGCGCAGCTGCACGTCTGCCAGCACGGTGGGACGCAGCCAGCCGGGCGTGGTGATGACGTTCCCGCGCGCAACCTCTGCCTTGTTTACTCCCGTGAGGTTCATCGCCACGCGGCTTCCCGGCACGGCCTGTTCGACCTTTTCCTTGTGGGTCTGCAGGCCGCGCACGCGGGCTTTCAGGCCCTGGGGTTGGATCTCGACCTCTTGCCCCACCTCAAAATTCCCGTCGGCGAGGGTGCCGGTGACGACGGTGCCAAAGCCGCTGATGGTAAAGACGCGGTCCACCGGCAGCCGGGGACGGCCGCGGTCGCGACGGGGTTCGACCTGGGAAAGCATCTCCTGCAGGGCAGAGGTCAACGCGTCGAGGCCCTGCCCTGTGCGGGCCGAGACGGGGATGATGGGCGAGCCCTCCAACACCGTGCCCTCCAACGTCTCGGCTACGTCGGCAGCAACGAGGCCAATCCATTCCTCGCTTTCGGCGATGTCCGTCTTTGTCAGCGCGACGACGCCCTTGTCGACCCCCAACAGGTCGAGGATGGCCAGGTGCTCCCTGGTCTGGGGCATCACGCCCTCGTCGGCGGCGACGACGAAGAGGGCGGCGTCGATGCCGCCCACACCTGCCAGCATATTCTCGATAAAGTCCCGGTGGCCGGGTACGTCCACGATGCCCACCGGCTCGCCGTTAGGCATCGTGAGCCAGGCAAAGCCCAGGTCGATTGTCATCTCCCGCTCCTGCTCCTCACGCAGCCTGTCGGGGTTGATGCCCGTGAGGGCCAGGACGAGAGTGGACTTGCCGTGGTCTACGTGTCCGGCGGTGCCGATGACGTGCATCCGATGGCCCTACTTTTTCTCGCCGCGCAGCGCCTGGCGCGCCTCGGTGAATGCCTGCTCCGTCTTTTCGACCACGCTCTGTGCGGTTTCGAGTTCGCGGTGGGCGTCCATCCGGCGGGAGTCGAACAGGGCTTCAAGGTAACTCTGGTGGACCTGAGTCTGGGCCTCGAGCGGCTCGATTCGCAAGACGATTGCTTGATTAACCTTTTCCTGGGAGTGCCACTGCTCGTCCAGGACGATTTGGCGTTTTTTCAGTTCCTTTTCCTGGGCGTTCTGCCACTCTTCCCACTGCCGCTTGACCCGATCCTCGGCCAGGCGCTGCATCTCGGCGACCTCGTTCTGGCGTTTCTCGATGCGCGCCTGGAAGCTTTCGGTCTTGTCCAGCGCCCGTTTGACCGCCGCCTGCTGCTCGATGAACCCCTGCGTTTGCAGCAAGATGCGCTCCATCTCCTTGGACACCTGCTCTCCCTGGTCGAGGTACTGTTTCATCTTTTGTTCGCGCTGAAAGTCAGAGATGCGCAGTTCCTCGATGGGCTTTTCGTATTTCTTGGTTTCTTGAATGGCCTCGTCGATGCGCGTCTTTTGTTTCTGGATGGTCTCTTCCAGGAGTGGCAATTTGGCTGCCAGCGTCTCGACCCGCTTGCGCAGGCCTGTGGTGTCCTGTTCCAGTTCGGCGATGCGGCGATTGTCGGCGCGGCGCTGCTCCTCCAGATAGGTGACGGCCTGCACGCGGTCGTCGGAGCGCTTGCCTAGGTCCCTGACGGTGGCCTCCAGGCGTTGGAGGTTCTCGCTCAGCCGCTGATCCTCGGTCTGGCGGGCCTTGAGTGTTTCGTCGTAGCGGGGCAGCACCTGGATCGTCTTGTCCAATTGCCCAAGGTGGTCGATGATGGCCTCGTGCTCGATCTTGCGCAGCCGCTCGGACTCGGCCTTGTCCTTCTTCTGCATACCCTCTCTCCGGTCGAGCTCGAAGAGGATCTCGCTCTTATAGTTCGAGACGGTCTCCTCAAAGTCGGTCACTTTGGAGATCAGATTTTGCACGTTCGTTACCCTGGTTTGCAGATCCTGTACCTGGGCCGATTGTTGAGAAAGCAGCTCTTCCTGGAGTCGCACTTGCTCTTGTAGCGCGGCGACGAGGGCTTTGTCCTTGCGGCGCTCTTCCTCCAACCATTGGAGCATCTGCGTCACCTGGGTCATTTCCATCGGCTGGGTCACTTTCTTGGTCATGCTTACCCCCTCTGGATAGGTTGGCGTGATTATATCATCTTTCCCCACCGCAGGCAACGGGTGTGGAGCGCGGGTGCATTTGCCCCCTGGGGCGGCGGGCAATCGGCTTCCAGCGAAATAGGCACAACACGTGCTTTAGCATTCATCTCCCCCTGGGGGAGGGGGTATTCCCTGATTCAAAGATACACAATCGCTTCGCGTTCCTAGGCAATCGCGGCTGCACCGCGATTGCCTTTTTAGATGTGGCAGTTTGGTTGACAGGCTGTGGAGCGCTTATATAATGACCCTGGGATTGGATATGCGCATCGGCATCGACGTTCGCATCACCTACTACACGCGCGGCGGGATCAGCGCCTATGCGCTGCGCTTGCTCCCGGCGTTGGCGGCGCTCGACGCGGAGACGGATTACTGCGTCCTGCACAGCCGCAAGGACCAGCGCCCGCCGCTGCCAGGGCTGAACTTTCGCCCGATTGCCTGTTGGACGCCTGCGCACCATCGCTGGGAGCGCTGGGCGTTTGGGATAGAGGCGGCGCGGCTGGGGCTCGATCTGCTTCACAGCCCCGATTTCATCCCGCCCGCTTTTGGCTATCGCCGCTCGGTGATCACCGTTCACGACCTGAACTTTCTCTACTATCCCCAGTTTCTCACCGCGGAGAGCCGGCGCTACTACAACGATCAGATCGTGTGGGCGGCGGGCTGCGCCGACCACGTCCTGGCTGATTCCCACGCCACCAAGACAGACCTGATCTCGGTGCTCGGCGTCGAGCCGGACAAAGTCACCGTCGTGCACCTGGCCGCCGACCCGAGCTACCGCCCGCTGCCCGAGAAGGAGGCCGGGAGGGTCATCGCCAAGTACGATCTGGAGCCTGGTTACCTGCTCTTTGTGGGAACGCTGGAGCCGCGCAAGAACCTGCCAGGGCTGCTGCAGGCCTATCGCCTGCTGCGCGACGAAGGAGCGACAGGCGCTCCGCTGGTGCTGGTCGGCGGCAAGGGCTGGCTCTACGACGAGATTTTCGAGCGCGTGGAGGCGCTGCATCTTGCCGAGCATGTGCGCTTTTTGCACGACGTGCCGGACGCGCATCTGCCAGGATTGTACAGCGCCGCCGGCGTGTTGACGACGCCGTCGTTCTACGAGGGGTTTGGCCTCCCGGCGCTGGAGGCGATGACCTTTGGCACGCCCGTCGTCGTCTCCGACCGGGCCTCACTGCCAGAGGTGGTGGGGGAGGCAGGGCTGCTGGTGAACCCGGATGACCCCGAGGACATCGCCCGGGCGCTGGGCCGCGCCCTGAACGATGGGGCGCTGCGCGCCCGGATGCGCGAGCGAGGGCTGGCGCAGGCGGCGCGCTTCACCTGGGAAAAGGCCGCCTGCGAGACGCTGGCGGTGTATCAAAAGGTGTTGGCGTAGTAGGCCGGATTGCCAATCGCGCGCGGTTCCTAGAACCGCGCCTACTCTAGGGATTTTTTGCTGCGCGTGCGCTGCAGCTCGTTATCCGGCAAGCGGCGCTCCAACAGGGTCAGCGAGAGGTCGATCACTTCCCGTGCCTCATCCGCCGTGGTCGTGCCGACGACGACCATGTCCTGATCGCGGATCGTGTTCCACGCGAACGCCAGCCCCACCACCGGCAGCAGCTTGCCCGCCGCCAGCGGCTTGATCGTCATCACCGGCTTTTTGGCGTTGCCGATGATGCGCATGACCCAGTCGGCTTCGACCTGCATGAGGAACCCCGCAGCGTTATAGATCTGGATGTAGGTCTCGACGTCGGCTCCCGTCTTGTCGGCGATGACGACCGTCTCCGGCATGTGGGTAGAGAGGCCGGGGATCATCTCCCGCTCCCGAATCAGCGCCGTGTACCGGTCGATGTCGCGGATCACGTCGTGCATCCGGTCGACCAACGCGTCCGTCACGCACTGGTGCGGCAGGCAGAAGGTCGCGCCGAGCGCCTTGGCCTGGTCGAGCACGGCCTCGGGATTGCTGGCAGGATCGCCGCCGGGCAGCAGGTTGAAGGAGGGGGTCAGGATGCGCGTCATGGGATGCCCGGTCCTGTCTTCCGCCTCGCGGATCGCCTCCTCCAGGTGTTGTGACAGCGGCGCCATCACCGCGTCGACGCCGCGATCGAGAAAGACGGCCAGCACCTCTGCGATGCGCTCGCGCGTCTGCAGCGCCTTGATGAACTTGTCCTTGGCCAGGCTGGTGTGCGAATAGCCAAGGAACCAGTTGGTGCCGACGATCAGCCGCGGCAGGCTCACCCCGCCGACGGTGGTTCTGGGGAATTCATTCATCATCATGCGCCTCCAGCTCGCTTGAATCCACCCAGTTTCTCAAATCCTCGCCACGCGCCTCGTGCCGGCGGCTGTGCCAGGCGCTCATATCTCGGTCTTTGGGGCAGTACCGGCCCAGCATGACCTCAATAAAGTCTTGTCTGGCTTCTTCTGATGGCAGGACCAATGGCTCCAAGTTGACAAACCAGTCTTGGAGCACGTATCCGGTCTGACCTCCGTCGGTGGTTTTCTCTAGATGAAAGTACAGGCCGTCTTGCAGGGTTTTGACGACCAAGTAGGCATCGTAGATGTATCTATAGGTAAACTCGAGATTTTCGTCGTAGACGGCGGTCAGCCATTCGTTGAAACGTGATTCGTCATCTGCCTTGGGAACCATTGCTTGTCGTGTCCTTAGAAATCGAGTAAAATCACTTGCACTGAAGCGCAGTATACATCGGATGTAACAAAAGACAACCCCGGATTGACCTGATGAGATTGCTTTTCCTCACCCCTCAACTCCCTTACCCACCGCAGAAGGGCACGGCGCTGCGCAACTGGGGCCTCATCTCCGGCCTGGCCGAGCGCCACGAGGTAGCGGTGCTCTCCTTCCTTGACCCCGGGCAGTCGCCTGATCTGGACGACTTGCTGACCGCCGCCTGCCGGGTCGAGGCCGTCGAGCCGCCGGTTCGTACGCTCCGCGCGCGCCTGCGCGACATGTTCCTCACGTCCAAGCCCGACATGGCGCTGCGCTTGGCCTCGGATGCATACGCCCGGCGCTTGGCCGATTGGCTGGCGCGGGAGCACTTTGACGTGGTGCACGTCGAGGGGATCGAGATGGCGCCGTATTTGGATGTTATCGAGATGGGTTCCCCCCCCTTTTCATCCCCCCCCAGCGGGGGGGGACAGAGGGGGAGAGAGTCGTCTCGCCCCCTCGTCGTCTTTGACGATCACAACTGCGAATACCTGCTTCAGAAGCGCGCCTTTCTCACCGACCTGCGCATCTTGGCCCGCTGGCCCGGCGCGGCTTATTCCTTCATCCAGTGGCGGCGCTTGCGGCGCTACGAGGCGCAGGCCATCCGCCGCGCCGACCGCGTGCTGGCCGTCTCCGAGGCTGATGCGGCGGCTCTGCGCGAGATTGCTACTGCCCGTATAATCGTCGTCCCGAACGGCATCGACACGCGAGCCTACCAACCCCAAATCTCAAATCTCAAATCTCAAGTCCCAGATGATATACTCGTCTTTACCGGCACGATGGATTTTCGTCCCAACGTCGACGCCGTGCTGTGGTTTGCCCGGGAGGTGCTGCCCTTGATCCGGGCGCAGATGGGGGGCGTGCGCTTCCTCGCCGTCGGGCAGCGCCCCCACCGGCGGCTGGACGTGCTGCGGGGCGACCCGGCGATGACGCTCACCGGCTTTGTGGATGATCCGCGCCCCTACATCGCCGACGCGGCGGTGTACGTCGTGCCGCTGCGTATGGGGGGAGGGACGCGCTTCAAGGTCCTGGAGGCGCTGGCGATGGGCAGGGCGGTGGTCTCCACGACCCTGGGGGCGGAGGGGTTCCCGGTGACACATGGGCAGGAACTGCTGCTGGCCGACGAACCGGGTGAGTTTGCACAGGCGGTGGTGTCGCTGCTCAACGCGCCGGAGAAACGCGAGGCCTTGGGGCAGGCCGGGCGGGCTTTCGTCGAGGCGCGGTATGACTGGCGCATCATCGTGCCGCTGGTGGAAGCGGCCTACGAACCCTCGAACCCCTGATCGCCCAGCAGCAACCCGACCAGTATCCGCGCCGCTTCCGCCGCTTCCGGCGTGACCTCGATCCCTTCCAGTTCCTCCGGCACTTCTCCGGCGTGGAACTGGGCCAGCCAGGCGATATCCCGCTCCAGTGCCTCCTGGGCCTCGGCCACCGTCCCTGGATCGATGTCGCCTTCTGCGGCCAGACCCTCCAAGAGGTCGGCCTGACGCATCAGGTCGTCGCGCGGGGCGAACTCGGGTGGCAGGGCGATGTAGCAGGAGGCCTGCTGGCGCTGCACGTGGGCGATGGCCTCTTCGAAGGCGGCGGCGATCTCGTCGGCGACGGCGGCGTCGAGCTCTCCGCTGTCTACCAGGGTGGTGAGGGCGTCTTCGTGGCGCTGGCGCAGCTCGCGCGAAAAGTCGGTGTCATCGAAGGATTGGAGCTTGGGGTTGTCCAGGTCGAACCAGCACGCGCGGAGCGCGGCCATCAACGACCCCAGCGCGATACCTACGCGGTGGATGAACTCACGGCGGGTGGTTTTCATGGTCCTTTTCTAGCCCGAACAAGCCGGACTCATGAACCACAGAGGACACGGAGAAAGAAAAACCGCTTGAAAGCTCGGTGCTCTCCGTGTCTCTGGTGAAATACTTGCTCGCTGCACGAGAATTTCGTTCGCAAGAAAGACCTCCGAGGCAAGCCCCGGAGGTCTCGACTGTGTCAGGCAGGGACAAGTTCCCCGGAGGGTTCCTTGTTCTCCTCTTCTTTTTTGGCTTCAACCTGGCGCAGCACGACCTGGTCATCCTCGGCGTCCACCACGATTGCCGAGTCCTCGTCGAACCGGCACTCCAGGATCGCGTCGGAGAGGGCATCCTCGACCTGGTTCTGGATGACGCGCTTCAGGGGCCGCGCGCCGTATTCGTCGCTGTACCCTTTCTCGGCCAGCAAGTCCCTGGCCGCATCGGTCACCTCCATCGTGGTGTCGCACTCCAGCAGGCGCTCGCGCACCTTGGCCAGCTCCAAATCCACGATCTGGGTGATGTCCTGCTGGCTGAGAGCGTGGAAGACGACGACGCTATCCACCCGGTTGAGGAATTCGGGACGAAAGACGCGCTTTAGTTCGTCGAGCAGCTTTTCGCGCATCACCTCGTAATCTTGTTCGGCATCCGCTTTCTCGTCGCGGCGGATGGCAAACCCCAGGCCCATCTGTCGCTTGATCAGCTCCGCCCCGATGTTGGAGGTCATGATGAGGATCGCGTTGCGAAAGTCCACCTTCCGCCCTCTGGCATCGGATAGGCTGCCCTCCTCCATGATCTGCAGCAGCATGTTAAAGGCCTCGGGGTGTGCCTTTTCCACCTCGTCAAAGACGACGATGGAGAAAGGCTTGCGGCGGACGGTCTCGGTGAGCTGGCCTGCATCGTCGTAGCCCACGTAGCCTGGGGGCGCGCCGACCAGCCGGGCCACGCTGTGCCGCTCCATGAACTCGGACATGTCCAGTTGGATCAGCGCGTCCTCGCTGCCGAACATGAACTCGGCCAGTGCCTTGGCCAGCTCCGTCTTGCCCACGCCGGTTGGGCCGAGGAAGATGAAGGAGCCGATGGGGCGACGCGGGTCTTTGAGCCTGGCCCGCGCTCTCCTCACCGCCTTGGCGATGGCCGTGATGGCTTCATCCTGGCCCACGATGCGCTTGTGCAGCTCTTCTTCCATGTGCAGCAGCCGTTCGGACTCGGCGCTGTGCAACTGGGTCAGCGGGATGCCCGTCCACATCGAGACGACCTCCGCTACGTCTTCGGGGGTGACGACGATATCATTTTCTGCGTCTCGCTCAATGCGCAGGGACTGCAGCTTTTCTTCCAGCTCGACCTCCCGGTTGCGCAGTGCGGCGGCGTCCTCGTAGCGATGCTCTTCGATGGCCTCCTCTTTGGCCCGCTGCGTGGTCTTGAGCTCGGTGAACAGCGTCCGCAGTCCTTTGGCCTGAGGAGATTTGTACATTCGCACGCGGGAGGACGTCTCGTCGATCACGTCGATTGCCTTGTCCGGCAGGTAACGGTCGGAGATGTAGCGCGCCGCGAGCCGGACGGCGGCGTCCAATGCCTCGTCGCTGATGCGCAGCCCGTGGTGCTGCTCGTAGGCGGAGCGAATCCCGTGCAGGATCTCGATCGTTTCCTCGATCGTCGGTTCGTCGACCATCACCGGCTGGAAGCGGCGCTCCAGCGCCGCGTCCGATTCGATGTGCTTGCGATACTCCTCAAGCGTGGTCGCACCGATGCACTGCAGCTCGCCGCGGGCGAGGGCGGGCTTGAGGAGGTTGGCCGCGTCCACGGTGGAGCCCGCAGATCCGGCCCCGACGAGCATGTGGACCTCGTCGATGAAGAGGATGTTGTCGCTGTCCTTGAGCTCGGCGATGACCTTCTTGAGGCGCTCCTCGAACTGCCCGCGATACATCGTCCCTGCGACCAGGGAGCCGACGTCGAGTTGGAGCACGCGCTTGTCCAGCAGGGGGTCAGGCGTCTCTCCGGCGATGATGCGCTGGGCCAACCCTTCGACGATGGCCGTCTTGCCCACGCCGGGATCGCCGATGAGAGCCGGGTTGTTCTTTGTCCGGCGGGCCAGTATCTGGATCACGCGCTCGATCTCTTGCTGCCGGCCGATGACGGGGTCCAGCTTGTCCTCTTCGGCCAGCGCAGTCAGGTCGATCGCCAGTTGGTCTATGAGCAATGGTTTGGCAGACTGGGTAGTCGGCCTCCTCCTTTTTCCGACCGTGATAGGTTGGCGCTGCAACAGATGGTCGGTGTAGAGACGGACCTGTTCGCCTGTGACGCCTAGGTGGTTAAGCACCTCCAAGGCGGTACCATCACCCTGACGGACCATACCCAACAGGATGTGATGGGTGTCTATGCGCGGATCTCCCCGGCGTTGAGCTTCCTCCTTTGCCAGCTCGAGCACCCGCTTGGTGCGGGGAGAGAGATCGATATCCTGGTCGGCTGAGGGGGATTTTATTCTGGCGGTGCTGAGTCGTTCGACCATATGCTGTACGTCGCCGGAGTGCAACCCAAGTTCGTGCAGCACGCGGCTGGCGAACCCTTCCTTCTCGCGCAAGAGCCCCAACAGGAGGTGCTCTGTGCCGAGTTGGGCGTGGTTCATTCTGTCGGCCTCGCGCTGTGCCCACTTTAGCACGCGCCGTGCTTCTTCGGTAAAAAATCTCGTTAGCTTGTCCATAGCTCCATCGTCCACCAATTCTATCTCGTGCCGAGTATGTGTACGCCGTACTCCGTAC
>JAFGED010000197.1 GCA_016931785.1 Anaerolineae bacterium
CCGCCGGCGCCGAAGATAGCCCCTTCATCACGCCCGACGGCCAGACGCTCTACTTTTTCTTCACCCCCGACGTGCGCGTCCCGCCCGAGAAGCAGCTCCTCGACGGCGTCACCGGCATCTGGGTGACACACCGCGAAGGCGCAGGGTGGAGCGAGCCGGAGCGCGTGCACCTTGCCCATCCAGGCGAGCTGCATCTGGATGGCTGCGAGTTCGTGCTCGGCGACTGGATGGTCTTTTGCTCGGCGCGGGAGGGCAACGCCCGCGAGATCGATCTCTACACGGCGACGCTGCGCGCCCCTTCAACAGGCTCAGGGCAAGGCGGCACCTGGACGGACTGGCAGAACTGGGGCGAACCGTTCAACGTCGCATACCAGGTGGGCGAGATGCACGTCACCGCCGACGGGCGCTTCCTCTACTTTGGCTCGGACCGGGCGGGCGGATACGGGGGAACGGACCTCTGGGTATCGGAAAAGATCGGGGAGGCGTGGATCGAGCCGGTCAACCTGGGGCCGCAGGTCAACACCAGTGGGGACGAGAACCGGCCCTTTGTCACCGCCGATGGGCAGGAGCTGTGGTTCGATAGCACGAGCCAACAAGAGCATCCTGGACCAGCAACTTTCCGCTCGGTACGTCAAGCTGATGGATCTTGGGGAGAACCGGAGGAAATCGTCTCCTCCTTCGCCGGGGAGCCGACGCTGACGGGCGACGGGCGCACGCTCTACTTCGTCCACCACTACTACAGCGCCGGCCTAGGCCAGATGATCGAGGCCGATATCTACGTCAGCACGCGGATCGAGCCGTAAAGACAGCCGCGCGAGGTCATTCGGCGGACCACTGCCCGCACAGGCCCCCAATCTCCTCGATAATCTGATCGGGTAAAAAGGGCTTGGGGATGAAGCGATCGGCCCCGGCCCGCAGGCATTCCAGGTAGCAGTCCCGCGCCGAGGTCATGACCAAAACCGTGTCGGCAGCTTGGCCATCCAGCACGCGTACCCTTTGGATCAGGTCGATGGTCTCTTTGCCATGGACGTGTACGTCCATGAAAATCACATCAGGAAGTGTCTCCTGAAGAAGCGGAAGGACATCTTCGTAGACGTCTGTCGAGACGACACGGTAGCCCTCCAACTCCAACAGGAATCGCATCAACCGCCCCATCTCGCGGTCGTCCTCGACCAGCATGACAGTATGCACTTTGCCCTCCGATCTCCCGCCCAATCGACACAAGATAACCAAAGGTGGGGGAGGGGATTTTCAACACGAGAGCAGAGCAAGCCACGGTGAAGCAACAACCCTCCCCACTATCAAGACTATAGCACAGGTACATTACAAACCATATTACGAGTGAAGCCGCTGCCGGACGACCAGCAGCGGCTTCGCGTCAACGCACCCTAACACTAAGCGCGTCCAGGTGACCGGCACTTGCGTTACTTTTGCTCAAGACGCGCTCAATACTTACCTGGAATGGCTTTCCTTGAGTGTTCGCCTTACAAGTGCCGGTCACTTTTCAGTATCTCGCCCCTCCCCTCACAATCCGCCTCTCGAAGAGAATCCCCCCGTGAGCGTCCTCCCCAATTTCCTCAAAACCCACCTTCTTGTAAAAGTGGCGCGTGCGCCGGTTCCAGGCTGGCGTGCCCAGCACCCAGCGCTTGGCCAGCGGATACTCCTCCCACAGGAACTCGAATGCCTGCGCGCCGATCCCCTGATTCTGAAAGTTGGGATCGACAAAGATGCGCCCCAGCTCGTACTCGCGCGCCGCTTTGCGAAAGACGATGATCCCGCCGACGACCTCCTCCCCCATCACAATCGTGAGATAATCGCCAAAGCGCATCATCTTGCGCTGCCACTGTGGGGAATCGTAGCCGGGCGGTCCACCCGGCGGGCCGGGCGGCGCCCCGCAGTGCACGTCGCTGTGAAACGCGCGTTCCGAGGCCGCGGCAAGCGCGGGCGCATCCTGCGGCTTTGCCTTTCGGAACACGATCTGATCCATCCCTCACTCCGCAATCGGCATGTAGAGATCCAGGACGAACTGTTCCAAAGATTCTAGCGGGCCCAGGTGTTCCTCCAGCCACTGATGCGGGCTCCAGCGGTACTTGCTGTCCTCAAGCCACGCGGCCAGCCGCTTCCAAGTCCCGGGAATATCCTCCCACGGGCTTTTCACCTCGCACCGCGTGACGGCATACAGGCCGCCGGGGAATTCCTTGACCTCGATCTCCCCCTCCGGCTCCACGCCCGGCCCGACCACGATCCAGAACTCGTAGCCATAGTTCGGGCTGCCCGGCGACGGGTCGGGGTTGTTGAAGCCAAACACGCGATGCCTCTTTGGGCCCTCCAGCAGCCCCTTGGGCCTGGCCCAAGCGATGAGCTTCTCAATCGCATCTTGTTCTGGGCTTTCGCCGAGGGCATGCGCGCTGGCCACGCGCATCGGCTCCAGCTTGACGATCCTCACATCCAATTCGCTCATTACACGTTTCCTCCTCAAATATGATCGTGCCACCCGTTCCGGAACAGCGGCAGCGCTATCTTACCACACCCTACCTGACACCTTTTGTCAGTATTTTGTGGTAAAATGGGAATATCTACTCAGGCTGTTCGCCCGAGCAGTGGCCCTCGCTCACAAAAGGGAGAGAAACTGATGCGCGCAGACAGATTGCTATCCATCCTGATGCTCCTGCAGGCCCGTGGGCAGGTGACCGCCGAGCAGCTTGCGGAGGAGCTGGAGGTCTCGGTACGCACCATCTACCGCGATATCGGCGCCCTCAGCACCGCCGGCGTGCCCGTCTATGCCGAGAGGGGCCCCGGCGGAGGGTGCGCGTTGGTCGAGGGATATCGCACCAGCCTCACGGGATTGACCGCGGAAGAGGTCAAGGCGCTCTTTATGCTCAGCGTCCCGGCGTCACTGGACGAGTTGGGAGTGAGCCAGGAGCTGAGGGCCGCCCTGCGCAAGCTCGCCGCCGCACTTCCCGACGCCCGCCGCCAGGACGAGAAACAGGTCCGCCAGCGCATCTACCTGGACTGGGCGGACTGGCCGCAGCCGGAGCCCGCGCCACACCTGCAGACCATACAGCAGGCCGTGTGGGACGACCGCAAGCTCAAAATCACCTACCGCTGGATCGCGCCCCACGTCCAGCAGTTCGAGCGCCTGGTCGATCCCTACGGCCTGGTCGCCAAGGCAGGCACCTGGCACTTGGTGTGCGCGAACCACAGTCGAATCCGCGTGCACCGCGTCTCTGAACTGCTCGACGTGCGCATGATGGACGAGCACTTCGAGCGCCCGGCAGATTTTGACTTGGCGGCATTCTGGCAAGCGTGGTGCAAAGGGCGAGAGGAGAGCCGCCCATCCTACTCCGTCACCGCGCGCGTCTCGCCGGGCCTGGCCCAACTCCTGCCGCTGTACTTTGGGGATCGCATCCGCGCTCAAATCGCCAGCGCCGGGCCGCCCGACGGCGAGGGGTGGGTCACGCTGACGCTGCCCTTCGAACGCATCGAAACCGCCCGCGAGCGCATCCTGGGGTTTGGGCGCGCCGTCGAGGTGTTGGCGCCGGAAGCACTGCGCCTGAGCGTGATCGATTTTGCCCGGCAGATCGTGGACTTTTACAAGTAGGTCGTGCTTGCAGCAAGACGCTCTCGGGCGCCGCGCCACAAGCGCGACCCACTTCGGGTCAACTTCGCCGACCCGCCTACTCCTTCAGAACGAGGGGCAGGTAGACCTCGCGCTCGGGGTTCCCCACCGCCCACTCGGAGAAGGACGTGATCCCCGCCCGCCAGACCGAGCTGCCGTCGAACCCATCGCGGGCGCAGTCCCACTCGCCGCTCCCCGTATACCTGCACACCTTGGGATCCACCACGCCGTCACGCGGCAGCATCAGCGTGGCGCTGTA
>JAFGED010000198.1 GCA_016931785.1 Anaerolineae bacterium
CGCCCAGTCTTGCAAGCGGCAGTTTCGGCGGCGCGCAGCGCCGGCGAAACTGCCATGCCTTTCGCGCAGAGCGCGAAAGGCCCTAGTAATGGATATTGACCAGCGTGCCAACCGATGCCCAGTAGAACAGCCACTCCGCTTCGGGCGTGGGCAAGTTGATACATCCGTGACTCATCGGATGGCCAAAGTTAGAGTGCCAGTAGGTACCGTGGATGCCGTACCCTCTGTAAAAGTACATCGTGTAGGGCACGTCGGGCAGGTAGTAGCCAGGCCCAGACATCAGCGTGGCGCGGTACTTGACGTAGATGTGGAACTTGCCCGTGGGAGTCGGCGTAGCCGGGAGGCCGGTCGAGACGAGCGTGCTGCGCACGGCGGTGCTGCCCTGGTAGGCGGTGAGCCGCTGCGCGCTGAGATCGACGTCGATCCAGCGCCCATCGGCCGGTGCCGGGGGCGACGGCGCGGGCGAGGGTGAGGGGCTCCCGCCGGCGGGGATGCGCAACACCTGCCCCACGTAGATCAACGATGGATTGCTGATAGCGTTGAGCTGCGCTATTGACCACACCGAGACCCCGTACCGCAGGGCGATGGCCGAAAGCGTATCGCCGCGCTTCACCACGTAGGTCTGGCCAGAAGCCGGTGGGGTGGAAGGTGGGCTCCCCGAATAGCCCGGAATCACCAAGCGCTGTCCCACATAGATGCGGCTGGTGTTGACGATTCCATTGGCTGCCGCCAGTGCCTGCACGGTCGTGCCGTAGCGCATCGCAATGCGGTACAGGTTCTCCCCACGCTGCACGACGTGCACCCCGCCTGAGGATGGCGGCGCGGAAGGACTGCCGGCCGGGATGATCAGCCGTTGTCCCACATAGATGTGTCTGGTATCGCTCAGGCCGTTGGCCTGCGCGATCGCGTTGACCGTCACCCCGTAGCGCAGCGCGATGCGATATAGGTTTTCCCCCGGCTGTACCACGTGAACGGTACTCGTTTCCGTGAAGCGGAAACGAGCATCAGCCGCCAGGACCGGCGACGCCAGCACCAAGGCCAGCACAACCACCATGCCGACTGTGATTATCCTGCGCATGTCCACATCCCTCCACAGAAGACACACTCGCGTGTCAAGATCCAAAGTGCCTCTCTATTATGCCACACTTATCGTAGTTTGCCCATTACGGCAGGGTTACGGGTGCGTTTCAGTCTGGGGGCGAAAATGATCTAGCAAGCATTGGCATCCCCTTGCACTGCATACCATCTGTTTGATGGGCTGAAACGCCCCTTGGCAGTTTTGGCTGTCCACACTAGGGTCGAAGCCACCACAGCCAAGCTCTTGCGGCGTTTGACCTGCAGGTTCATACAGTGCCAAAACTGCACCGCTCAGATTGCTCAACATGGGAGTCTCCCCCAAATTAAAAGGCACCCAGGGTTACGGTTGGGTGACGCGTGCTTCACCCACCATCCACCCATTTTCTACCACGGCGCATCCCGGACTCTGACAGTACTTGCGCAGTTAAAGGAGTCTTTGCCAATGTACCCTCCAGACGCGTCATTCTGAGCCCCAGAACGGCGAAGTATCTCGCGTACGCGAGGGAGAGACCCTTCGCCCTCTCAGGGCCCAGGGTGACAAGCGCGATACTTTTTAGCTGCGTAACCCCTGTCATTGAGCGTAGTGCGTAGCTCCGCATTTAACTGTGGCCACCGATGTAACCGCGGGTTCCAATCCGCGCTACGCCTGCGCGCGCTTTCCAAGCGCGCCTACGACAATGCCTGTTTTGAGTCCAAATCGGATTTCGCAATTCGCACCACGGTCTAATGGGGTCCTACTGCGTAGTGCCCTGCTAGTACAAAAGTCACCCTTGACGCGCCGGATAGACCGTGGTAATATAAAACCGACCGGTCGGTATGATTTAGGAGACCATATGGCTCAACAACAACGTGCAGAGGAAACCCGCACGCACATCTTACAGGCGGGCGTGGAATGCTTCGCCCAGAACGGCTACGACGCTACCGGCGTGGCCGAGATTTGCCAGCGCGCCGGCGTGACCAAGGGCGGCTTCTACCACCACTTTCCCAGCAAGCAGGCGCTCTTCCTGGCGCTCTTCGAGCAGTGGCTGACCATCCTGGACGAGCAACTAGCAGCCTTCCACGCCGAGGCCGAGAACGTCCCGGACGGATTACGCGAGATGGCCGGGATGATCGGACAGGTGTTTGAGGTCGCCAGCGGCCAACTGCCAATGTTCCTCGACTTTTGGAGCAAGGCCGCGCACGACCCTGACGTGTGGAAAGAGATCATCGCCCCATACCGGCGCTACCAAACCTTTTTCGCCCAGATGATCCAAGAGGGCATCGACGAAGGCACCCTACGCCCTGTCGATCCCAAGACGGCGGCGCAGACGCTCGTCTCGCTGGCCGTCGGGCTGCTCCTGCAAGGGACACTCGACCCCGATGGCGCCGACTGGGCCCAGGTGACGAAAGAGAGCATCGATATCTATTTGGAGGGTATAACGAAACAGGATCTCAAAAAACCCGGCTCTTAGGTCCTCGGGACAAGATAGCTTTGCTAGGGCATCGGCCCTGCCAATGCAGCAAAAGCCGGGTTTTTACCAACACTACGGAGGCAAATTGTGAACGTATTACTAACCGGCGCATTTGGAAACGTCGGCACGAGCGCAATCGGGGAACTGCTCAAGCAGGGCCATCGCGTGCGCTGCTTTGACCTGAAGACAAAACCCAACGAGAAAAAAGCCCTCAAGTACGGCGATCGGATCGAGGTGGTGTGGGGCGACTTGCGCAACCCCGATGACGTCGCCGCGGCGGTGTGCGACCAGGACGTAGTGGTGCACCTGGCGTTCATCATCCCCAAGCTCTCGGCCACCGGCTTTGAGTCGGAGGACCGCCCCGACTGGGCGCGGGAGATCAACGTGGGCGGCACGCGCAACCTCATCGCGGCGATGCAGGCACTCCCCCACCCACCCCGCCTCATATTTTCCTCATCCTACCACGTCTACGGGCAGACGCACGATCAGCCGCCGCCTCGGACGGTCTGCGACCCCGTCGATCCCATCGAGCACTATGCCTGCCACAAGGTCGAGTGCGAGCAGATGGTCCGGGAGTCGGGACTGGAATGGGCCATCCTGCGCTTTGCCGCCGTGCTGCCGCTCTCGCTGCGGCTCGATCCGGGGATGTACGACGTGCCCCCCGATAACCGCATGGAGTACGTGCACACGCGCGACGTGGGGCTGGCGGTGGCCAACGCGGTGAGCAGCGATGAGATATGGGGCCGGTTGTGGCTGATCGGCGGCGGGCCGCGCTGCCAGTACACCTACCGCGAGATCCTGCAAAAGATACTGGGCAGCATGGGCGTGGGCATGCTGCCGGAGGAGGTCTTCACCACCGTCCCCTTCCCCACCGACTGGATCGATACCGCCGAGAGCCAGCGCGTGCTGCAGTACCAGCAGCGCGACCTGGATGACTACGTCCAGGAGCTGACCAAGCTGATGGGCGTCAAGCGGCACCTGATCCGCCTGTTCCGCCCCATCGTGCGCGCCTTTCTGCTGCGCCGGTCGCCGTACCTGCGGGCGCGCAGGAACCCCGACTGGCAGGGGAAGGTGGCCGTCGTCACCGGGGCCTCCAGCGGCATCGGCGAGGCCATCGCCAGGAAATTCTCGCGCGAGGGCCTGCGGGTCGTGCTGGTGGCGCGCAGCCGGGAGCGGTTGGAGCACGTGGCCAAGCAGTTGCGCGCGCTCGGCGGGGAGGCGCTGGTCATCGTCGCCGACCTGACGCAGGAGGAGGAGAGGCTGCAGGTGTTCGAGGAGGTGCGCACCGCCTATGGATCGGTGGACGTGCTGGTCAACAACGCCGGTTTCGGCTGGTACGGCTTTGGGGCAGAGATGCCGTGGTCGCTGGCCTGGCAGATGCTGCAGATCAACGTCGCCGCCGTCGTGCGCCTGACGCTGCTCTTCCTGGAGGACATGAAAGCGCACGGCAGGGGGCACGTCATCAACGTGGGCTCCATCGCCAGCAGCCTGCCGGCCCAGGGGATCGCGCTCTACAGCGCCACCAAGTCCTTCGTCGAGTCCTTCACCACCTCCCTCTACCGCGAGCTGCGCGACACCGGCGTGCGCATCAGCCTGGTCAAGCCGGGGGCGGTGGCGACCGAGTTCTTCAAAAAGGCCTCGGCCCAACTCGCCGCCCTGCGTATGCCCGGCGGGGAGTTGAACGTCAAGCCGGAGACGGTGGCCGACCGGGTGTGGAAGCTGCTCAAGCGGCCCGCGCGGGTGGCCTACGTGCCGCGCCTGCTGAGCCTCGTGGCCTGGGTCGAACCGTTCTTCGGCTGGCTGATCGACCGGCTGGGGCCGCTGCTGCTGAGGCGGCAGAGGAAACTGGCGCCGGTTCGGGTTCGAAATAGACCTGGCAGGTCTTAGCCTATTTGAAAATTAGAGCTTAACCTTGCGAAGGTTGCCTGATGACAAATGACCTTCTAGAGACCTGCCAGGTCTCGACTCACCCACTGGCCCGGTCGAGCGCCTCGCGCACGCGCTGGGCCAGCGCGCCAAAGTCGGGCGAGGCGAACGTCTCCTGCGTTCGGGGCCGGGGCAGGTCGATCTCCACCTCCCCCACGACGACGGCGGGGCGCGCCCCCAGCACCAGCACGCGGTCGGCCAAAAAGATCGCCTCCGATACCGAGTGGGTGACCATCACTACCGTCTTGCGGTTGGCCTGCCAGATGCGCAGCAGCTCCTGCCACAGCGCCTCGCGCGTAAGGGCGTCCAGCGCGCCAAAAGGCTCGTCCAGCAAAAGCACCTGGGGATCGTGCACCAGCGCGCGGGCCAGCGCCACGCGCTGGGCCATGCCGCCGGAAAGCTGTGCCGGGTAGTAGTCCTCGAACCCGGTCAGCCCCACCAGGTCGATCAGCGCCTGGGCCTCTCGGCGAGCGGTATCCTTGCCGACCCCGTCCATCTGCAGCGGCAGCGCCACGTTATCCTGCACCGTGCGCCAGTCCATCAGCGTCGGCTCCTGGAAGACGACGCCCACATCCCGCCGGGGGTGGAACACCTGCTTGCCCGCCAGGCAGACCTGCCCTGCCCGCGGCTTCTCGAGCCCGGCCAGCAGGCGCAGGAGCGTCGTCTTGCCGTAGCCGGAGGGACCCACCAGGCACAGGAACTCGCCCGCCCTCACCTGGAAGGAAAGCCTCTCCAGCACAGGCAGCTTGCCGTTGCCGTCGGCATAGTCCATGCTCAGGTTTTCGACCACCAGCAGCGGTTCGTTTGAGCAGGTCATCATCATGTCCCCACCCCAACCCTCCCCCAAGCGGGGGAGGAAGTCGCCCTACGGCAAATAGTCGTTGGTAAACGCCCGCTCTGCATCCACGGCGGTCGATAGCAGTCCGGCGTCCAGCATCACGTCCGCCGTCGCTTGCCACGCATCGGGATCGGACGCGCCCAACGGATCGCCCCGCCAGTATTCGAGGCTGGCTTCAAGCACGGCGCGCTGCACGGACTCGTTCTCGTCCAACCCCTCGACGTACTTGCGGCAGATTTCAAAGGCGGCGTCGGGATCGGACAGCGTGTCTTCAAGCCCCTTCAAGAAGGCGCGGGCGAAGGCGCGCGCCAGCTCCGGGTTCTCCTCAAGGGTCTTTTCATTGGTGATGATCCCGTTAGAGACCAACGTGGCATAGTCGGCCACCGAGAACTGGACGAACCCATAGCCCATCTGCTGCAGTTGCACCGGCTCGTTGTTGGCGTAAACGACGGCAGCATCGACCCGCCCCTCGGTGAGGTTAGCCAACTGGGTGTATCCGATGGTTTCCAGCGTCACATCTTGATCCGTCATCCCATTTGCCGCGGCCAGCGCCCGCCAGCCAATGTAGCTGGCGCCAAAGGTCTCGGGAATTCCGACTTTGCGGCCCGCCAGGTCAGCAGGCGACTTTAGGCCGCTTTCCTCCAGGGCCACCACGGCCACCGGGAAACGCCGCCACCAGTTGACGAAGGTGACGACGGGCAGCTCCTGCTCCCGCGCCAGGAGCACCTGGTCGCCGCTGGCGATGGCAAAGGGCAGCTCTCCAGCAGCCACCAGCCGCACGCCGTCTGTCTCCCAGCTGTAGTCAAACTCCAACTCGATCCCCTCGGCGGCAAAGTATCCCTTATCCACCGCCACGTACACCGGGGCGAACTGCACGTTGGCCACGAACCCCATCGGCAGCCGGATGCGGCTCGTCCGCGGACAGCAGGCGGGCAGCACGAGCACGGCTGCGATGATTAACACGATGGTTTTCCTCATTAGATGAACCTCCTCATTCAAAGTGATGCGTGATACGTAAAGCGTAAAACGTAAGACGTAAGGAATGGCGCTGATCTGGCATCCTTATGTTTTACGCATTACGCTCTATTCCTTGCGTCCCTCCACGCGCCAGCGGAGCAGGATGCGCTCCGCCAAGGCGACGATGCCGTACAGCGTCTGGGCCAGCACCATCAGCGCGCCTATGCCCACGAATATCAGCGGCGTGTCGTACAACTGCTGGCCCTGCTTGAGCAGATACCCCAACCCCTCGCTGGAGGCGACGAACTCGCCCACCACCGCGCCGATGACGGCCAGGGTAGCGCCCACCTTGAGCCCGCCCAGGAGCACCGGCAGCGCGGCCGGCACCTCCAGCAGCCAGACCGTCTGCCAGCGGGTGGCTTCCAGCGCGCGCATCAGATCGTGCAGGCCGCGCTCCACCGAGCGCACGCCGACGACGGTGTTGACCAGGATGGGAAAAAAAACGGTGAGCGCGCAGACCACGACCTTGGACAGCATCCCCGTGCCGAACCAGATGACGAGCAGCGGGGCGACGGCGACGACGGGAATCGACTGGGAAGCGACGACGTAAGGGGAAAGCAGCCGCTCTGCCAGCGGGAAATGCGCCAGTCCGTATCCCAGCAGCACCGCTACCACCGCACCCAATCCCAGCCCTATCAGCACCTCGCGCAGCGTCACCCAGGTGTGATGCCAGAGCGCGCCATCGGCCAGAAGGCCCCACAGCCGCTCCGCCACGGCGACCGGCGGCGGCATGATAAAGGCCGGGTAGCCGCCCACCCAGACCACGCCCTGCCAGAGAGCCAGGAAGATGACGAGGCTCGCCATCGCCAACCCGATTCGCGAAACGCGTTTTCGCCGCATAGATCCACTCCAAAGAAACACCCCGTGAGCGCTTCACCCACGGGGCGGAGGTGCGATCTGTCTTGACGAAAACCCCGAAGGTCATACGACCTCCGGGGCAACAGCTTACGTACTATCGCTGTTCACCTTCTCTCATCCGGACTTGGCCATACTTAAATGGCCATCACCGTCGGCTCCGGCTTGCACCGGATCAGCCGCTTGCACGGCTCGCGGGCTCAACGAGTCTGCGAAGCAGACTCGCCTCACCGCCGGTCGGGAATCACACCCTGCCCCGAAGATGAATGTTGCTATTCATTCTCTTTTCAGCCAAGATTATACGCGCTTCAAACGATCTGTCAAGCTGGGGGGTATTCCACCCGAGGCAAGGGGAACTTTCCCAGTGTCTTGCAAAGACAACCGGCAGGCAACTGGACAGATACTGCCCTTGCCTGCCGGCTCCCAAAGCACTCTACTTTTGAGACGGGCCTACAAATCCTCTAGGCCATCCCAAGGCACACCTACGGGCGATCCCGCCTGGACCTCCAAGTCACCTTCGTACACGATTTCCGGTGTCTCGTACATACTTTCCTCCTGGTTATTGCAGACCCATTCACAAAAGATGGAAAGCGATTAGCTGCTTATAATGTAACACACTTTTGAAATCTATGCAACTCCCCAAAAATGGCGGGCGCGCTTCAGTTTTGGACCGAGAATACCATCATTTGCTCAACTTGCTGCCTTTGCCACCTGGCTGCCCATTTCGGGGACTGAAGCGCGCCTAGGCGGTTTCGACAGGCCGAAACTGCACCTGCAGCAAGCAGCGTAATGAAATGGGTGCGTTTCAAATGAGTTGTAAGGATGGGGGGAGCGGGCGGCGAAGCCGCCCGCTCCCCCCGTTCTCTAACTGAGATGAAA
>JAFGED010000199.1 GCA_016931785.1 Anaerolineae bacterium
GCCGCCCTCGCCCCCCTTCCTCCTCTTTTTGTCGCGAAGAGCAACTGCGAAGCAGGGCTGAGTAGTTACCTTATTCCATCTTTCGCATCTACAATCGGGCGCTGAGCGCGTTCGAGGTGAGCGATCCGGTGCCACCCGCGCGATTGTGAAATCGCGGCTGCAAGACGGGAGCTTTTGCAGGAGGTAAGCGTTTATGTATCTAGTGACGGGCGGCAGCGGCTTTCTGGGTAGCTACTTGGTGGAGGCGCTCGTGGCCCGCGGGGCGAGAGTGCGCGCGCTGGTGCGTCCCGCGAGCCGGGTGGACCATCTCCAAAACCTTGGAGTGGACCTGGCCCAAGGTGACCTGGAAGATGCACAGTCTTTGCTAGCGGCGGCTCAAGGCGTGGAGCGCGTCTATCACTGCGCCGCGCTTGCCGCCGACTGGGGGGCCTGGGAGGCGTTCCGCGCTGCCAACGTGGCCGGCGCCCGTAATCTTTTGGAGGCGGCGCTGGCGGCAGGCGTGGGCAAGTTCGTCCACGTCAGCACGACGGACGTCTACGGCCACCCGGATTCCCCCGTCGATGAGACGGCTCCGTACCGCCTGCGCGGATGGCCGTATGGCGACACCAAAATCGAAGGGGAGCGCCTCGTCTGGGATTACCACCGCGAGCGCGGCCTGCCGGTCACGGTCGTGCGCCCGGTCAACGTCTATGGCCCACGCTCCACTTCGTTCGTGATGGAGATCGTCGACCTGCTCAAGAGCGGCAGCATGATCCACCTAGGGGGCGGCCACAATCCGGCAGGCTTGACGTATGCCACCAACGTCGTGGACGTGATACTCCGCGCGGGGGATAGCGAGGCCAGCGTAGGCCAGGCGTACAATGCCTCGGATGGATCGGGGGTCACCTGGCGGCAGTACGTGGATCGTCTGGCCGAGATCGTCGGCGTGCCCAGCCCGCGCGTCGTGCTCCCCTATCGCCTGGCCTATTTCGCCGGATGGGCGATGGAAAGGGTCTATGGCGCGCTGCGGGTCCAGACCCGTCCCTTGTTGACGCGAATGGTGGTCGAGGTGTTTGGCACCGACCAGGGCTTTTCTATCGAAAAGGCGCGGCGAGAGTTGGGCTACGAACCCCAGGTCGATTTCGACGAGGGTATGCGCCGGGTGGAGGCCTGGCTGCGCGAGACCGGCGCGATCTAGCGTGTGTCCCTGGTCAAGCTAGGCATCCACGAGCTGCGGTTCCCCTTGTGCTTCTTGTTGCCGAGCGATGAACTCGCTCCTCAGTATCCCGTAGTGTAACGTCCCGCTGATACTTCCATCCGCGTTCCGCTTGTTCTCCCGGATGTGCCCCTCTTTGACCATTCCGCAGCGCTCTGCTACCCGATAACTGCGCGCATTGGTATCGTCGCACTCCAGACGCACGCGATGTGCCCGCAGGTGCTCGAACGCAAAGCGCAGCGCTGCTCTAGCCGCTTCGGTTACGTAACCGTGTCCCTCGTGTTCGACGTCTGCAAAGTACCCGATCTCGAACTCGGGCAACTCCCAGTTGACCGGCCCGATGTAGATTTGCGCCACGAACGCGTGCGTATCCCGGTGGAACACGCCAAGGAAAAAGGCCTGGCGCGCTACCCAGGCCGCTGCGAAATCGCGGACTGTGATCTCGGCGTCTTGTTCGGCGCTGATGGTCATCACCGGATTGCCGGACTCGTAGCGAGCCAGATGAGGCTTGTTCTTTTGGCTCATCGTGTAGTTACCAGGGCCCATCGCCAGACTGGTAGCAGCGCAGGTATAGGCGCTCCGTCTCGATGCGGGTGGGGATTTCTAGGAGCAATCTGTGCGTAAAGCCGGACATCTATCCTACCACCTCACCCTGACCAGCTTGCGGAAGCAGCGCACCATCCTGGGCGGGTCGAGCCGCTGGCCGTAGGCGTTCCAGGCGACCTCGCCCACGTACAGATCGCCGCGCGAGTCGACGGCCAGGCCGTGCGGTGTGGTGAACTGCCCCGGCCCCTCACCGGGGCGGGTGTCGCCCAGCCGCGCCAGACGGCGGCCGCTCAGGTCGTGGATGGTGACGCAGGCGCCCAGGTTGGGATAGTCGGCGTTGACGCTCAGGTGGGTGAGCAGTTGGCCGATGTAGACCGTCTCTCCATCGATGTGCAGGCCGCATGGGCGGTGCAGGTTGTTCCACTGCGCGAGATAGGTACCCCGCTCGTCGAATATCTGCACACGGTGATTCTCGCGGTCGGCGATGTACACTTTGCCCTCGCCGTCGATGGCGACGCTGTGCACCAGGTTGAACTGGCCGGGGTCGGTGCCGTGCGAGCCCCAGGAGAGCAGGTGCTCGCCAGCGGGCGAGTAGACGTGCACGCGCGCGTTGCCGTAGCCGTCGGCGATGTACAGGTTGCCGTTGGGATGGAAGGCGACCTTGGTGGGCTGGTTGAAGGGCTTGCCGCTGAGGCGCGGCGCGGGCTGTCCGGGCGCGCCGATGGTCGCCAGCACCTGGCCGTCGAGGCTGCACTTGTAGATGCAGTGGGCGCCATCGTCCGCGCAGTAGAGCGCGCCATCTGGCCCCAGGGTGACGCCGTGTGGGCGGACGAAGAGTCCCTCGCCCCACGATGTGACGAGCGAGCCATCTGGCTCGAAGACGACCATCGGGTGATCGCCGCGGTTGAACACGTAGACGCGATCCTGCGCGTCTACCGCCACGTCGGGTGCGTCCTGAAAGCTCCACCCGGCGGGCAGCTTGGCCCAATCCGCCAGCTCCTCGTAGACGTAATCTCGGCTCCCAAGTCTCATGGGTTTTTCGCTCCCTGTTGCGAGATCGATTGTCGCTGCTCTGCGGCAGCCCGACTATTATGCCATAGAAGGGGTGGCGGGGCAACCGGCAAGACGATCCGGACTGCCAATTTGCCCTCAATTGAGACTGCAGGCGTAACTACTCAGCCTTGCTTCGCAGTTGCCTTTCGCGCGTGAAAAGAGAGGGGGCGGGGGTTGGGAGGGCGGCTCCGCCGCTCTCCCAACCCCCATCTCTCCCTTTTTCGAGCGAGGGAGACTGCTCGGGCGAATAGCCTGAGTAGTTACCTGCAGGCAACGATACAGCACGTTGGCTGAGACGACGGTCTTTGTCCCAGAGGCAAAATGCGCCCATGGTTGGCGGTGGGAGCCTTTCAGTTTTGGGACCAATGGGCGCAGTTCAGCTCTCATGGATTGGGATCGCGAGCGCTTGTGTGATGTATCGGTTGAAAAGAACCAATGGTCGCTCCCGGACTGAAACGCGCCCGTTGGCGGGTTTCTCCCTATTATGCTAAAATAGCCTCGTTTTTAGCGCAGGATGAGGTGAGCGGCGTGGGAGACGCGGGTACCCCGAAAATCTCGATACAATCCCCAGAGAAGAGAATGCCGCTGCGAGGGTGGATCGTCGTGGTGACCTTGGCCCTGGCAGTGGCGCTTTTGGCTGTTGCCGCTTTTCTCGCCTGGCGCGCGGCGCGTACGCCTTTTCCCGGCTTTTTCACCGAACCGACTTACGTCGTTCTCGGCGGTGTGCCGGAGCCCAATCGATCGCAGGACGGCGCCGTTGAGTACCTGGTGGCGTTCGACGGCCGGCCGCTGGAGAGCACGACGGCGCTGATGCACGAGCTGGGGCAGAAGGATGTCGGTGAGAGCGTTGGGTTGACGTTGGTAGAGCAGGGCGCAGGCGACTCGCTGCGTGAGGTCACGGTGACGTTGACTGCCCTCCCAATTGAGGACTTGACTAACTATTTTATCCTGCCTTACGCCATTGCATTGATCTACCTGGCCCTCGGCATATGGGTTTTCCTGATGCGGCGCGGCGAGGCGGGCGGGCGGGCGTTTGCGATGTTGTGTGCCCTGATCGCGTTGAGCCTGGGATTGATCTTTGATCTTTACACGACCCATTGGTTTCCGCGGGCGTGGATTGCCGCGCTTTCCTTGGGTGGTAGTATCGCCGTACATTTGATACTGGTGTTTCCCCAGCGTGTACGGTTCCTTGATCGTGCGTACGTGCTGCGCTACCTGGTCTATCTACCGGGTGTGGCCCTCGCCATCGTCAACCAATTCACGATTGTGGATTCCAGCAATCCCACGGCCTATTTTGTCACTTTCCGCTCGGCCTTTATCTTTGTGAGTTTTGGCATCTTTGCCATGCTGGCGATGATGGCCTACCGGGGGTTCCTGTCAAAATCGCCCATCGCCAAGTCGCAGGCGCGCACTATTTTGTTGGGGGCTCTGCTGGCCTTTGGGCCGTTGGCAGTTTGGATCCTGTTCCTTGGGACGGACCCTGTTTTCACGCCTCTCGTGATGCCCTGGCTGGTTCTCTTCCCCCTATCCATAGCCTATGCCATACTGCGCTATCGCCTGTTCGATATCAGCCAGGTGGTCAGCCGGGGTGTCGCTTACGCGCTGTTGAGCGCTGCGGTCGTTGGATTGTATTCGCTCGTCACCTACTTGGTAACGCATGTGTTTGGGGAGATGCTTGATGCCAGCCATCCCCTTGTCCTGGGCTTTGTGTTGCTGATAGCGCTGGTTCTGAACCCGGTGTGGATGCGCGTGCAGCGGGCGGTAGATCGCGTCCTGATGCGCAAAGCGCTCGACAACCGTCAGACCGCGAGTCGTTTTGTCGGACGTCTGGCCGAAACGTCGGGGTTGCCGTCGCTTCTGCAGGCCCTGGATGAGACGCTGGAGTCGGGCTGGCAGCTGCAGTTTGCCGCTCTTTTCTTGCTCGATACGAAACAGATGCAATACACGCCCAGCCCTGTTGGAGATAGGCCATTTCCATCTGTGACCTTCGCCAAGGATAGCCCGGTGGTCTATCAGATGCTGCATCGGCACGAAAGCGTCTATCTCTATCGCGACCGTCCTTTGCCGCCTCACATGATACCTGAAGGTGAGGCCCTCGAGGCTCTTCGACCGGCTCTCTTGATCCCGGTTCCGGGTCACGGCTGGTTGGTGCTTGGCCCCAAGCGGGATGGTGCCCCGTTCTCTACCGACGATCTATCTACCCTGGAGTCGGTCGGTTCCAACGTGGCGGTGGGCCTGGAGAAGGTCCGTCTTTTCAGTGACCTCGAACAACGGATGACGGAGGTGGACGTGCTGCGTTGGGTCGCGCAGGCGGTCAACTTTACGATGGACGTGGACGACCTGATGGAGTTGATCTATGCGCAGACCAGCCGCGTGATCGATACCTCCAATTTCTACCTCGCGCTACACAATGTCGAAAAGGGCACGCTTTCCTTTGCCTTCTACGTCGAGGATGGCGAGCGGATGTATAAAGACGACGAGTGGCCAGCGGGTATGGGCTTGACGGGAGAGATCATCCGCACCGGGCGGTCTATTGTGACAAAAGACTATACGCAGGAGTGCCTGCGCTACGGAATCCCGACCGGGGGGCGGCCCGGGCGCGCCTGGATGGGTGTGCCCCTCAACGCCGGCGACCGGGTGGTCGGCGTCATGAACGTCTCCAGCTTTGACCCCTCTGTGGTCTATACCGGCGAGCATTTAAAGATATTCTCGGCAATTGCGGATCAGGCTGCCGCGATTCTGGACAAGGCCCGTCTTTATAAGGAGATGGAGGACCGTGCCCGGCAGCTGACCGTCCTCAACGAGGTCGGCAGCGTCATCACCTCGACCTTGGATTTGCCGTCCGTTCTGAACCTGATTATGGAGAAGGCGGTCGAACTGCTCCAGGTCGAGGCCGGATCGCTGGTGATGGTGGATGAGGTCACCGGCGAATTGGTCTTTGAGGTGACTGCAGGGCCGGGCTCCGCCGACTTGGTGGGCGTGCGTTTGCCTCCTGGCACCGGTATCGTCGGTACGGTGATTGAGGAGGGCACGCCGATGGTTATCAAGGATGCCCAGCACGACGATCGCTGGTACCAGGATTTGGATGCCGACTTTATCACGCGTTCGATCATCGCCGCGCCGATGGTCAGCCGCGGGCGCGCCATAGGCGCGCTCGAACTGCTCAACCGCCGCGACATGGTGCCGTTTGACGAGGATGACGAACGGCTGCTGATGGCCTTTGCCGCCGATGCTGCCATCTCCATCGAAAACGCCCGTCTGTTTACCCAGACCGATCAGGCGCTCGCCACCCGCGTGGAGGAGCTCTCGACGATGCAGCTCATCGACCGGGAGCTCAATGCCTCGCTGGATTATCGCCGGGTGATGGATATTACCCTGGACTGGGCAGTACGCGTGAGTGGGGCGGATGTAGGCCTGGTGGCGGCCGTCGTGGAGCTGGAGGATGGCAAGCGGGGTCTGCGTTTCCTGGCCAACCGGGGATACCCAGAGGATACGATCGACGTCTACGAGGAAGAGCCCTGGCCGCTGGAGGAGGGGATCATCGGGCGCGTCGTGCGGTCCGGCGAGCCCGAGTTGGTGATCGACGTGCAAAACGATCCTGACTACGAGGCAGTGGCCCCGGGTATGGTCGTTCAATTGACGGTGCCCATTCGGCTTGAGGATCGCATCATTGGCGTCGTCGGCTTGGAGTGTTCGAAGGCGGGCCTGATCGAGGAGGGAATGGAGTTTGTCGTCCGTCTGGCCGACCACGCGGCCATCGCCATGGAGAACGCCCGGCTCTTTGAGCAGGTTCGTCGCGCCAACGATGCCAAGACAGAGTTCGTCTCTTTCGTCTCCCACGAGCTGAAGCAGCCGATGACCTCGATGAAGGGCTACACGGACCTTTTGATGAAGGGCGTCGCCGGCGCGCTGACCGAGACGCAGTACGGTTTGCTCGAGACGATACGCTCGAACGTGGATCGTATGAACTTGCTGGTCAGCGAGTTGCTGGATATCTCGCGCATCGAAAGCGGGCGCATACGGCTCGAGCTCGGCGATGTGAGTGTGGAGAAGGTGATCAGGGACGTGCTGCGGACCATCCGGGGACAGATCGAGGGCAAGCAGCAGAAACTGGAGGTGGAGATCGTTCCCGATCTGCCTCCCGTGCGTGGGGATCGAGGCCGGCTGATGCAGGTCTTGACGAACTTGATGAGCAACGCCCACAAGTACACGCCCGAAGGCGGACACATCACAGTTCGAGCCCAAACACGGTCGAATGGCCAGGGCGACGGGGGCGAGGAAGCCTTTGTGTTGTGTTCGGTGACCGATACCGGCATAGGGATGTCGCCGGAGGATCAGGAACGTCTTTTCACGACAAAGTATTTTCGCGCCGACGATCCTGCCGTGCGCAGCGTCCCTGGCACTGGCTTGGGGCTCGTCATCACCAAGAGCCTGGTGGAGCTGCACGGCGGCGAGATCTGGGTCGAGAGCGAGTTGGGTAGGGGGAGTACGTTCTCGTTTACGCTTCCGGTGGTGGGGGCAGAAAAGGACGAGGCAGGCCAAAAAGCCGTCCAAGAGTAGGCGGATTGGCCCTTTGACTCACCTCGCTTTGCGGGGAAAAGGCGGAAAGCGCCCAACCGCTTCGTGGCTGGCTATCGCTTTGCGGTTGCGGGCGGCAGGCGAACAAAGCTCGCACAGGCTTTTCACTTATACATTTCTCCGGCGCAAAGAGCCGGAGAAATTTACGGTTCCTGGAAGTGCGCTTCCAGCTGCTCCAGCAGCTCTGCCGCCTCGACCAGCTTATCCAGCGGATTTGCCTTGCCGACGAAATACCGGTAGTCACAGGGCATCACGTCGAGCGTTTCTACCAGGTCCTGGTGCCGGTCCCTCACTGCGCTCTCGCTGACGCTGTAAAAGTTGGCGATATCTTGACGCGTCACCGCGCGCAAGTTGACCTTGCGGATGGTGTAATCCAAGGCGGCCGCCCACGTCTCTGGCTTGCGCATGATGAGGGTGTTGCGTCCAAGAGAGATGCGGTATTCCAGCCACATCTGGATGGCGGTGCCGATCAGTTCGAGTCGAGTTTCCGCAGCGGTCATCTTGTCGGTAAGCAGGATCTCTACCTCGTCCATACCGCTGGAGAAGAGCTGCTCGAACCGCTCGGTCACCGGGGAATCGGGCTCCAGCCGGATGAACTCGGCCAGGGCCTTCAGCGCCCGGTCAAAGTCGCCGCCACGGGCCAGCGCCCGCGCCAGGTCGAGCAGACGGTCTGGTTCGTCAGGGAGCAGTTCAGAGGCCTTCGTGTAGCACTCGATGGCATAGTCGATGTTCCACTCCTCGTAAGCTTGAAGGCCTTTCTGCTCGTATTCTTCCGCTTTGCGGTGTTGGGCTGAGTCTCCCCGCTTTGCCATCTTGCCTCCTCTTTTCCTCTAACCCATTATAGCACGGTCGCCGGAGATGAGCAAAATAGTATCTTCTCAATAAGTAGGGGAAGATGGGGGTGTGAGGGCGGCTTCGCCGCCCTCACCCCCCCCGCCTCCCGGATTATTGAGATGATACAGCAAATAATTGTAGCGCGATTGCTGCCTTTTGCAAATGCTCTGCCCGTGCTATAATCGTGGCAGTTGCGTGTGTGGGGCCACGGGCTGAACGGCACTGAGGACTTGGATTGGAGGCGATGGTTGATGAAGAGACCGGGCTGGCATCTGGGGCGCTGTCTGATGGTCGCGGTTGCCCTATCATTACTGCTTTGCGGCTGTGAGTGTGCTGTTGAGGGGCCGCTTTTCCAGGACGATTTTGAGAACCCCGATAGCGGCTGGGGCGCGGATCGACGCGACGGGTTCGACCGGGGCTATGACGAGGGGGTGTATTTCTTCGCTCTGCGGGCTTCCAATTGGCTCGCCTGGGCCTCTCCCGGCAAGGATTTCGACGACGTGAGCGTCGAAGTGAACGCCCGCGCGGCCTCTGGAGCTCAAGATGCTCATTACGGCGTGCTTTGCCGGTACAAGGACGCCGACAACTTTTACTACTTTGCCGTCAGCGCGGATGGCTACTATGCCATCTTTAAGCGCGATGGGGGCGATATGGAGATGCTTACTGCCGGAGGCGGGATGCTATCCTCTCCACACATCAAGACCGGGAAGCAGGTCAACCGTGTGTTGGGGGTCTGTAAAGGGGACGACCTCAGCCTGTACGTCAACGGCCAGTGGCTGGCGACCGTCACCGATGATACGCACGCGCGGGGCGACGTCGGGCTTGGGGCCAGCAGTGGCCCAAGTGGAGGTACGCGCATCGTATTTGACGACTTTGTCGTCACCGCGCCGTGACGATAGGGCCTAGCCCATGGGGTTCTTGCACAGATGACTAGGATTTCGTATCTACTCAGGCTGTTCGCCCGAGCAGTGGCCCTCGCTCAAAAACGGGAGAGACGGGGGTTTGGTTCTAAACCCAGGGTGCCTTCGGGCTGGGCCTTTTGGTTCCGGCTTTGCCGGTATCGGGCGGGCAGAGCCAAGGCGGAGACGGGCGGATGAAGAAAAGTGTAAAGGGATTGCTCATCACTTTGGCCGTCTTGGCGTTCGCCATCGGGATCGCCGCTGGACTGTTCAAGGGCTGGTATTCCTCGGTCGTTCCCGAGAGGCCTTCTCCTACTCCCATGCCGAAGGCGAACCTCCCCTGGAGCGACGACTTTTCCGACCCGGCCAGTGGCTGGTACACGGAGGTGGGCTCTGGTGCGGAGGTCGGCTATCAGGAGGGAGTGATACGGGTGTTTGTCGAGGGAGCCAATCTCTCGGCCTGGGCCTTTGGCGGCCACGAGTTCTCCGACTTTCGCCTTGCTATCGACGCAACCCAGGTTGCCGGCCCAGACGATAATGAGTATGGTGTGCAGGTGCGCATTCAGGACCGCGATCACTTTTATCGCTTTTCTATCAGTGGCGATGGCTATTATCAGGTCACAAAGCACACGAAGGGTGAGAGACCTGAGCTGATGACGTCCGAGTGGGAGGGGTCGGATGCAATTAACAAAGGCGCTGCGACGAACCACCTGGAGGTCGTCTGCCAAGGTCCGAGGATGACTTTTTTTGTCAACGGCCAGCAGTTGGCTCAAGTTGAAGACGCGGACTATACTAGTGGAGATATCGGTCTCTATGCCGGTGCGTTCTTCGAGACGGGTGTGGAGATACACTTTGATAATCTGAGTATCACAGAGCCCTAGCTTCACGGATGAAGGTCTACTTACAGAGTCTTGGTTGTCGTTTGAACCAGAGCGAGATCGAGGCGATGGCCCGCCGATTTCAAGCGGCGGGTCACGTCGTCGTAGGCGATCCCGCACGGGCCGACGCGTGCGTGCTCAACACCTGCGCCGTCACTGCCGAGGCGGAGGGCAAGACGCATCGCTGTATCCGTGAGCTGGCGCGTGCCAAGCCCGGCGCGCGTGTCGCCGTCGCCGGCTGCTATGCCACGCTGGTGCCTCAGCGCTGCGCCGCTCTGCCTGGTGTCGCCTGGGTCATACCGAACGCGGACAAAGATGGGGTGGTGGAGACCGTGGGTGGGGGTAAGGCCATGCGTAAGGGCGAGGCAGATTGCGTCAAGGATGCCGATATCAGCGCCTTGTCTTTTGATTTGCCTCGCCCTTACAGACGCACCCGCGCCTTTGTCAAGGTGCAGGATGGCTGCGATAACCACTGTACTTATTGCGTCGTTCGCTTGCTGCGTGGGCCGTCCCGCAGCCGCCCTCTGGCCGAGGTCGTGGAAGAGATACAGGCGCTCGTCGAAGCTGGCTATCAGGAGGTCGTGCTCACCGGGGTAAACCTGGGCGCTTATGGCCGCGATTTCGATTCGCCCGCCAGCCTGCGCGGGCTGGTCGAAACACTGCTGGCGCAGACCGATCTGCCTCGCCTGCGACTTTCGTCGCTGGAGCCTTGGGATTTGGACGAGGGCTTTTTCCAGTTGTGGGAGGATGGGCGGCTGTGTCGCCAGCTTCACCTGCCGCTGCAGGCGGGCTGTGACGAGACGCTGCGCCGCATGGGGCGCCGGATCACGACGACGGCATTTGCCCGTCTGGTGGAGGCTGCCCGCGCCGTCGTGCCCGATCTAGCTGTGACCACCGACGTCATCGTCGGCTTTCCCGGCGAGGATGAAGCTGCCTTCCGCGCCAGCTACGATTTCGTGGAAGCGATCGAGTTCGCGCGGTTGCACGTCTTCCCCTACTCCCAGCGGCCCGGTACTCCGGCCGCCTGCCTGCCTGGCCGGTTGGGGCGGGAGGCGCGGCGCGAGCGGGCGCGCGCGATGCGGAAGCTGGGAACCGAGCAGGCGCGGCGTTTCCGCCGGCAGTTCCTGGGACGGGAGATGATGGTTCTGTGGGAGCGACGCCGGCGCAGCGGCCTGTGGGCGGGCCTGACCGATAATTACGTTCGTGTCGTCACGCGGGCCGAGGACGATCTGCACAACCAGCTCGTTACCACGCAGTTGGTGGCCGAGCTGGATGGTTGTCTTGTGGGAGAGGTGATCGCGTAAGGGTAAATTGGGCGGTTGCCAGTTTTCCGCCTTTATAACTTTATTGGAGGAATAGTCAAGAAATGAGCCGTATCGTTTCCACAGAGGGGCCAGGTAAGATTCGCAACCAACATCGGCGCACC
>JAFGED010000020.1 GCA_016931785.1 Anaerolineae bacterium
CCCTTTTTTGAGCGAGGGCCACTGCTCGGGCGAACAGCCTGAGTAGATACGCTTCACTCACATTCTACAAAAGATCGGCTCAATGTCAAGCCACTCCCCAATAAAGGGTGTGCAGGGCGATCAAAGAGCCGCTGATCAATAATGCCACCTCCGGCACAAAGACGCGCGCGCAGCGAACGTGCCGCCGATAAAAGCGCAGTCCGTGAACACCGCCCGCGTGCAGGTTGCGTGGGAACAAGCTGAACTGACGGCGGCTCAAGGGCCAGAGCCACATGATCCCGTCGTCGGTTCCCCAACTATCCAATATCAAGTGTCCCAGAGATAGGACCCCAAGGAACACGGCCTCCCGCGGCATCCCCGTTGACCACAGCACCGCGGTCAAGGCGAGATAGAAGAGCGGTGTATGTGAGGGGAATGCGTGATGTTCGAGTTTGTTCCGCGAGGGTCGATATCGGTTCAGCGCCAGCGCTGCCAGGCTGTCGAAATCCGGCAGCAGACCTACGAGAGCCGATAGTCCCAAAGTTAGCGGTGTCGCCTGATTTTTAAATACGCAACGTTCGATGACGTATGCTGCCACGATGCTTGCGCCTGCGTGTCCATTTGGTGTCATATTCCACGCGTATCTCCTTCAAAGATTCCTCCTATACGCGTGTTCGTGGTTGTTTCCTCTACTCGTTGACGTACGTCAGCCAGCCGTGCGGGTCTTTTTCACCCCTGGTGACGGCAAAGAACGCGTCTTGTAGCTTCTTGGTGATCGGGCCGCGAGAGCCGGCGCCGACGGCCAAGCCGTCCACCCTCTTGATGGGCGTGACCTCGGCCGCCGTGCCGGTGAAGAAAATCTCGTCGGCGGCGTAGAGCATCTCGCGCGGGATGTTTTGCTCCTTCACCGTGTAGCCCAGGTCGTCGGCGAGCTGCATGACGTAGCGGCGGGTGATGCCGCCCAGGATTGAGGCGGAGAGAGGGGGTGTGTAGATGATGCCATCGTAAATGACAAAGATGTTCTCCCCGCTGCCCTCGCTCACAAAGCCAAAGACGTCGAGCACGATACCTTCTGTGACGCCCCGGTCGCGGGCTTCCATCACCACCAACTGCGAATTGGTGTACTGTCCCCCGATCTTGGCCATTGCCATCCCTACATCGGGCGCGGTGCGTCGCCACGAGCTCACTGCCACGTCGACGCCCTGCTCGATGGCCTCCGGCCCCAGGTAGGCGCCCCATTCCCAGGTGGCGATGATGACGTCCAAGGGACAGGCCAGCGGGTAGACGCCCAGCACTTCATAGCCCCGGAAGACCAACGGGCGGATGTAGCAGGCCTCGTGCCCGTTGTGCCGTACAGTCTCCTTGATGGCCTTCATGATCTCCTCTGTGCTGAAGGGCATCTCCATGCGGCTCACTTTGGCGGAAAAGAACAGCCGGTCGACGTGGGGCTTGAGCCCCAAAACCGCCGGTCCCTTGGGCGTGCTGTAAGCGCGGATACCCTCAAAGACACTGGAGCCGTAGTGCAGCACGTGGGAAAGGACGTGCACTTTGGCTTCGTCCCAGGGGACGAACTCGCCGTTGAACCAGATGGACTGGGCTTTTGGGATTGGCATGCGTCACCTCCTGATAATGTGTAAGAACCAACGTAACTACTCAGGCTATTCGCCTGAGCAAGTCCCCCTCGCTCGAAAAGGGGAGAGATGGGGGGTTTGGAGAGCGGCTTCGCCGCTCTCCAAGCTCCCGCCCCCTCTCTTTTCACACGCGAAAGGCAACTGCGAAGCAAAGCTGAGTAGTTACGAACCAACTATGAAAAAGCGCCTCTTCATCGCACAGGGACGAAGGGCGCTTTGCGGTACCATCCTCGGTTAGAGGTTCTCCGCTTCAAAGGCGGACCTCCCGTTCCCGATCTATGACGGGGGCCATCTGGCTTTGTAACAAAAAAGTGGACCCGGAGGGATTCGAACCCTCGACCCCCACAATGCCATTGTGGTGCGCTCCCAGCTGCGCTACGGGCCCATTGGGAACTGGTTTCAGGGCGATGCTGGTGGAGCTGAGGTGATTCGAACCCCTGGCCTCTACAGTGCGATTGTAGCGCTCTCCCAGCTGAGCTACAGCCCCGCAAGTGGAAGCTATTCTACCTGAGAATCGAGAGATGTCAAGGTTTTGACACGCTTTTGCGCCATGCTATACTAAGTGCAGCGATATCCGGGGGGACCATGACATTCAAGACAAAAAAACTGTGGCTCGGTTTACCTCTCGCGGTTGCCGTTGGTTTTGGGATTCTGGCGGTGCTTGCCTGTGGCTCGACGAAGCCTGCATCAAGCGGGCCGCCGGCGGCCTCTGTGGCGGTGAGTGCGGAGAGCCCGTCTGCCGGCATGGTGACGCCCGCTGTCGAAATCGCCCAGCCCGTCGATCCTGCTGACTATCCCGCCGCCATCCAGCGGTACCTGGACGCCGGGGGCGATGTGGTGGCGCTAGAGGCCGCGTTGGCAGGATGGGGAACTCTGCCGGGTGCGCCTGGCCAGGTGGTTGCTGCCGATCTGACCGGCGACGACGATCCCGAGATCGTCGTCGCGCTGCAGTACGTCGGCGAGGCGGTAGCCCCGTCTGGCGATTTGCTCATTTTCAGCCGGCAGGCCGGAGGCTGGGCGCTTTTATACCAGGAAGGCTACGATCCCTCCTCCCCGGCGGTTCGGCTGCTCCCGGTGCTAGACGCAAACGGAGATGGTCGTCAGGATATCGTCTACACGCTGATCACGTGCGGCGCGCACACCTGTTTCGAGTCCCTGCAAATTCTAAGCTGGAGGGGGACGGGCTTTTTCAGCCTGATGGGTGGCAGGTTGGATATGCCCCATCCAACTTACACCGTCGCGCCGGGTCGCATCGACGCGGGGAGCGGCAGCGTGGCCTCGGTTGGAGCGGAGCCACAGCGGGGTTACTCGGAGGTGTGGGAGTGGAACGGCGACGTGTTCACCGTCACCCAGCAGATTTGGGAGCCGCCAGTCTACCGCTATCACGCACTGCTGGATGGCGACCGCGCCCTGCTCTCCGGCGATTACGCCACCGCCGTTACTACTTACGAGCGCGTGATCGGCGACGACGCGCTTCAGGAGTGGGGAGCGGTATCGGGGGGGGATCCCGGCGTGGAGCGAGCGCAGTTGGCGGCCTTTGCCCGTTGGCGATTGGTGCTTACCCGCGTGCGGTCGGGCGACCTGGGCGGCGCGCAGTCGGCGTACGACCGACTGCAGGCCGAGCATCCCGATGGCGCCGTCGGCCACGACGTGGCTGCACTGGCGGAGGTCTTTTGGGGGGCGTACGCGGCAGATGGGAGCGTCATCGATGGCTGTACGGCACTCGTCGTCGCGGCGAAGGAGCATACCTCGGTCCACGACTTTTTCAACGAGAACTATGGTTACGCCAATCCGCGATGGGAGGCTGTGGATATTTGCCCGTTTATCGAATGAAGGTGTTTAGAAACCGGGTTTCTTACATTTATTCGACCAACAATATCTCCAGCTCGCTCAGCCTGGTGACGCCGGCGACCCGGTTCACAAAAATGTACAGGCTGGGACTGCGGGCGCGCAGCCTAAGGACGGTGGGGCCGATGGGGTCCTCACCTGCCGCGCCGGGTGTGTCGGCGTAAGAGCCGTGGAAGGCAAAGTAGGCCTGGTTCAGCTTGCGGAGGGCATAGCCCTCGCTCACAAACACCTGCCGTCGCTCCTCCATGTAGGTTTCCGCTTCCTCGATCTTGCCTTCTGCCAGCAGCTCGTCCACCCGGATGCGTGTCTCTCGCATCTCCATACGGTAATCAAACTCTGGGGGCTCTGGCGGCGGGGTTTCTTCTTCTGGTTCCCCTTCTTCCACAGGCTCCGGCAAGGTGGGCAGTTCCGGAGGAGGAAGTTCGGGGTAATAGCGGGTTATCACCGCATATCCGATCTCTTTTCCCATGATGGAGGCCGTGGTCTCGTTGATGGTGCGCGTTTCGCCCGATTCCATGTAGTACCACCCCAGCGGCCGTGGGGTGAGGTAGTGGTGCGTCCACTCGTGGGCAGTCACCTCGGCCACCCAGGGCAGCCAACTGCTCTCCAGCAGCATCGACGGGTAGGCGGCCAATCCGCCGATGTTGGTGACCAGCGACGAGACGTCCAGCGCCGAGTCGATCTGCGCCTCGATCTCCTCTCTCTGGGCCGTGTCCAGCCCGTGGCGCAGGCTGAGGCTAAAGATGTTCTCGATGCGGTCGCGGGGGGAGATGACGATGAGGGTAGGCAGGGGGGTAAAGTGCGCGCTGACGGGGGGAAGTTCCTGGCCCAGCAAGCCGAATCCCTCATCGACCAGGACGGTGGCCACTTGCTCTTCCAGGATCGCCTCGGCCAGCGGCTGGCGCGCCCGCTGATCGGCGCGCAGGCCGGCCAGCCTGGCGCGCATCTCTGCCGACGCGGCGTCGGGATCGGCCACGTTCGGGTCGATGTAGACGAGGCTGGTGGTCCACTCAAGCTCTTGGATCTCGCCCACCAGGTCCATATAGTCGGCGACGAAATCGTGCCGGGCCTCCTCGTCCATGTAACGCTGCGGCGCGACCAGGCTGTGAACCAGCTTTCCAAACAGCGCGTCAGCCTCCCAACTGATGAAATCGAATCGGTCTCCGGCTAGCTGGCGGTTGATGCGGGTTTCGAGGAGGCCGGGCGGAGGGCCTTCGCCGGCCAGTAGCAGCAGGAAACCCAGCAGCACCAGCAGTTGCCAATGTTGCCGAGGCCAGTTCAGGAGGTCTGTTATGCGTCCGACCAGTTTTTGATGAGATGCCATGTCGTCGTATCTACCACTGCCAGGCCTGCGAACGGTATAGCGCGCCATTCCGCCACCGTCGGCCAATGGCTCTCTAGACGGGCGAGGAAAAGGGCCGTGACCAGGCCGTGTGAGACTATCGCCAGCGTTTTTCCGGGGTGCCCTATCGATAGTCCTTTGATGCAGCGCGTGATGCGCTCTGATGCCTGGGCGGCTGGCTCCAAGCCCGCGATGCTGGTTTCTGGATCGGAGAAGAAACGCGCGACGGCGTTTTCATAGTCAGGCATCAGGTGAGGGCGGCGCACTTCGTGCAGGCAGTTGGCAGTCTCCAAAGGGATGGACCAGCGGCGGGCGGCGGGCTTTGCCGTCTGCAGGGCCTTGGGCTCGGGGCTGGAAAGAATGAGCGCCACCTCACGCCAAAAGCCCCGCTGCGCCAGGATATCTGCCTGGCGTTCTCCCTCTTCAGAAAGAGGCCAGCGCTCGGCGTCGTCGTCTGACATTTTTGTGCGGGCGTGACGGACCAGGTACAACGATGTCATTTCACTCTCTCGATGTGTCTGCGAGGATTGTAGCAGATGGCGCGATCTTTGACAAGGGCCTTTAATGGGGCCGGAATCCCCTCCAGCACTACGTTTGCATAAAACTCCCGCTGTGGGTATAATGCCTCTGTCCAAAAAGCTGACGGTCGCAAAGGAGGACATCGTATGAATTTGAGAGCGATGTGGAGGCTGTTGCCGCTTCTACTGGCGCTGATCTGTACGGCCTGCGCTCCAGCGCTGGTCACATCTGAGCCCATCACCTCCGTTCCCCCGGCTGGTACTCCCGGGGCCGAGTTGCCGACCCTGCTCCCTGGTGCTACCGCCTCTCCTGCTTCAGATGTTCCGCTGGCCGCCCTGGTGAACGGTCGCCCGATCTATTTGGCTGACTATGAGCGTGCGTTGGGGCAGTACGAGGCCGACCTGCCATTGCGGGGGATCGATCCTGCGAGCCCTGAGGGACAGGCTGAGTTGGCCCGGGCCCGCTCGTGGATACTGGATTTCATGATCACGGAGGATCTGATCGTGCAGGCGGCGGAGAAGGCCGGCGTCACGGTCTCGGATGAGGAAGTGGATACCGTTATGGGGGAGATGGTTGCCGAGAACGGCGGCGAGGAAGCATTCCGTGCCAAGTTGGAGAACTTGGGGGAGACCTACGAGACCCATCGGGAGAAGGAACGGAGAGGGCTGATCGTGATGAAGATGAGCCAGCTCATCGCCGATGGCGTGCCCAAGGTGGCCGAGCACGTTCACGCCCGTCATATCCTGATAGATACGCTTGAGGAGGCAGAGCACCTCCATGGCCAACTTGATAGGGGGGCCGATTTTGCCACGCTGGCCAGGACCTATTCTCAGGACCAGATCACCCGCGAGGCCGAGGGCGACCTGGGGTGGTTCCCGCGGGGTATCTTGACGGTTCCCGAGGTAGAGGAGGTCGCCTTTTCTCTGAATCCGGGTGAGTATAGTGGGGTAGTGTCCAGCTTGCTCGGCTACCATATCGTCGAGGTCGTGGAGCGCGATCCCGCTCGCGAGGTCAGTCCCGACAACTTGCACTTGCTTCAGGAGGCCGCGCTGCAGGAATGGGTTGACGGTCTGAGACTCCAGGCCGACGTGCAGATCTTTGTTGACACGGCTCCTTGAGACGATTTCTCTGAAGCGAGTGGTGAGGAGATGGCATGATGACAAGTGCTGGAAGAGATCGGATCTTTAACATCCTGACCTATGTGATACTCGTGGCGACGTTGTGCATAGTGATTTACTACGCGATGGTTGGGTTTGGGTTCGACGACGTTAATCCCTTCCCACCACCCACGTTTGACATCGCCTTGGTGTCAACTCAACCGGCCCCAACTTCTCCAATCGCTACCTGGACGCCTACGCCCTCGCCGACCATCACCCCCATTCCCGGTCCTACTGATACGCGCACGCCGACACTGACTCCATCGGCTGTGCCTACGCGTATGCCAACGTTCACTTTTCCTCCTACGAACACGCCCACGCCTCGCGTCACGCGCTCTGCAACGCCTTTCACCTGTGATGTGCAGTACCGTGTGCCTGAATGCGGGGTATGTAGCGGCGTTGCAGGTCATATAGAAGATCTGGATGGCAACCCTCTGCCGGGTTATTACGTCGTCGTGCAGGGGCCGGTGCCTGAGGTAAATGGTGCTAAATTGGCCGGAGGGAACCCCACTTTCAACGCGATTTACGGGAATGAAGCGGCCTGGGAGCAGATCTATAACCCCAGTGCGTATCAGGCGATGGAGATTCGGGTGCAGATGTGCAAGCCCAATCCTGATCCAAGCAAGCCCTGCACTGCCATTTCTAACGAGATCATTGTCAATTTGAGCGGCTATGCCAGTACTTCGCTGGGCTATGTGACTTGCATCAAGAACTGGGAGAGTTACGAGTAGGTCGATCACAGCAGGTTGATTAGAGGTGGCTTATGGCAGACAAAAGAGTTCTGACGGGGGTCAGGGGGCTGGATGAGATGCTGGGCGGCGGGTTCGTGCCCGGTTCGATGGCGTTGGTGCGCGGTGCGCCGGGCACGGGCAAGACCTCGCTGGCGCTCCAGTTCCTCATCGATGGCGCGACGAAGCATAACGAACCTGGGTTATTGATATCCTTTGAGGAGTTTCCCAGCTCTCTCCACCGGGACGCCGAGTCGCTGGGTTGGGATCTGCAGGGCATCGTGGCAGATGGAAGGCTGCATTTGATGTTTACCTCGCCTGAGGTGTTCCTGGCCAGCCTGGAGTCGCCGGACAGCCGCCTCAACCAGTTGATCCTAGAGGCGAACATCAAGCGGTTGGTGCTCGATAGCGTATCTCATTTTGACCGCCTCACCGACGACGAGCAGAAATTGCGCGGCATTTACACCTCTGTGGTAAACGGCTTGCGGCGGGAGGGGATCACGGCGATGCTGCTGGGCGAGAAAGGGCGGGCCGATTACCGGTATGCGTTCAAGGGAGGGCTGTCGTTCCTCGTAGACAGCATCATCCTCCTGCGTTACGTGGAGATCGAGAGCACGATGCAGCGGGCGATCGTGGTGCTCAAGATGCGAGGCTCCAATCACGTCAAGGAAATCCGCCGCTACGAGATCGGTACCGGCGGTCTCAAGGTCCTGGGCGTTTTCGAGGGGCGCGAGGGGATCCTCAGCGGTATGCCTTATCGGGCGTTGTCCTGATAGGCTGTTTGCGGTCTATAGCCAGCGGTCAGCGATCGGGCTGACCGCTGTTTGTTACCTGCAGGACAAATTGCCAATTTGTCCTACAGCAAGTTACAATTGCAGAGACAGTGATGCTACAACTTTCACCTGAAGAACGGGCCATGCTCTCTGGCGAGCTCGGTCCCGGCGTGCGCAAGGCGATGGAGATCGTGGTCGCCCTTGGACGGATTTACGGCGCTCGGCGGCTGGTAGAGGTGGGTTCGGTGCAGGTAGCGGGGGTCAGTTACCGCAACCTGGGCGAGGCCGGGCTCGATTTCTTGAGCCAGTGGGCCGATCAGGGCGTGCGGGTGCGCGTGTCCACCACGCTAAACCCCGCCGGGATGGACCTGCACGCCTGGCGGGAACTGGGGTTTTCGGAGATTTTTGCCCGGCGCCAGCTGGCGGTGATCGAGGCCTTTGAGCGCTTTGGCGTGCGCGCGACCTGCACGTGCACCCCCTATCTGGTTGGCAACGTGCCGCGCCTGGGGGAGCACGTGGCCTGGGCCGAGTCGTCGGCGGTGAGCTATGCCAACTCGGTGCTGGGGGCGCGCACCAACCGCGAGGGTGGACCGAGCGCGCTGGCGGCGGCGATCACCGGGCGCACGGCGGCATACGGCCTGCACCTGGACGAAAGCCGCTGCGCCAAGCTGCGCGTCGACGTGTGCTGCCCTGTGCAGTCGCTCGCTGATTTTGGCGCGTTGGGATACCTGGTGGGCAAAGCGGCCGGCAACCGCGTGCCCTATTTCGTGGGCCTGGAGGGAGCCGGCCCGAATGCTTTGAAGGCCTTGGGCGCGGCGATGGCAGCCAGTGGCGCGGTGGCGCTCTACCACGTCGCAGGCGTCACGCCCGAGGCCGACATGCAGGATACATTATCCCGCGACCACGAGACACTCGTCGTGGATGACCTGCGGCCTGCCTATGCCGCGCTCAATTCCGACGTTCGGGGAATCGATCTGGTCTGGTTCGGCTGCCCGCACGCCGGGCTTGAGGAAATCGCCGAGATCGTGTGGCTGCTGGACGGGCGGCGCGTCGGGACGGCGCTGTGGATCACGGCGGCGCGCGATGTGCGCCAGCAGGCCGAGGTGCAGGGTTTGGTAGCCGCAGTCGAAGCCTGCGGCGGACGTGTGGTGGCCGATATGTGCGCCGTCGTCGCGCCGATGCAGGAGTTGGGCTTTCGCACCGTGGCGACCTCCTCCGCCAAAGGAGCCACTTATCTTCCTTCGCATGCTGGATTGATCGTGCGTTATGGCACGATCGCACAGTGCGTGGAAGCGGCGGTGAGCGGCGCGTGGGCGAGCTAGAGGGTCAGGGCGAACACGATTGCCACGCTCGCGGTGGCGACGACCCAACCGGTGATTACTTGGGGGAGGGTGTGGCGCTTGAGCGGAATCCTGGACCAACTGACTGCTGCCGCGGCCGTGGCCATCAAGAGGCCGGCGAGGAGCGATAGGTAGAGGAGCACGATCGCACAGCCTGCCGCGGTCATCGCGTGGACGCTTACCTTGGAAAAGCGATTGATCACCGCGGCGGCGACGGCTGCGAGGATGGCGGCAAAGATGCATGCGCGACTGATGAGAGGGGCGTCGCCCAGGATTATGATAGCGGTTAAAAGAAGTAGCCCCCCGCCGGCCACCAAGTAGGGGCCGGTTCTTTGTTCGCGGATGGACACGTCAAAGTCGCTGTAGCGCCCGATTTTGACCATGATCAGGATAAAAGTCGCCAGCGGCAGGAGCAGCGTGGCCGCGCAGATAACCGTCCACAGGAGCGCTAACCAGAGCATCCCGGTGGATAGATAGATGGTCAGTGGAAGCGTGATGATGGATAGAACAAAGGGGTGGAAAACGTGAGAAAACCACCTGGCTAGGCGTGTGCGTTTGCTTGTGCTACGTCTGGTCATCGTCATGGTGAACCTGCTGATACTGTCCGTCCTTTGCCCTCCACCAGCCAGCGGTACGTCTTTTCGATGCGATCCCAGTTCTCCTCACGGTCGAGACTCCAAAAGCGCCCGATGATCGAGGCGAGCGCAAAGTTGCTTCCCAGTCGCTCTGCCTCTTTTTCGATCTCCTCTGTGTAGATCGCGCCGCTCTCGGGCCGCTCGCCCCGCCGGCCCAGCATGCCGTGGATGTAGACTTCTGGAACGCCTATTTCGTGCGCCATCTTCATCAGTTCCTTCAGGTGGGCGATCGAGCCGTGGGAGCTGTAGAAGGAGATGATGCCCAGCAGGTGCAGCCTGGTGCCATCCCGTTTGGCGCCCTCCATCGCCCAGCGGAAAGCCTCGTTCTGCGCGAGGGAGCCGTCGGCGATGGCCTGGTCGATGCGCACGCGGTCGGATAGCACGCGGCGGCCCGCGCCGATGTGCGTGTGGCCGGCCTCGGAGTTGCCCACGGTGCCGGCGGGCATCCCCACGGCCTCGCCGGCTGCTTCCAGTCGCGTGCTGGGCCATTCCCGTTGCAGCCGGTCCATTGCAGGCGTCTGGGCTTCCAGGATCATGTTACCGTAGGCGTCGTCGCGCGCACCCCAGCCGTCGGCGATGACGAGCATGGCGCGGCGGCGCTCTCGGGCTATGCCTTCGGGCAGCAGGCTCTTTGCCGTCATCTCGGCAGGCTGTGGCAATCCCAGGAGGTGCAGCAGCGTCGGCGCTACGTGGGTCAGCGTCCCGCCTTCTGGCAAAGTGATGCCCGCGAGTGTAGGGTCGATCACGATGAAGGGCACGGGGCTATCGGTGTGCCCGGTATCGACCGTGCCCTCGGGGTAGAGCCATTTTTCCACCGTGCCGTGGTCGGCGGTGACGACGGCGGTCACCCCGCGGGCCTGGGCCGCGGCCACCACCTCGCCGACGCGCCGGTCGACTTCCTCCACGGCTCGCAGCACCGCCGCTCGGTTCTCGATGTGGCCGACCACGTCCACGTTGCAAAAGTTGACCGCGATAAAGTCGGCCTGCGGATCGTCCAGTGCCTCGATGGCGGCCCGGGCGACGCCCGCGGCGCTCATCTCGGGCGTCTTGGCATAGTCATCCACCTCCGGCGATGGGATAACGACGTGATGCTCGCCGGGGAAAGGCTCCTCCCGCTTGCCGTTGAGAAAGTAGCGCACGTGGATGGCCTTTTCCGACTCCGATATCTTGATCTGCTTGAGGCCGTGTTGGCTGATGGCCTCGCTCAGCGTGTTGCGGATTTCCCGGATGGGGGGGAAGGCGACGCGTCCCACCAGGTCGCTGGCGTACTCGATCATCGTCGCAAAGTGTACCGTGATCGGCGCGCGCTCGAAGTGGGGGAAATCCGGCGCCACAAAGGCGCTGGTCAGCTCGATCTCGCGCTCGCCGCGGATATCGTAAAAGATCACGTAATCCCCGTCGCCGATGCGGCCCACCGGCTGCCCGCCGCCATTCACCAGCACGATGGGCTCCAGCGCCTCATCCTCTTCGCCGGCCTGGTAGGCAGCCCGCACGGCTTTGGCAATCGGGTAACGATTCGGCATTGTCATTTTTCTCCTAGCTGCGACAGTCGTCACCTTGGAAGTTGTTCCAGGGCCCGCATTGTACCGCACTCGCCTCAATTGCGCAATGTCCGCCCGTTGTCTTTTTTACTTTGTCGTTTGTTGTATAATTGGGCTTACCTTCTACGAGGAGAGCGTCGATGAAAAGAGCCGTCAGTGTCAGTCTGGGAAGTTCTACCCGCGACAAGCGGGTCGTCGTCACTCTGGGGGACGAGCAGGTCGCCGTCGAGCGCATCGGCACCGATGGCGACGTGGAAAAGGCGCAGCGCTTGTTCACCGAGCTGGATGGGCAGGTCGATGCCTTGGGGGTGGGCGGGGTCGATCTGTATCTGCGCTTTTGCGGGCGCGAATATCCCCTGCACGCCGCCCTGAAGCTGGTCAAGGACGTCCACCACACGCCGTTGGTCGATGGGCGCGGGCTGAAGCACACCTTGGAGCGGCGCGTGTTCGAGTTGGCAGCGGAGGCGCTGGGCAGTGTGCCGCATTTCCGCTGTGGGTTCGTGCCGATGGCCATCGACCGGCAGGGGCTGGCCGAAGCTGTAGCGGAGGTGTGCGATGGCGTGATCTTTGGCGACCTGATGGTTGGCCTGGGCGTTCCCATCGCACTGCGGAGCCTCAGGTCGTACTACCTGGTGGCGCGCGTGATGCTGCCTTTCGTCAGCCACTTTCCGATGAGCTTGATCTTTTACGGCAGCGGCGGATACGAGCCCGAGCCCAGGTACGAGCGGTATTGGCGGGAGGCCGATCTGATCGCCAGCGATTTTCTTTTCATGCTCAAGTATATGCCGGAGGATATGTCGGGCAAGACGATCGTCACCAACACCACGACGCCGGAGAACGTCGCGCTGCTGCGAGAGCGGGGCGTGCGGATGGTGCTCACCACCACCCCGCGCTACGAGGGGCGTTCTTTTGGCACCAACATGACGGAGGCGATGCTGACGGCCTACGCGGGCAAGGGGCGACCGCTCACCGAGGCCGAGTTGAACGCGCTGATCGATGAGTTGGGTCTGCGGCCTACCGTGCAGGTGTTGAACGCGTAGGGGGCGGTTCGCGAGTTGTCTTTGCTATCCGGATTCTTGCATTTGTGCGCGGGTTAACTGAAGGAGGATGAGCCATGATGTCATCATCTAAAAAGCAATCTGTGGTCTGGGGAGGGCTGCTAGTTTTATTCGGCGTGTTGGCGCTGGTAGAACAGTTCGTAGACCTTTCGTTGTGGGTGTGGGTGGGGGTGCTGGCTGCGAGCGGGCTGGGCGTGCTTGCGGTCTATCTCACGGAACGTTCCGCCTGGGGGTTGCTCCTCACGGCCTATGTGCTGTGGGCGGTCGCCGGATTGGTAGCGTTTGTCGAGCCAGAGATCCTGCCGGACCCGCTCATCGCCATGTACGTGCTGACGGCCGTCGCGCTGCCGTTCTTGGTGGTGTTTCTGCGCAACCGCAGCCAGTGGTGGGCGCTGATTCCGGCCTACGTGCTCATTGCGATCGGCATCATCGTCAGCCTGAGCGAATGGAACGTCGTGGGTGATGAGATCATCGCGCCATTCATTCTGGCGATCATCATCGCCGCTATCGCTCGCACCGAAAACCAGATCGGTGGGTTGAGCACTTTGCTCCCGTGGGGGGATGGGGCTCTTGGGCGGTTCCTTCGTTCCCTTGTTTCTTATGGAGCGTTTTCTGGGCCCCGTGCCCAAGATCGCGCCACACTACTGGGCCAATCACGCGTTGGTTAATCTGATGGTACGCGGGCTGGGCTTGGCCGACGTGATGCTGGATTGCGCTGTGTTGTTGGGGTTCACGGTCCTTTTCTTTGCCATCGGGCTGTGGCGGTTTGATTTGGGTGTGTTTCATCTCAGCTAGAGAACGGGGGGGGGGAGGATGGGGGGGCGGGCGGCTTCGCCGCCCGCCCCCCCATCCTCCCAACTCATTTGAAACGCCCCCGTTTGATTTTGAGTAGGGGCGATTCGCGAATCGCCCCTACCAGAGATGTGACGCAGGAGAACAACCATGATAAACACGATTTTCTATGCACTATCGGTTGCCTGGAAGGAGATCCAACTGATGCTCAAGGAGCGCGGCGTGCTGGCGATTTACCTTCTGCTGCCGCTGTTGCTCAGTTCCCTGATGGGCGGCATCAATATTATGACAAACGCCGAGGATGAGGCGGCGACCATTCTGCTGCACATCTGCCTGGTTAACCAAGACGCGGATGGCGCCTACGGCATTGAGGTCGCCAAGGCCCTCCAATCCATCGACGAGTTTGGACGTCGGGGTCTATGAGACGGCTGCCCAGGCCGAGGACCGGGTGGCCAAGGGCGAGGCGGCGGCTGCCATCATCATACCGGCCGGCTTTAGCAAGGACATCTACGATTACATGCCCACGGCCATCGAGGTGATCGTCGATCCAGGCCGGGCGGAGGGAGCCAGCATCGTCGCCGGCATCATGAACCAGGTGGTGGCCGAGGTGACCATCTGGGGCGAGGTGCAGTATGGCATCCGGGCCGTGCTGGACGAATCCGGCGCGCTCGCCGGGGCCAGCGCCGAACAGCGGGGCGCCGTCGAGGCGCAGACGCTGGGCGTCGTCATGACCGCGCTGAACGAGATGCGCCGCACGCCCGCCATCGCCGTCGCCAGCGAAGACCTGGGGGGAACCCAGGATGAGGGGTGGATAGAGGCCTTCTTCGCCATGATGTTTCCCGCTATCACCGTGCTGTTCATTTTCTTTGGCGTCGCCTGGTTGGCTCCAAATCTCCTGAAGGAACGCGAAGCGGGCACGCTGCGCCGTCTGCTGGCCGCTCCCGTCCCGCGCGGCGCCATCATCGCCGGAAAGATGCTGGCCTTTGTGCTGCTCGCTTGTGTGCAGGTGGTCGTGATGTTCAGCGTGGCGCACAAGCGTGGCGCACATTGGTTTCAATATGCCGCTGGGGCGAGCGCCGCTGACGCTGGTGGTGCTTACTCTCGTCGTGGCATTTGTGTCGACTGCGTTGGGCATCATGATCGCCGCACTGGCCAAGACCGCCAAGCAAGCCGATGCATCGGTACGCTGATGAGTTTCGTCCTGGGAGGCATCGGCGGCTGCATCGGGGCGCGGGCGCCTTTCGTCCGCTCCGGAGGCGTTTTGGGGATTCTGTCGAGCTTGACGCCCCACGGACACGCCGTCGAGGCCTACTACCGTGTGATGGCTGAGAACGGGACCCTGGTCGATATCCTGCCGCAGGTGGGCATCCTGTTGGCGATGGGTGTCGTCTTTTTCGGGATCGCGGTGTGGCGCTTCAAGTTCGAGTAGGCGCGGTTTTCAATTCCGTGGAGACAAGAGATGGTGCGAGTTGAGATTCGAGTCAAGGGACAGATCGACGAGCACTGGTCGAGCTAGTTCGAGGATATGACGCTCACCTACACCGACCAGGGCGAGACGGTCCTGAGCGGCGCCGTCGCCGACGAGTCTGCGCTGTATGGTCTGATCGCCAGGCTGCGAGACCTGGGCCTGGCGCTCGTATCGGTCGATTCAGAGGAAGCCTCAGTAGATCCTGAATTTGGCTTGTAGTATGCGCTTTAGCGCACTTGCCAGGCGCTGAAGCGCCGACTACAAACGATATTCTGATCTGTTGAGTTTTGGTTTGAGGTAGTTCGAAGCGGAGTGCCTCCACGGGCGCGTGGGGCTGTGGGGGCGTATGTTTTGTGTGGTGTCAGCGTCTATGGCATATTGCCTAAGGCGATTGCCTCGTTTGTCGATTAGGGCTATACTTGCCCTCACACTTTTGGCAGGCGGCGTGTACTTTGGAATAGCGGAAGAAGGAGCGTGCGATGGTGAGCAATACCAGTCAACCGTTGATCGAGCTGCGGGAGGTAGCCAAGACCTACGAGACCGGCGCGGGTGGGGTGACCGTCCTCAAGGAGGTCAACCTGCGCGTCCGCGAGGGCGAGTTCGTCGGCGTGGTGGGGCCCTCCGGCTCGGGCAAGTCGACGCTGCTCAACATGATCACCGGCATCGACCGACCC
>JAFGED010000021.1 GCA_016931785.1 Anaerolineae bacterium
AAAGGGCGAGGTGATCGGGAACCGGACGCGGGTGCGGGTGACGAAGAACAAGGTCGCGCCGCCGTTCCGCGTGGCCGAGTTCGACATCATGTACGACGAGGGCATCAGCCGTTCCGGAGACCTGCTGGACATTGCGACCGAGTTAGAGGTCATCGAGAAGCGCGGCTCTTACTACTACAGGGATGGAGAATCTCTGGCACAGGGGCGCGAGAACGCCAAGCAGTTCCTGCGCGAAAATCCCGATGTTGCTGATCAGCTCGAAATGCTGGTGCGCGAGCGGCTGTCCCTGGAGGGTGCGGCGCCGCTGCCCACGCTGGACGTGGACGATGAAGAGGGTACGCTCGAGGATCTCGAGATCGACGAGCTGGTGGGCGAGTTGGACGATTGATGGACAATGGGCGCTTGAGGAAGCGCTGGCTTTGGCCAATCGTTCTACCGTCGCCATAGTGGGTACAATGCTTATTAACTGTGACGTTTGAGTTCTAGTTTCTGACGAATTTATCTGCTTGGTTGGAGCAGAGGGCTGCGTTCAGGAACAAGTTCATATTATGGGACAGACACGTCTCGACACGTGCTGTTGAAAATACATAGATTGTGAACGCTTCCCAAGCGCTCCCCCCTTTTCTCTTAGCAGAGCCCTGCTATCCCCCCCCAGCAGGGCTCTGCGCTTTTGCCACCGTGTCCAAAGCGGGTATAATCGAGTTATCCCTTTACACAAGTGCTGTTCATGGGCGAAACATCTTTTCGAATCCGCTTGATGGGTACACTGGAGCTGACGTGGAATGGCGAGCCCCTCGTTGTACGTGCCTCTCTCAAGGTTCGCTCACTGCTGGCGTATTTGATCTTTCATCACGGTCAGTGTATCTCCCGTGATCGGCTGGCGGGTTTCTTCTGGCCGGAGCGGCCCGACGCCCGCGCCCGGCGGGCGCTCTCCCAGGCGCTGTGGCAGGTGCGTTCCGCGCTTGGCCCGGCCGCCGATCGCCTGACGGCGGAGCGCGAGGACGTCACGTTCGATCTGCGCGATGGGGATTGGCTCGACGCAGCCGAATTTGAGCGATTGGCGGGCGGCTCTGATCTTCGAGCTCTGACTGCTGCCGTCGATCTCTGCCGCGCCGAGTTCCTGGAAGGCATCTACGACGACTGGGTGCTGCTGGAGCGGGAGCGGCTGCGGGAGCTTTTCCTTCGAGCGCTGGAGCGGCTGATTGTGCTCCACAAGCAGCGGGGAGACTACGAACGCGCCCTCGCTTACGCTCAACGCCTGGCGGCTGCCGATCCACTGCGCGAGGAGGCGCACCGTGAGCTGATGCAGCTCTACCACCTCCTGGGGCGTTCGCAGGCCGCGCTGGAGCAATTCGTCGCTCTGCGGGATCTGCTGACCAGGGAGCTGGGCGCCCGGCCGACGGCTGCCACCGTCGCTCTTTACCAGGAGATCGTGGCTGCGCTGGCGGCGGTCGGTGCGCCGCATCTGCCCGTCGCGCCGCCCTCACCACCGCTGCTGCGCGATCTGGCGCACCTGCCGCTGGTGGGCCGGGTCGAAGAGCGCGCGGCGCTGCTCTCGGCATTGCAGGCCGCTATCCAGGCCCGTGGTGGGTATGCCCTGGTTGAAGGGGATGCCGGCGTGGGCAAGACGCGTCTCGTCGGTGAAATCGTCGCTGACGCGCGCTGGCGCGGGTTCCAGGTCGGCCTGGCCAAGGCCAATCACCTGGCTGCCTCCGCGCCCTACCAGCTTTTCCAGGAGGCGCTATCCGCCGTGTTGACGCCGCTGCGCGTCGCGCAGTTGGCCGAATTGGTCGAGCCGGTCTGGCTCGGCGTCGTCGTCCCCATCCTCCCGGCGATTGCCGAGCATCTGCCTGATCTGCCCGCGCCTGCGCCGCTCGACGAGCGCGGCGAGGAGCAGCGCCGTCTATGGGAGGGGCTGTCGCGCTGCCTGGCCGGATTGGCCGCCATCGCCCCGCTTTTGCTCGTGCTGGAGGACGTGCACTGGGCAGATGAAGCCACCCTGGCCGCGCTGCCTCATCTGGCCTCGGTTTTACCCAGAAACCGCGCGCTCGTCATCCTGACCTGCCGCAGCGTCGAGGCTCGTGAACGCGCTGCCGTGTGGGAGGCGTTGGATGGGCTTGACCGCGCATCGCCCCTGCTGCGGTTGCGCCTGATGCCTTTTGAGCTTGCAGAGACGGTGGGCGTGCTGGGGCGGGCACTGGGGGCCGATGAAGCAGACGCCCAGGTCGCCAGCCTGGCCGGGCGTTTGCAGGGTGAGACGGGAGGGAACGCGCTCTTCCTGGTGGAAAGCCTCAGGGCGCTCTTGGAGGAGAGGGCGCTGATGCGCTCGCCTGATGGGCAGTGGCTCCTTTCACCCGAACGCCGGACGCCGTCCGTCCCCGCCTCGATGCACGAGATCATCGGCGAGCGCCTGCAGCGCCTGGGGGCCGTGTCGCGCGCGGCGCTGGAGTTGGTCGCTGTGCTCGGAGAGGACGCCGATTTCCCCGTCCTCGCCCGCGCCGGCGACATGCCGCCGTCTGCCCTGCTGCCGGCGCTGGAGGAACTCAGGCGCTGTGGCTTTCTGCTGGAGACCGAAGCCCGCTTTCGGTTCGAGCACGATCGCGTGCGCGAGGTCGTCTATCAGGCCATCGACGCGGAGCGGAGGCAACAACGGCACTGCCGGGTCGGCGAGGTGATGGAGGCGCTGTACCCCGATCGAGTTGAATCGCTGGCGTTCCATTTTGAAAAAGGCGGGCTGGCGGCAAAAGCGTTCTCCTACCTGACACAGGCGGGGGAGCGGGCTGTCGCGCTGCACGCTTATCGGACTGCGCTGGACTATTATGACCGGGCGGCGGCTGTGATGGAAAAGGCCGGTGTGGAGCGCTTTGAGCTCTTGGCAGCCCGCGAGTCGGTCCTGGACGTGCTGGGCGAGCGTGCGCGACAGGCCGCCGACCTGAAGGCGATGGTCGCCCTGTCCAGTGACGACATGCGCCGGGCAGCGCAGGCGCGCCGCCGCGAGGCGTGGTTCCTGGCGCACGCCGGGCAGTACGAAGAGGCGCAGGAAGCAGCCCGCCGTGCGCTGGCCCTGGCCGAGCAGGAAGGCGACCGGCTGGGTCAGGCCGCCGCGCTGGCTGTGTTTGGACAGGTCGTGGATTGGGCCGGCAGTCCATCCCAGGCGGTTCCATACTTGGAGCGAGCGGTTGCGCTGTATCAAGGCGAGAAGGATAGCGAAGGTGAGGCCCAGGCCGGTTTTGCCCTAGGGAGCGCGCTGCTGGGCGTCAAGGCCTATGCCGAGGCGGAGGTTGCGCTGGAAAGGACGCTCTCTTTGCGCGTGCTGCTTGGCGACTGGCTTGGCGAGGCCGAGACCATGAGCGCGCTCGGCATTCTGTATATGGAGCGCGGCGATACCGAGCGTGCGGTCGTTTGCTACGAGCGCGCGCTGAAAATCGGGCGGGAGATCGGCTATCGGTACGGGGAGGCGCGCGCTGCGGGCAACCTGGGGACCCTGTTCTACATGCAAGGACGGATAGGACGGGCTCTGGAGATGTACGGCGTGGCTATCTCGATTTTCCAGGCCATCGGCCAGCGCCGCGGCGAGGCCCAGATGCGCGTCAATCGGGCGTCGGTGCATCATTCTATGCTCGGCGGGAATGATGCCTGTCTGGCCGATGCCCGGGCCGCCCTCGCGTATTACCGGGAAGCGGGCGATGAGATCGGCCAGGGGCAGTGCCTGAGCGTGATGGGGCAGATGGTCCTGCAGGACGGCCGGCTGGACGAAGCGCGTGCCCATCTCGAATCCGGGCTGGCGCTGCTGCTCGGGGCGGGAGAGCGATGGATCGCCGTGCAGGTTTACGCTCACATGATTTTGCTGGCCCTTCAGCAGAAGCGCCCGCAGGATGCGCTGCGTCACGTGGAGGAAGCGGACGCCATCTGCCAGGAGCTGGGATTGGCCGATCTGGCGATCAGCATGCTGGCCTTGCGCGGACTGGTCCTGCTGGCCCTGGGCCAACCCGAGGCCGCGCTGGCGGCCACGGACGCTGCTGTGGAGCGGGCAAAGCCAGGCGTGGAGCAGCTTTACCTGGTATTCTACTGGCGCTACTTGGTGTTGAGCGCCGTCGGGCGGGCGGAGGAGGCTCACACTGCCGTGGAGCGGGCCTGGCAATTGCTCTCTGAGGCCCTGGAGGGATTATCGTCCGCCCAGCGCCGGGCGAGCCTGACGCGCGTGCCGGAGCACCGCGCCATCGCCGAGGCCTGGCAGGCCACCCAGGTGCAGCGCGTCGTTGTGCGCCTGCCCCGCGTCGGCGCGCCCACCGGCCGGCCGCTGCGCGAGGATGAATGGGTGGATGTAAGCTGGACGGTCGCGTCGCCGGAGGATGCCGAGGTCTCCGGCAAGGCTGAGCGCCGGCGCCACCAACTGCTGAGATTGCTGCGAGAAGCCGCCGAACAATCTGCTGCCCCCACGGTTGAGGACTTGGCCGCCGCCCTCGGCGTCAACGAGCGCACGATCCGCCGTGATCTGGAGGCCCTGCGCGCGGCGGGCCACGCCGCGCGCACGCGCGGCGACCGCTCGTAGCGCAGGACTTGGCTTTCAGACCCCCGAGGTCTCGGTGAACTCGAGGCTCACCCGACTTTGGGGGTCTTTTTGCGTCCAAAATGTCCGCAAGGTTTCCCCTTTCTCTTTCCCCCTACAGAGATACTGCCAAGACACCTTTTTGATATAGTCGAGTTGGTGAGCGAAGTAAATCCATTCACCAATCGCGTAAAAGGAGTCACCTTGAACGAGAGCCGCAGCCGTAGCAATTCCTTCGTCCTTCGCATCTGGTGGGAGGACTGGGACGAATCGCCCACCTGGCGCGGGTGGGTGCAGCACGCTGCCTCGGGCGACGCCTGCTACGTTCGCCGGCTGGCCGACCTGGTGGCTTTCCTGGAGATGCACGCCGGTCAGCTGGACTCAAGACCTGGCGGAGCCGAGTGAAGAAATCCGGCCTGCTTGTCAGGCCAAAACATTAGGAGGTTATCATGAAGCAGAAACGTTCTATCCCTATTCTCGTATCGATTTTGGTCCTGGCGGCCGCGTTTGCCTGCGGGCCGATGCCTAGCAAACCCTCGGTCGTCGTCATCGCGCCGCCCAACGGGTCGCGGGTGGCGGTGGGGCAGGCGATCGAGGTGCAGTTCCGCGCCGAGGACGCCAAGGCGGTGGCCTGGGTCACGATGGAGGTGGATGGCGCCAACGTCGCCACGCTGCAGTCGCCCGTGGTGGGGGGGCAGACGCCGCTGGAGGGCATCCTGCGCTGGACGCCGCCGAAGGCGGGCACGTTCAACCTGGTGCTCACCGCGTGTAACGCGGATGGGCAGAATAGCGACCCGGCGGCGGTGACCGTCGAGGTGGTCGAGACATCGGCCGGATTGCCCAACCCAACGGCGGCGCCCACCATCCCGGCGCAGCCGACCCGGCCCGCGCCGACGACGAAACCAGGCGCGCCCACGGCGGCGCCTACGGCAGTGCCCACGGCCATCCCTACCAAGCCCGGCGCGCCGACGGCGGTGCCCACCAACCCACCTACCGCGGTCCCGACCAAGCCGCCCACGGCGGTGCCGACCAAGCCGCCGACTGCGATACCGCCCACGCTGGCGCCCATGCCGGAGATCGTCGCCTTCCTATCCGATACGGACGTGCTTTACCCGGGCGATTGCGTCACCCTGCAGTGGACGACGCGCAACGCCAGCGAGCTTTACCTGAACAGTGCGGGGGTGAGCAACCCGGCGGGCCAGGCGACGTTCTGCTACGCCGATCTATCGCTGGGAGATAACGTCTTCCGCCTGACCGCCGTGAACAGCCGCGGCAGCGTGTACTGGGACGTCACGGTGCGGGTGGAGCCGCCGGCCGAGATGACTCTATCTGCCCCCTTCGTCCCCGACAAGAGCGGCAGCGTCAGCGCGGGTGGGAGCGTGATCAACACGGTCGTCTCGCCGGGCGACGATGGGAGTGACACCCTCTACGAGGGCTTTATGACTTTTGACATCCGGGCTCTGCCGGCTAATGCTACAATCCAGTCGGCCTACCTGAACATGGGGCCATGCTCGACCACCGGCCACCCTGCTACTGACCTGGGCCAGCTCAGCGTGGTGAATCTCCAGTACGGCGATCTCAACGTGACCGACTACCAGGCGGGCGGGGCGTACATTACCTCGGTCGATCCATGCACGATCTTTTCGATCGACGTCACCGACCGCGTGGAGGCGATGAAGGTGGAGGTCTTTTTCCAGGTGCGGCTCTACTTCAGCGGCTCGGATTTCGACGGTGACATCGACGATGTGACCTACTCCTCGCCGACGCTGGACATCACGTACACGAGTCCGTAGGACACGGTGAGCCATGCTTTTTGAAAGGAGAACTCAGATGAAACGCAAAATGCTGTTCAATCTCGTAGTTGTTCTGGCAGTCGTGGCCGTTCTGGTGAGCGGTCTCCCGGTGGCGCGTCGCGTTTGGGCGCTCGAGGGAGCGCCATCGTCCGTGCACGCTCAAGGCGGAAGCCGGTTCGAGGCGGTGGATCTCCAGCCGTCCCAAGTTCTATCCCCCGATCCTAGCTGCGCCACTGCTGAATTTCAGGTTGGCCCTCTGCCGTTCTTTGATTCGAGCACCACGGTGGGGGGAGGGGATGACCATTCCTTCGGCGGCGGTGTGTGCGCCGGGGGGGGTAGCCAAGCTGTTCCGGGGACGGGGGTGGGGCCGGATGTGGTCTATATGCTCATGACCGACCGCACCTGCACGCTGGACGTCAGCATGGTTCCTGCTGGGTTGGATGACCTGGCGCTGTACGTGGAGCGCAATAGCTGCTTCGACGTGGCGGGGGACTGCGCCATCGTAGACGACGATGGCGGCGGCGGGGCTCAGGAGGGGGTGCAGTTTCAGGCCGCCGTGGGGATGGTTTACTACGTCGTCGTGGATGGGTATAACGGGGCCAGCGGCCCGTATGACCTGACCATATCGGAGGCGACGTCCACCGGCTGCCGGTTGGTGCGCCCCGGCACGCACTGGACTATGCTGCAACAACTGGCTGCGTCAGACGGCGCGGCGGAGGACTTTTTTGGCATTTCGGTGGCGCTGGCGGGCGACACGGCGCTGGTGGGGGCGTACGGGGACGAGGTCGGCGCGAACGACGACGGCCAGGGCTCGGCCACCGTCTTCGTGCGCAGCGAGACGACCTGGACGGAGCAGGCCAAGCTGACCGCATCGGACGGCGCAGCGTATGACCAGTTTGGCTGGTCGGTGGCGCTCGCGGCTGATGGGAACACGGCGCTGGTGGGAGCGCTCTATGACGAGGTCGGCGCAAACTATGGCCAGGGCTCGGCCGTCGTCTTCGTGCGCAGCGGGGCGGTTTGGACGCAGCAGGCCAAGTTGACCGCATCGGACGGCGCGGAATTGGACAGGTTTGGCACCTCGGTGGCGCTCTCGGCTGACGGGAACACGGCG
>JAFGED010000200.1 GCA_016931785.1 Anaerolineae bacterium
CCCCCCATCTCTCCCCTTTTCGAGCGAGGGAGACTGCTCAGGCGAATAGCCTGAGTAGTTACAAAAGTAAAACGCAAGACGTAATCATTCCGTTTTACGCCTTACGTTTTACGCACGCTACAATCTACTCGTCAAAAAATACCCTCGTTTACCACCCCTCCAAGTACTTGGCCCACGTGTTGTCCTTGTAGCGTCCAAAGAGATACTCGGCGGTGGGGTGTGGCTCGAACGGCTGGCGCAGTAGCTGCATCTTGGCCTGGGAAAGCGAACGCCCGCCTTTGCGCCGGTTACACTGCGGGCAAGCCGCCACCAGGTTCTTCCACGAGTGCCCGCCTCCCCGGTAGCGAGGTTCGATGTGGTCGAGCGTCAGTTGGCTGGATTCGCGGCCGCAGTATTGGCAGCGGTAGTTATCCCGGCGCAGGATCTCGCGCTTGCACAGCCGCACGCGCGGGCGAGGGCGGCGCACCACGTAGCTCAGGCGGATGACGGAGGGGCGTTCGTAGGTGCGGGAGATGGTATGGATCACCCCACGGCCATTCTCCAGTACCATGGCTTTGTCCTCCAGGATCAACCCCATAGCTCTCTTGGTGGAGCAGATGTTGATCGGCTCGTAATTGCCGTTGAGAACCAGGACGGGCTCGTTCATCGATCGTCACCTTTGGACGATGCTGCGATGATGCTCCGGTATGTCCGGCGGACAGTATAGCACAGGTGGTCTGAGTCGTCAAAGGCTGAATTCTTGTGATGACTACATGGGTGGGCGGGGGGGAAACGGGGACGCGAGTGGGCAAAGTGCCCTTTCACATCCCTCAGTTTTCTTGACTTTTAGGTCGGCTGTGGGATAATCCCGTCGCCTTTTAGTGGTGTCCGAAAATCAAGATAGCATTTGGAGGTAAAAATGAGCATACAAACAAAACGACTTTTGGTATTGGCTGTGGTTTTCGTCCTGACATTGGGCTGTGGGCTGTCGGGAAAAGTCGAGCCGACGGTCGACACGACTGGCGACGAAGCCACCACCGCGCCCGAGGTTTCCCCTACTGAGGATGCAGGTGGGGAGGAGGAGTCGGGGGGGAAAGACGAGATCGCCGCGTCCGATATCTCCGGCGGGTTGGAAGGCCTGGACAGCTATCGTATGCACTTTACGATGACTTTCGAGGGCACCAGTGGAGACGGTGAGACGGAGCAGAGCACACTCGAGATGGAGGTGGAATACGTGCGCGATCCGTTTGCCATGCGCATTGCCATCAGCGGCAGTGATGAGGATGTAGGGCTCACCGGAGGAACGATGGAGATGGTTCAGATCGGCGACCAGCAGTACACCGTCTTTGAGGGTCAGTGCATGGTCACGCCCGCTGAAGAAAGCTTGGCAGAAACGGCGCTCTTTGAGACGGAGGATTTGCTCTCCGATATCGAGAGCGCACACCGCGTCATGCCCGACGAGACGGTCAACGGCGTCGCGTGCCGCCACTACACGTTTGACGAGCAGAGCATGGTTGGGTTCACAAGCGCCAAGGGTGAAATCTGGGTGGCAGTGGACGGGGACTATCTCGTCAAGTACACACTGGAGGCCGATGGCAAGAACTCTATCAACGACGAAGAGGGGCACGTCGAGTGGGTGTACGAGGTGCGGGACATCAACGCACCGATCACCATTGAGCCGCCTGCCGGGTGCGAGTCGGTTGCGGAAAGCGAGTTTCCCATGATGCCTGATGCAACCAACGTGATCATGATGGAAGGCACGGTGATGTACGAGTCGGCCAGCGCTTTTGACGACGTCCTTGCTTTCTATAAGGATGAGATGGTTGCTGCCGGCTGGACCTCGGAGGATTCCTTCGTCGGCGAGGGTGTCGCGAGTCTCACGTACACCAAGGACGGGCGCACCGCCTCCATCATGTTGAGCGCGGGTGACGGTGTGGTCTCAGTGGTCATCTCGACCGAATAGGCCGGATCGGGTCGACGAAAACAGTTGCGGGTTCTTAGGCGAGAGCCGCCCCTAACCTGGGGGCGGCTTTTTCTATGCCTGTGCTCTCTGCAGGCGCGCCAACTTGCGATAGGTCACCGCCTCGTAGTAGGCCGTCAGGACGCTCAGCCACAGCCCGCGCAGCCCGTCCCGTTTTCCGTCCAGCGTTACAAAACGCCACCAGAAGTGGCGCGCGGCCTGGGAATACGGGGTGTAAAAGCGGAGTTGGACGCCCTCTTGCAGCAGGCGCTGGGCGGCAAGGTCGGTGTAGCCGCGCTGCCGGGCGATAAAGTCGGGCAGGTCGACGTAGTTGTAATGGACGAGGGGGTGTTTCAGCTTGCCCTCGGGGCCATCGGGCACGGCGATCTCGTGCACCGGGCGCTCCCAGCGGGCGCGCCCGTGCAGCAGCAGGCGGGGTTGGTGATCGGGGTACCAGCCGCCGCCCAGCGTGAGACGGCCAAAGATATAGTTGTGGCGCGGCACCCACCACAGCACCTCGTCACGCTGGCCTGCCGTCACCTCGCGGATCTCTTGCGCCAGCTCCGGCGTGCAGCGCTCGTCGCCATCGACGAAAAAGACCCACTCCGCCTCCACGCGATCCAGCGCGGCGTTGTGGAACTGGGAAAAGTTCTCAAAGGTGTGCTGGAGCACGCGCGCGCCGGCTTCCTGGGCCAGTTCTGCCGTGCGATCCGTGGTGCGAGAATCGAGAAAGACGACGCGCTCGTCCGCCCACGCCAGGCTCTCCAGGCAGTCTGCGATGTTGTGCTCCTCGTCCCGCGCGGGGACGATGGCGGTCACCTTCAACCGGCTTCCTCCCAGGCTTGGAGGATCTGCTGGTAGGAGTCGGCCTTTTTTGAGGGCGCGTTGCGCAGGCGGCGCTTCATCCCGGTGCGGACCAGCAGCCGTGCCAGGCGTTGTTTGAGCGGGGCGTGGTGGCGCGCGTACAGGATCGCCCGGCTCTTCCACAGGTTGACCAGGGAGGCGGCCTCTACCTGTCCGCTCGATTGGCCGGCGTGATGGATCACGTGGGCGGCCGGGGCGCACAGCGCCCGCCAGCCCTTCTCGCGCATGCGCCAGCACCAATCGATCTCCTCGCAGTACATGAAAAAGTCCTCGTCCATCAACCCCACGTCGGCGATGGCCTCGGCGCGCACCAGCATCGAGGCGCCCAGCGGGTGGTCGATGGGAAAGGGCTTGGTCCCTTCGTAGAGGCGGCGCGGGTAGCGCCCGTTGAGACGCGTGTCGTAGAGCCGGGCGGGCAAGGGGAAGAGCTCGAACAGCAGTTGCACCAGGCCAGGGAAACGAAAGGCGGGATGCTGCAGGGAGCCGTCGGCGTAGAGCAGCTTTGGGCCGACGATACCTGCCTTTGGATTGGCTTCCAGCGCGGCGATGAGGGCCGCCGTCGCTCCCGACTGCACCTCTGTATCGGGGTTCAGCAGCCAGAAGTAATCGACGGGGGGCGTTTCCCGGTCGAGGATCTCGTTCAGCGCGAGGTTGTTGCCGCGCACGAAACCCAGGTTCTCCCGGCTGGCGACGAGGTGCACATTGGGGAACGCCTCCGCCACCATTTCTGGGGTGCCGTCGGAAGAGTCGTTATCGACGACCCAAACCTCGGTCTCTAACTCGGTGCTTGCCAGGTCGGTCAAGAGAGAACGCAGGCAGGCGGTCAGCAGCCCGCGCACGTTCCAACTGACGATAACGACGGCCAGGTGGGACATTGCCGGCTACACGAATCGCTCTCGAATCTCCGCGCTGACGTAATCTAGGATGGCGACGGTGATGGCGATAAACCACACCGCGATACCGGCCGAGCGGTAATCCAACAGGCGGATGTACTGGATCAGCAGGAAGCCGATGCCGCCGCCGCCCACCAGGCCGATAACGGTGGACATGCGCACGTTGATGTCCCAGCGGTAGATAGAGAAGGAGACGAAGGGCGGGATCATCTGTGGCACCACGGCGTACATGATCGTCTGTAGGCGCGTCGCGCCGGTGGCCTGGATGGCCTCGATGGGGCCGGGGTCGATTCCCTCGATGGCCTCGGAGTAGAGTTTGCCCAGGGCGGCGATGGAGTGCACGAACAGCGCGAGTACACCCGCAAAAGGCCCCAATCCTACTATGGTCACCGCCAGAATGGCCCAGATCATCGGCTCGATGGAACGGATGATGTTCAGGATCGTGCGCGTGATGTAATAGAGCACCATCGTGAAGGATGAGCCGGACATCAGGTTCTTGGCGGCCAAAAAGCTCACCGGGATGGCAAAGATGATGCCGAACAGCGTGGCCATCATGCCCAGGACGATAGTCACCACCATTTGCTCTATGTTGCGCAACAGGACACTGCTCGGCTTCAAGCCGCCTACATCCGAGGTCTGCCGCGCCTCTATCCGGTGAAAAATACGCCCCTCGGAACTGGGAGGAATGAGCCGGTAGGGCATGGTGACTTCGATCTGGAAGGCTCCCTCGGCGTCGGTTTGGAGGGTGATGTACTCTCCCTCCTTGCGCATGCGGAACTCGTTGCGCAGGGGGTCTATCCACCAGATCTCGGTCGTGGTGTTAGGCGTGAACCTGCGGCCGATGAGGGTGAGCTTGGTGCCTAATACCTCCTTGAGGTTCTCATCTTGCGTCGCCAGGTCGCCACAGGTTGGGTCGGCCACCATGTAAGGCTCGCCGGGCACCTCCTCCGGCGGCGGCGGGGGCGGTTGATCGTCACAGGGTGACAGGATGTCAGCCGAGGCGCTGACCGTCTCTACATCCCGCGTGACAGCTGCCTCCCACGGCCACAGGACGCGGGAGAGCGGCCCCTGGGCGTCTGAAAGCTCGGTCACGAACTTGTACAGGTCGATCTCGCTGACCTGCCAACCCAGGACGAAAAAGAGCAGGATGACCAGGGCAAACACGCCGATGCCCCCCCGCCGCCCGGGCTGGGCGCGTTGATAGGCGTCCCAGGCGGACCACAACCACAGGGCCAGGATGCCTATAAACATCGGCACGACGAAAAGGGGACGCCAGCTAATAGCCTTGCCCAGCTTGGCAAAGAATCCGGTTTCACGGGGTGCCAATAGGCTGATGCGCCAGGCAAAGATGCCGACGATGCTGACCATAGAGCCGAGCAGGATCAGGCCGCGCTGCACCTGTCGGGTCAGCGCCTGCCCCAGGCCGGGGAGGATCAGAGAGGCGATGCCCGCCACGGGCGCGGAGACCAGGCTGGTGGACTGCTTAGAGTGACCTTTCGTGGGTGTCGTAAGATGTTCTCCCATGTTATCCTCCCAAAGCGCCTTCGACGCTGCTGCCGACCCGCTCGGCCTCAGCGCCGTAGATGTTCTTGAACTCCTCGTCCGTCATCGCACGGATGGCCTCGCGGTTACCCCGGTAGACGATTTCCCCGGCTCGCAGGCCGATCACGCGCGTGGCGTAGCGCTGTACCAGGTCCAGGTAGTGCAGGCTGCACAGGATCGTGATGTTTTGTTCCTTGTTCAGCTTTTCCAGGTCGCCCAGGATGGAGTGGGCCAGCACGGGGTCAAGGCTGGCCACCGGTTCGTCGGCCAGGATGATGCGTGGCTGCTGCATCAGCGCGCGGGCGATGCCCACCCGCTGCTGCTGGCCGCCGCTCAGATCATCGGCCCGTTTGTGGGCCTGGTCGGTGATACCGACCTGCTCCAGCGCCTGCATGGCCATCTTGCGGTCCTCGGCCGGGAAACGGCCCAACAGGCTGGACCAGGGGTTCACGTAGCCCAACCGGCCGGCGAGGATGTTGGTGAGGACCGTGGAGCGCTTGACCAGGTTGAACTGTTGAAAGACCATGCCGATCTGGCGGCGAATCTCGCGCAACTGGGCCGGCTCGGCCGTCGTGATGTCCTTGTCATCCCAAACGACCTGCCCCTCGGTAGGCTCGATGAGGCGGTTGATACAGCGCAGGAGGGTGGATTTGCCGGAGCCGCTCAAGCCGATGATGATCAGGAACTCGCCATCGGCCACTTCAAAGCTCACGTTGCGCAGGGCGACGGTGCCGTCGTCGTATATCTTGGTCAGGTTCTTGACCTCAAGCATGCTGCCTCCTCTTGGGGCGAGGGGGAACCCGGTGTTCCCCCTCGCCAAGCCTTGTCCATTGTCGATGGACGCGCGTCAGGTAACTTCTCAATAAAGCGGGGGGCGGGGGTTGTGCGGGCGCGAAGCGCCCGCACAACCCCCCATCTTCCCCTACTTATTGAGAAGATACCGCGTCAGCTAATCCCCGATCAGGTCCTCGGCACTTACGCCCGCGGCCTGCAGGATCTGGCGGAAGGGATCGTAGGCGCTGTCGTCGGCCGGGGTTAGCTCCTGCCAGCTATAGGCGGTGTCGAGTGCCGTCTTGCCCTCCTCGGTGGCGGCGATGGCCAAGAGGCCGTCCACAATCTGATCGCGCAGTTCTTGATCCATCTCGTTGACGAACTGGACGCCATCGTTGGGGATATCGGGCTCGATGGCGATGACCGTCGTTTGCTCCATCACATCGGGATAGTCCTCCTCGATGGTGGAGCGGGCATCCACGTAGGTGGCCCCGGCATCGCATTCACCGTTGTAGACGGCAGCCGCGACGGCGTCGTGGCTGCCGGCATCCACGATCTCGGCCAGGCCGGTGTCAGGATCGACCCCCGCGCCCTTGAGCATGATTGAGGGGATCACCCAGCCGCTCGTGGAAAGTGGGTCGGGGCGGCAAAAGGTCTTGCCCGCAAGTTGGGAGATATCCGTGATGCCGCTATCGGCGCGGACCAGGATCTGGCCGTTGTAGGTTGGGCTGCCGTAGCGCACCGAGAGCAGGGCGGCCTCCGCGCAGCCGCGGTCGGCGGCCATCACGTAAGCAAAGGTGGCCAGCGAGGCCATGTGGGCCTCGGGCGGATCGGCGCACAGCGCCTCGACGGCACCCGCGTACTCGGTGGCCACTCTCACCTCAAAGAACAGGCCGGTCTCGGCCTCCAAAAGCTCGACCACCGACTCGGCGCCGGCGGTCACGCGCTCCGTCTCACCTGATGGCACAAAGACCCATACGATGGGATTCTTCTCCGAACCCAGCGGGGGCTTTGGACAACACGAGGTCAGCGCTCCAGCTGCCGTGAGGGCTACTACCAACGTTATGATCAATACGCGCTTCTTATTCACCTTGTTTTCCTCCTCTTTTGAGATTTGAGCAAAGCGGTTACTAACTACTGCGTACATTTCACGATATATCTCGTAGCCACCACCCCCTTTCAAGGAGTTGCTTCTCGCTGGCAGATTCAAGGTGTAAAAACGTGGATAGAAAAGAGGGTTTGTTTCTCATCATCAAATCCCGGGGATAAGTATATCCCTCTTTCCTCGGAGCGCAAGCGCGGGATGCGTCCCGGGTTCCGGCTCGTTCGAGAGATTGGCTCAGGTCTGTTGGCGGTCTAGCTGGCGGCGCGCAGCCTCAAGTGCCGCTTGATGCACCTGTTTGAGCGGCGCGCCATGCTCGGCGGCGACGCGCTGGCAATCCCGGTACTCGGGGGTGACGTTCAGCACCGTCTCGCCGCGCCGGGCAACTTTGACGGCGACGGGGCCATACTCCGTCTCCACAGTGACAATCTCCCGCGTCAGCTTCCAGCGCTGCACCGGATGGGCGCGCACGCCGATGGTCGTCGTCTCCGCAAACAGCACGTCCAGCATCTGGGGCACGAGATCGTCGGCCACGAGCACGCTCAACTGAATGGCGGGCCGCCCGCGCTTCATCTGGATCGGCGTCAAGAAAACGTCCAACGCCCCGGCCTCGAACAGCCGCGTGGTGACGTGCTCGTACCACTGGGGGTTCATGTCGTCGATGTTGGTCTCGATCAGGGTTGCGGCATCTTGCCCGTAGCCTGCCTCTGTCCCGAAGACGGACGGCGTTCCCCCCCTACCTGTCCTCCCCCACCAGGGGGGAGGAACTGGCTGCTCCCCTCCCTTGGCGGGAACGGCTGCTGCCTCGCCAATGGAGAGCCTTAGCAGGTTGGGGATGGGCAGCTCGCGCGTGCCCGCCCCGTAGCCGATCTGTTTGACGCGCATCAGGGGGATTTGGCCGAACGACTCGGCCACGGTGGTCAGGATCGCCGCGCCGGTGGGGGTGACCAGTTCCGCGTCCACGTCCCGCCCGTAGATGGGCACGCCCTGCAGCAGCTCCAGCGTGGCCGGGGCCGGCACCGGCAGGATGCCATGGGCGCACTTGACCGTGCCACGTCCGACGTGCACCGGCGAGGCGTAAGCCTTCTCCACGCCCAGCAGCCACAGGCCGATGGCCGCGCCCATCACGTCCACGATGGCGTCCATCGCGCCCACCTCGTGAAAGTGGATCGATTCGACCGGCGCGCCGTGCACCTTGGCCTCGGCCTGCGCCAGGCGGCGAAAGATCGCCAGCCCGCGTTGCTGCACTGTGTCCGGCAGGCCGCTGCCGGTGATGATCTCTTCGATGTGATGCAGGTGGCGCTCCACTCCCTGCTCCGACACCTCGACCTCGACGTACGTGGACTGCATCCCGCGCCGTTTGACCGTCTCGGCCTTGAGCTTGTAGCCGGAGATGGGCAGGCGGGCCAGTTCTGCTTCCAGGCAGTCCAGCTCCAGTCCTGCATCCAGCAGCGCGCCGAGGACCATGTTGCCGCTGATGCCCGAGAAGCAGTCGAAATAGGCGATGGTGTTCATTGATGTTCCTTTCGAGAGAGTGTCTGGGGAGGGGAGTAGGGAGTATGGAGTAAGGGGAAGCATCTTTTCCCTTACTCCATGCTCCCATACTCCTTACTTCCTCCAACAGATACGTTTAGACTTCCCCGTCGATACCCTTCCAAATCCAGAGCCACATACGCGTACCCCAAATCCTTGAACCGGGCGACGATCCGCGCGCGCACCTCGGGACGGGCCAGGCGGGCGATCTCGTCGGGGGGCACCTCGATGCGGGCGATGTCGCCGCCTCCGCCGGAGGCGGCGTGATCCCGCACGCGTAGGTCGCTCAAGCCCAGCTCGTCCAGGAACGCCTCCGCCGCCTCCACGCGCGCCAATCCCTCGGGTGTGATGCGCGTATCGTAGGGAAAGCGCGTTGCCAGGCAAGGGCGGGCCGGCCGATCCCACGTCGGCAGCCCCAGTTGCTTGGAGATGGCGCGGATCTCGGCCTTGGTCAGACCGGCCTCCTCCAGCGGGCTGCGCACGCCTGCGGTATCCTGCACCGCCTGCATGCCGGGACGGTAGTCGCCGGCATCGTCGGCGTTGGCGCCCTCGACGACCCAGGCCAGACCCTCCGCCTGCGCCAGCGCCACCAGTTGGGCCAGGATGCCGAGCTTGCAAAAGTAGCAGCGGCGCGGCGGGTTCTGCAGGAACTGCTCGTCCTCCATCTGGCGGGCGGGGACGAAGCGGTGGCGCGCGTCCAAGGAGCGGGCCAGCTCGCCGGCGGCCTCCACCTCCCGGTGCGGGTAGACGGGCGAGGTTGCGGTCACCGCCAGCACGCGCTCCGGCCCCAGCGCGTCCAGCGCGGCCTTGAGCAGCAGCGTGCTATCGACGCCGCCGGAGTAGGCGACGAGCACGCTGTCCATCTCGGCGAGGATGTTCTTGAGTGCGGAGAATTTTTCCTCGGTTGTCATCAGGCGATTCTGATGTAGGGCGGGTATGTTACCCACCCATTGGCGGGCAGGCATGTTGCCTGCCCTACGGAGCTCAACGCCTTTTTTGGAGCTGGGTAAGCGTTCAAAAACAACTCGGGTGTTTTCCTCCACCGTCCAGGGTGACTTTGCCCAAAAAGTACGAACCTGTTTTTGAACGCGGCCTAAGCCTGTGTCGCTTCGACCGCAAGGCTCTTGCGTGACCCCGCCGCATACGCCAACACCGCGCCCATTGCAAACAGGACGATGTTCAGAACGAACGGCCAAGCCTTGTCGATTTCCGAAAGCGTTCCGGCAATCCAGCCAAACGGCGACGTGAGCAGGATGATGCCCACGTAAAGGATCGACTGGGTGCGGGCGCGCTCCTTCGCGCTGACGGTCAGCACCGTCATTCGGTCTACGAGAGGGCCGACGGCGGCAAAGCCGCACGCATCCAGAAAAACGCTCAAGGCCAGAGAAGGATATCCCAGCTCGGGGGTGGTGATCAGCACCACCTGGCTGGCGATAAAGCTGAGAAACCCGACCACCATGGGCACTTTGAAGTGCATTTTGGCGAGGCGCGGCGTCACTGCAAAGAAGAATGCCAGCGAGATGGCGGATTTGATAAAGGGGAAAACGGCGATATGCTCGGCGGGGATGTGCAGTTTCTCAGTCACGATGATGGCCCAGAAGCTGCCGCCGATCATGCCGGAGACGCTGATCACGAGCATGATGCCGGCCGTGTACAGGGTCTGCGGGGTGCGGAGCAGCTCGGATAAAACGCCCTTGTACTCGCTCAGGACGTGGGCTATGTTTTGGTAGCGCGTCTCGTGCAGGCGGATTTTACCCTGAGCGGTCTCTTCTGTCGCCAAGTAGGTGATCACTGCCTTCAGGGTGAACATGAACGCCGCGAAAAGATACAGCCCGCGCATGGTGGGGACGAGCGAAAAGGTGCTGATCAATACTCCCGCCAGAGGGGCGATAAACCCCACCACTATATTGGCAATATAGATCCAGGTGAAGATGTCCGCCAATTGGCCGGGCTCCGCATCCTCCACCAGCAGGCAGTTCCAGGAAATGACCGTGATGCGCCAGACGCTGTTGATGATGCCCGCCGCCAGGAAATACCAAAAGTTTTGCGCCAGGGCCGAGATCAGGGCTGGAATGGACCACGACATGATGTCAAAGATCAGGGTCGTGAGGCGGCGTCCCAGCTTGTCGGTGATCGCGCCGCCTAACAATGCCAGGATGATCTGGAAACCCCAGCTGATGCTGAGGATCATGCCGATCTGTCCATCGGTCAGCCCCAGCGCCACCATATAGACAGAGACGTAGGGAAGGTACAGATTGTAGGGCACGCCCCACAGGGGTTCGCAGTAGACGCATCCGCGCGGGTTCCCGTGCAGGCTCCTGAGGGTGGTGATAAGGGAATGGTTTTTCATGGTAGGAATTTCATAGTAGCCGCCCGATACAGATTTACGGCGCTTCGATGAACACCGACACGGCGTCCACCCGGTAGTTGACCAGTGAGATTTGGACGTCCTCGTGGATCAGCGAGGCGTAGCAGTACTGGGGGTTGCGGGCGTCCACCATGTCCACGAAGCGGATGCCGCCGCTGACCACCGCCCGCTCGCCGGCCGGCAGGTAGGTGTAAGTGTCGCCGCCCACGGTCACTTCCTCCAGGTCGTCCGGGCCGCCCACCGCCCAGCGCCAGGGATGGTCGATCGGGCTGGTCTCGCAGTGGATGCCCACGCGGAACACGCCCGGCTGTTGGTGTTCCCCCAGCGTGGCATAGTTCTGGTCGCTATCGTACACCGTGCCAGGCGGCGGGCCGCTGGTGCGGATGGGGACGGTGCTGTCGTTTTCGACAGTCAGCGTGAAGTAGAGCGTGCCGCCCAGTGGAATGCTCACGCTCGGCCCGCCGCCCTCGATGCCGCCCGACCACTCCACCTCGGCGTTGAGGATGTAGGCGCGCGGCACGCCGCCGTTTTGGATGATTATCTCCCCCGTCGCCTTCGCCCACTGGCCCACGGCGTCGCGGGCTTCCATGATGACGGTGTACGTGCCATCCGGCGGCGGCTCGGCGCCGAGGTCCACCCCGGCGTCATAGTCGAACTCGTGGTAGCCGGCTTTGCTGAACTTGGTGGCCTTTTCGCTCTCCTGGACAAAGTAGCGCGTGTCGTCCTCTTCCCCGAGCAAGTAGACGGTCAACTCCTCCACGTCCTTCTTGAGGTCGACGACGATCGTCGCCCGGTCGCTGATGCTATCGCGGTTGGGAGTGATGACCGGCGGAAACACGCTAAAGCCGCGCAGCTCGGGCAGCGAGGTGTCGGCGTCGGCGATGGTGAGCGTGCCGCTGGCCCGCGCGGTGTGGCCCTGTCTATCGGTGGCCGCCAACGTCCAGGTGTAGACGCCATCCTGCAGCACGCGCTTTTCCACCGCGAACCCCTCAAACACCTCGTCGGGCAGCACGTAGCCATCCACCACGCCGGCAAAGTAGACGGTGTATGGCTTTTCCACCGAGGGGCCGTGGTACACGTCTTTGCGGAAGTAAAAGCGCTCGCCTGCCGCATCCTCAAAGTAGATCGAGATGTCGGCGCTGCGGGAAAGACTGAACGTGACCAGCGCCACGTCCTCGTCGCCGTCCGCGTTGGGTGTGATGATATCCTTATTGAAGGAGACGCCGCTGAGCAGAGGCTTTGGCCCGCAGGCGGTCGGCCCCAGCGCGACGCCCACCAGTAGAATCGCCACCAGGATGTATTGTGTGCGCACGTTGATCCTCCCTCGATCAGGGTTCGGGCGGAAGTGTACCACAAACTGGTAAATTGGTAAACCGGTGGGTTGGTAAGTTGGACTGCCTTTCAGTCACATCTTTTTACCGCAGAGGCGGAGTTTAGGATTTATAGTTTTTTTGTAACTACTCAGCCCTGCTTCGCAGTTGCCTTTCGCGACAAAAAGAGGGGGAAGGCGGGGGGTTCGAGGGCGGC
>JAFGED010000201.1 GCA_016931785.1 Anaerolineae bacterium
GCTGGGACCTGTACTGGCAAGAACGCAAGGTTTTACCTTTTGCCGTACCGGCCTAGCCCAGGACTTGTGCGCGCTAACAAAATCTTCGCGGTTGTGATAGTTTTTCGAGGGCAATACTATATTGTACCGAATGGCTCCGTTTTGCACCAGCAGGCCACCTCAGAAACCGGGGGTTTGAGAAAAACCCGGTTTCTCCTTTACTACGTGCAGATCTCTACAAAGTCTCATACAAAAGCGCCTTCTGCATCAGCAGACGGCGCTAAAATTGGACGAAGCGACTTCGTTACCCAGGCATGCCTTCAAGCCCCATATCCTCCACGTCCATCTCGATCAACTCCCCGGTGGCGGTAAAGAGCACGCGCTCGCAGATATTGGTCACCCGGTCGGCGGCGCGCTCGAGGTTGTGGGCTGCCCACAGGAGAAAGTTGGCCTGCTCTATCGTCCTGGGATCGGCGATGACGTACGTCATCAGCTCGCGATAGACCTGGTTATACAGGTCATCCATCTCTTCATCCTCTCTTGGCAAAGCGCGCGCCAGGTCGACGTCCCGGTCGATGAAAGCCTCCAGCGAGCGGTGGAGCATGTCGCACGCCTTCCGCGCCATCGCGGGGATATCGATGAGGGGCTTGAGCAGCGGCCCGTCCCCAATCCGCAGGTTGATCTTGGCGATGCCCTTGGCATAATCGCCGATGCGCTCCAACTCGTCGGCGATGTCGAGCACGGCGGCCAGCATGCGCAGATCGATGGCCACCGGCTGCTGCATGGCGATGACGGCCAGCGCCTCGCTCTCGATGGCAAAGCGCTTCTCGTTGATCTTGCGATCGAGGGCGATCAGCTCGCGCGATCTCTCCAGATCGCGCTGCTTGAGAGCATCCACCGACTCTATGATGGCCGTCTCCACCATGCTACCCAACGTCAGAATGCCATCCTCCAGATGTTGCAACTCCTTATCAAAACCTTCACGGGGCATAGAGCTTGACCTCCTCCGGTTCCGTGTCCTCGAACCGCTCCAGATATGCAAACACTTCCTGCTTGAGGCCATTCCGCACGCGGCGGAAGGCTGCCAAGCGCTCCTCCTCGCTGCCGCTGCCAGCCACCGGATCAGGAAAGCCGATGTGCGCCATCTGCTTCCAACCCAGGCACAACGGGCAGTTCTGCGCCGCGCTATCGCAGAGCGTCACCACGAGATCAAATCTGGCTTGATCGAACTCGCCCGCCGACTTGGGCTGCTGGGTCGAGATGTCGATCCCCAGTTCGGCCATGGCCCGTATCGCCAGAGGATGCACAGCCGTCGCAGGCTTTGCGCCTGCCGAGCGGGCCTTCCACCGGTCGCCCAGAAAGTGGTTGACCAACCCCTCGGCCATCTGGCTGCGGCCGCACCTGCGGGCCGAGTTGCCGGTGCATAGGAAGAGCACACGCTTCTTGCTCATCCAAACCTCCCGGTGATGTAATCCTCGGTTTGCTTGTTTTGCGGCCTGGTAAAGATCTGCTGGGTCGGGCCAAACTCGACCATGTATCCGGCGCGATCCTCGGCCATCATGAAAAAGGCGGTGTGATCGGAGGCGCGCGCCGCTTGCTGCATGTTGTGCGTGACGATGACGATAGTGTACTTTTCCTTCAGCGTCTGGATCAGCTCCTCGATGCGCAGCGTGGCGATCGGATCGAGCGCCGAGGCCGGCTCGTCCATCAGGATGACCTGCGGCTCCACCGCCAGCGCGCGGGCGATGCACAGCCGCTGCTGCTGCCCGCCTGAAAGCGCCAGGCCGGATTTACTCAGGTCGTCCTTCACCTCGTCCCCCAGCGCCGCGTCGCGCAGGCTGCGCTCCACGATCTCGCCCAACTGCGCCCTATCGCGCAGCCCGTTGGCGCGCGGGCCATAGGCCACGTTATCAAAGATCGACTTGGGAAAGGGGTTGGGCCTCTGGAACACCATCCCCACGCGCCTCCTCAAGTCTACCGGGTCCATCTCAAAGATGTCGCACCCGTCCAGGATGACCGCGCCCTCGACACGCACGTCAGAGATCAGATCGTTCATGCGGTTGAAGGTGCGCAAGAAGGTGCTCTTGCCGCATCCAGAAGGGCCGATGATGGCCGTGATCTGGTTGGCCGGTATCTCGATATGGACGTCGCGCAGCGCCTGGAAATCCCCATAGAACATGTTGTAGGCGCGCGTTTCCAACTTGGTGTGATTGACGTCTTCCATAATTATCTCTCTTTCAGCCCCGCCGTCAAGCGGCGGGAGATCAGGTTGATGATCAGGTTGATCAACACGATGGTCACGATCAGGACCGTGCCCGTGGCCATCGCTTTTTCGTAGGCCGTGGTCTCTGTGGCCACGGTGTACAGGTGCATGGCCATCGTCCGCCCGCCCTGGAAAATACTCGTGGGCAGGTTATGCGTCCCACCCAGCGTGACGTAGAAAACCGCCGTCTCGCTCACCACGCGCCCCACGCTGAGGACGATGCCGGTGATGATCCCCGGCAGGGCAGCCGGCAGGACGACGCCCCACACCGTCTGCCAATGCGTGGCGCCCAGCGCCAGGCTGCCCTCGCGGTAGGAACGCGGCACGGCCTTGAGCGCTTCCTCGCTGGCGCGGATGATGACGGGCAGCAGCAGGCAGGCGCAGGCCAGCGAGCCGGAGAGCAGCGAAAAGCCAAAGCCCAAAGCGGTCGCTGAGACGAAGAGGGCGTAGCCGAACAGCCCAAAGATGATGGAGGGCACGCCGGCCAGCGTCTCTACCCCGAAGCGCACCACGCCCACCAGGCGCGGGACAAGCCCGCCACGCCCGCGCATCTCCTCTGCATACTCCACCAGGTAGACCGCCGCCCCGATCCCCAGCGGCGCGGCGATGCTGATGGTCAGAAGCACCACGTAGAACGTGGTAATGATGGTGGTCGAAATACCCCCTTCGGCGGAGAGACCGCCCTGGGGCTCGGTCGTCAAAAAGCTCGGAAAGTCCGTCAAAACGGTCCCCGCCCCCACGATGAAAACGTAGCCGACCACGAACATGAGCACGAGGATGGCGGCGCTCCCGGCCAACCACAGCAGTCCAAAGGCCACTTTCTGGATGGCGTGACGGCGGGCGACGTTCGCCTGATCCTGGAAATCGATCGCGCATTGATTCAGCGTGTCCCCTGCTGCTTCTACCACATTCTTGGAGACCGTGACTGTTCCCTCGCTCATTTCGGCTTCCTTTCCCGCATCACCAGGCGCGCTATCGTGTTGACGGTCATGATCATCAAAAAGAGCACCACGCCGGTGGCAAAAATGGCATCCTCCTGCAAGCCGGTGGCATAGGCGATCTCGACGGCGATGTTGCCCGTCAGCGTGCGCGTCCGGCTGAGGAAGATGGTCAGCGGGTTATTGTTCAGGGGCTGTGCGCTCCTGACCGAGTTGCCGATGACCATGATCATAGCCATCGTCTCGCCCAGCGCCCGCCCGACCCCCAGGATGACGGCGGCGATGATGCCGGAGCGCGCGGCGGGCATGATCACGTTGACGATGGTCTGCCAGTGCGTCGCGCCGAGGGCCAAGCTGCCCTCCTTGTAATGCCGGGGCACGGCGCGGATGGCATCCTCGGCGATGTTGGTGATGGTCGGCAGGATCATCACGGCCAGGACGATGGCGGCCGCGAACAGCCCATAGCCCGTGTTGGTCGGGCTGGCATCGGCGACGGGGATCTTGCCGATCAGCGGCACGAGCACCACCATGCCAAACAGGCCATAGACCACCGAGGGAATCCCGGCCAGGAGCTCCACGGCCGGACGGACGATGGCGCGCATCCAACCCGGCGCTACCTCGGCCAAAAAGATCGCGCCCCCCAATGCCAGGGGCACGCCCATCGCAACCGCCATGATCGTGACCAGCACCGAGCCGACGATCATCAGCCAGATACCTAACTCGCCTTCCTGAGGCCGCCACTCGGACCCTGTCAGGAAGTGGAACAGGCCATATCCGTTTAGAGTAATCTCACGCGCCCAAGGAGGAACAGTCAGACCAAGCTTGCACCCCAGTGCAGATTCGATCGCCCTTTGCTGCGCGCGCTCGACCCCTGCCCGCAACCGGGTCTCATCGAGATCGCTTCCCAGCAGGCTTTCGACCTCATCCAAAAACCCCTGAATGCACGTGTATTCATCCTCGATCCGGGCAAGCCGCTTGTCCCTCTCCCTGTCCGATAGGTCCTCATCCCTGTCAAGGGACGCCAGGGCACTTTCCTTGTCCTCCTGCAACGTGCTCCTGGCTGCGGCTAAAGCGGACTCGAGCGCCTCCTGCAGCTGCCCTTCCTCGGCCCGCTTCAGCTCGCGTGTGACCTTGCCATATGCGGAATAGCCGGATCCGAAAGCCTTGTACAGACCAATGCCCGGTATGGCAGGCAGGGCCTCTCGCACAGTAAAGTAAAAGATGAGAAAGACGATAAAGATAGAGAGCAACGCGCTGGCGAGAAGCAAATACTTCACGCCACGATCGACCAGTCTCCTCACTTGCATATCACAGACTCCTAAAAGCTTTTGAAAAACGCAGGCCGGATTTGTCTATCCGACCGATTGGCAACCGGCGCGATTTTCCAACTCGCGGCTAAAGCCTGAAACAGCTAAACGCACTTATCTGACCGGGACCCAGCCGCTATGCTCTACAATCCGCTGGCCCTCGTCGCCGAGCGCGAATTCGATGAACGTATGCGCCAAGGGCTGCGTGAGCGGCCCGGTCAGGAACAGCAGCGGTCGCACCAATGGATAAGAGCCGTCCCGCGCCGTCTTCTCAGATGGGAGCGAACCGTCGACGGACACCATCTTGAGATCGGGCTCCAGGTTGCCAAAGCCCACGTAGCCAATGGCGCCCGCATGCTCGCTCACAGTGACCGCCATGTCCCCCGCCGTGACGGCGGTATACATCTCCGGCGCGGCAGGCTCCTGTTTTTCCAAGACGATCTCGTCGAACGCACCGCGCGTGCCCGAGTTTTTGCCGCGGACGACAGCCACGATAGGCTGATCCTCACCGCCGACCTCGCGCCAGTTGGTGATCTCACCCAGGTAGATGGCGCGCAGTTGCTCCAGGGGCAGGTCCTCCACCGGATTTGAGGCATGCACTACCACGGCGATCACGTCCACGGCGACCTGGTGCTGCTCGATGCCCTCTGCCTCCTCAGGCTTGAGCGCCCGCGATGCCATGCCGATATCGACCGTGCCATCGCGGACCGCCTGGATGCCGACCACGCTTCCCCCTGCTGCGATATCGAGCCCGACGGAGGGATAGCGCTCATTGAACGCCTTCCCCAGTTCGTGCGCCAGGGGTTGGAGCGTCGTGCTGCCAGCGAACGTGATCTTGCCGGCGACCAAGGGAGTAGACGCAGGCTCAGATGTAGCCTCAGAGCGACAACACCCCACGAGCGTGTATCCCACGACGAGCAGAACCAGCCCAAGGATAACCCACTTACGCAGCATAACTGACCTCCTGTCTCACAGCCTCGACTGACTCCAGCGCTGGCGAATCCTCCACTTGGGGTCGATTCAGAGGCAGCATGAACGCAAACGTCGATCCCTGATTGACCGCGCTCTTGACCCAAATCCGGCCGCCGTGTAACTCGACCAACTTTTTGGTGATGGCCAACCCCAGGCCAGCCCCCTCGTAGCGGCGGGTGTTCGAGTCATCGACCTGCGTGAACTCCTTGAATATATCCTCTAGCCTGTCCTGTGGAATGCCGATGCCCGTATCGCTGACGCTTATCTCCACAAAAGGCTCCATCTGCTCGGACTCGGGATTCAGAGCCTCGATCACCCGCGCTCGGACGCCGATCTGGCCTTCCCGCGTGAACTTGGCGGCGTTGGAGAGCAAGTTGAGCATGATCTGGCGCAACCGCCGCCTGTCCGCATAGATCGGCGGCAACGTCGGATCGATGTCTGCGACCAAGGAAACCGACTTTTCCTGAAGCATCGCCGCTACCGCATCCAGCATGCCCTTGGTCAGCTCGCCCAAATCCACCTCTTCGAAGCTGAGGACCATCTTGCCCGCGTTGATCTGGGAGACGTCCAGAATGTCCTGTATCAAGGAAAACAGATGCTGACCGGCATCGTTGATGATCTTGATATCCCCAGCTTGGGTATCGTTGAGTGGGCCATCCACCCCCTTGAGAAGCAGCCTGGAGAACCCGATGATAGAATTTAGAGGCGTCCTCAACTCGTGGCTGATGATGGCCAGGAACTGGGTCTTGAGCCGATCGGCCTCGGCGAGCCGCTTGATAGCCTGCCGCTGCTGGGTATACAACTGGGCGTTGTGCACGCCGGTTGCGATCTGGTTGGCCAGTGCGATGAGCAAACTGACCTGCTCCGACGTGAAGGCGTATCGCGTCCTGCTTTGAACGTCGATGACGCCAATCACGGCCTCACCGACGAGCAAGGGAATCGCGACCGCAGAGTAGGTATCGAGCAGCAGCGGCGGCTTGAGATGCGCCGGCTTGGCCCGCACGTCGTGGATGATGCTCGGCTGCCCCATGGCGGCGGCCAGGCCGACAGGACAATCGGAGCCAACGAGAACCTGGAATTGCCGTGTCTTGAGTGCCTGTCCCATCTTGCCGCTGGCCTCGTGTAAAACGACCACGTTTGAGTTCGGCTTGACGAGATATATCCCGACGTAGTAGAATCCCAACCGCTTACGGATCAATTGCACCGCTTCCCTTAGAATGATGTCGAGATCCAAGCTGGAGGAAACCGCACGGGCAATCTCGGCAGACGTCTTTAACTCATGCGTACGCGTCTCGACTTTGGCCTCCAGGCTCCCGTACAGACTGCGCAGCTCCGAGACCATGCTGTTGAAGGCCGTCGCCAGCGTCCCGATCTCATCCGGGCTCCCCACGCTGACCCGCTGTTCCATATCTCCCTGAGCGACGGCCTCGGCGGCGACGGCGAGCTGGTGAATCGGGCGCGCGATCACGTAGGTGATGCCCACGCCAAGCACAACCAAAAACAGCGTAGTGAGCGACGCGCTGCCGACCACGACCGTCAGACCTACGGCGGTGATGTGCTCGATATCCTTCGTGGGACGCACCAACAGCAGATCGAGGGAATCATCTCCGAGCTTGAGGGTAACGCGCCGATTGTACAAGCCCCCGCTTCTACCCTCCTTCACGTCAAAGGAGAGCCCTTCACGAGTGCTCATCCGAACATCGTCATAAACCAGGCCCAGGTCAGAGGCCAGGCGATACTGCGACGCGATGCGGTACAGTTCCGTCTCCATATCAACGCCGGCGATCACCGTACCCGAGCTGCCCTTCATCGTCGCCCGGCTCAGCAGAAGCACTCGCCCGTCGATGGCCCGAATCACCGGTTGGTCCATCCCAACCAGCCCGATCAACGAGGATTCGCGGTACAGGCTCGATAGCACCAGGTTAGCACGCGCCTGGCCCGTTCGATCATAGATTTGGATCAAGTCCAGGTTGAAGCGGTTGCGGATGCGAACGGCCCGCTCGTTGAGGGTTGCGAGGTCTTCCTCGGTATCCGACTGCGCGGCAGTTCCGACGTTGGGATCGCCGGCTAGCAACATAGCGGCGGTGGAGACATCCTCCAAGCGGAGTGCCAGGGCATCGGCAACGATCTGCGCGTCGTCGGAAGTCTGCTTTTCAAGCAGGCGGTCCTGTGTGAGCGCAGTACCTGCGGCGAAGGCCAGCGCGCTGCCCAACAGCGAAACCAGCATCAGTCCCACGATAGGGATGAGCAACTTGGCCCGCAGCGAGCGCGTCTGCCAACGGCGATATAGCGACTTCAGGAACTCGGGCACTAACTCACCTCAGGCAAACAGATGCAGCGGATGAAGTTCGGGTATCTGAACCTCAAAATCGAGCTCCGCCCTCAACCAGCCATCTACATGCACCTGGTCGCCCGCCGACGCTGCGCTTACGTTATCCCAAAAGCCCTCTCGCAACTCCTCCCAGCTCCGAGTCTCGGCGTACGTCCGGGCGGACGCGCCGAGGCGCCGGGTATGGGCCGGATCCGCGACGAGCCACCGGGCCAGGGCCACCATCTCTCTGGGCTCGCCGGGCTCGAACAGGAAGCCGTTTTCACCATCGATCACGTGAGCCAGCGGCGCGCCAGCGCGCGGGGCGATGACGGGCAATCCAGACGCCATCGCCTGCAGCACATAGGTGCCGACGGCCTCACTCATCGACGGCGTGACAAAGAGGTCGACCGACGCATAGGTGCGCGCCAGCCCTTCACCATCCAAACGACCGGTAAAGACCGTGGAGGTGCCGGCGAAAACCTCTTCCAACTCGTCCTGCACCGGCCCCTCACCCACGATGATCAGGTGTGCATAGACCAACACATCCATCATCGGGCGCAGCCATTCCACGCGATCCTGCTTTGCAAGACAACCTACGTAAAGCAGAATCGGCGCTTCAGGGTGCCCACCGCTGAGCAGCCGCCGCCACTCCTGGCTGCGGTAGCGCGGGCTGAAGCGGTTCGTGTCCACAAAGTTCCAGAGCTCCCAGTTAACGCCAGTCTCAGCACATGCGGTCGGATGCATCTAGACACCTCCTGCGCACAAGAGCGCCGTCAGGAATAGAGCAAAGCCTAGAAACGATCCCGCCACCGTCTGCGCCAGCGTGTGGCGGCGCAGACGCACGCGCGACCAGGCGACGATGGGTACGCCGAGGAGCGGCAGTGGCGTTTTCAGCAACACGCAGGCGACCGTCGCCACGCTGGCGGCCGTCGCACAGTGCACACTGATCTTCCAGCGCAGCGTGATGCACAAGATCACGATCATCTGCAGCCACAACACGCCCGCCAAAAGGGTCATCAGCGCCGGTGCAGCGCCCGCCGCCAGCGCAAGCCAGGCCAACCCGCCGCAAGCCAGTGTAAAGAGCATCGGCTTGGTACGTTGCTCGCGCTGCTGCACGTCCAGGTCGGTTATCAACCCACGATGTTTCAACCAGATCAAGTATAGCACGGGCGTCACGACGGTGAGCAAAACGTAGAGCCCAGCCCACATCCAGGCGCGCGGATCGGTGAGAACCGCCGCCGCCAGTGCCATAGCGGCCGGAGCCAGCACGGGCGGGCTGCCTACGTTCGTGAGAACGTAAGCCAGCCGGCCATCCCAGGCCTTGGGGAAGCCGGCCTCGACCGCCGCAGGCGTCTGTTCCCTCAGAACAACCTCTGCAAACTGCAAACCGGCTCCCGGCAGCGGCATCTCCACTTGGGTTTTGTCTCGAACGACCATAGCATCGTCCTCTCACTCGATCACCCCAAGTATGAAGCATAGCCATTAAGTCTTGTTTAACTGTTTGTTAAAGTACGGTCAAGGTTTCGCCAAAGGCCCTTAAAGGTGCGACGCACCTCCTCTCCTGACTTCCCAGATCAGGAACTGTAACCCATAGCCTGTTTGCCTGCTCCTTCGAAAATGCGTCGCACCTCTAAAGGCCCTGGAGAAACCCGCATCTCGTTAATTGAGAAGACACGCGTTCTGAATCTCTTCGAGAAGCCCCGTTTGGTCGATAATGGACAGATTGCTCAAGACGGCGATGGTGTAGCGTTTTTCTGGATTGTGCATGACGATCCCCGAGTATCCCGGAATCGACCCCGTGTGGCCGAAAAGATTCTCTCCGCCGACGATCAAGTTCCGTACCCCAAGCCCATACCCGGCCTGCAAAGGCATATCCTCGTCAGGAGTCTCGATAAACGTCGTCATCTGATCGAGGGTCGAATCCGTTACAATCTGACCGGTGAACAGCCGATGGGCGAACAGAGCGACGTCCTCCGAGTTGGAGAGAATGCCCCCAGCAGAAAAAGCGCCGCTCGCCATCGACCGGCGAAACCCAGTCAGGTTCCTCGTGCCGAGGTGTAGAAGAGTATCGTCGTAGGCATTGGCGATGACCGCGCCGTTATCGTGAGCGAGAAAAGAGGTATCGTCAAAGCCCTGCTGGCGTGCGATATTTTCCTCAAGCAGCGCCTGATAGGTCTCGCCCGTCGCCGTCTCCAGGATCACGCCGAGGAGCAAATAGTTCGAGTTCGAGTACTTGTGTTGGGAGCCCGGGTCGAATTCGAGCGGTTTGCGGCTAATCACACGTACAAGCTCGTCACTCTGCCAATTCTTTCTAGGCAGCCCAAAATAGCGCGCGAGAAACCAGGCGTCCTCCGTGTAGCTGGGGACGCCACTCGTGTGATTGAGCAGCATCCTCACCGTTACGCTATCCGCATAAGAGAGGTCCACCCACTCGCCCAGCGTATCGTCAAGAGAGATCGTCCCTTTTTCCACTTGATCCATGACCAACGCCGCTGTGTAGAGTTTCGTGATACTCCCGACGTACAGGTGATGGTTGTGGGTCATGGGGCATCTCTTCTCGCGATTTGCATAGCCAGAGACGCCACTCCAAACGGCGCCATCCGGTTGCACCACGGTAGCTTGCAATCCTACCCCGTCCCTCTCGTCGCTGTAGCGATTGAGCACATCTTGCAGCTCTTTGGCCTTTACCATATTGTCATTCTCTGCCAGATCTCCCACCGCTGTCACGCACGCGCTCTCCTCTTGCACAGTGAGGTAATGGACGTAGCCCACCCAGCCAAGGAGGAGCAGAGCGAGCGGAGCGGACACGAGCAGCAATCGCTGCATGACGTTTCTTAAAGATCCATTATTGCACACCATGTCGTCCAGGTCAGAAAGGGACCATCCCGTCAGATCGCGATAGCCTCTCGCTCGAACGTTTTCAATTGAGCCGCCTGCTCGCGCAGTTTTCCCGCGACCGCAGGTACAAAGCGCGCGGCCTCTTCGTGCCCCATAGCCTGCAGGCGGATGACCTCGGTGACGATGCCGTCCATTTCGTTCGCCAGGCTCATGAGCTGCGCCTCCACGCGATCCAACTGCGTCGAAACGGCCTGCAGCTTGGAGAGGCGCTCTTGAAACGACCGGCGAGATTCCTCGTACTCGCGCCTGGTCAGTGAATCCTCGGCGCCATTGATCTTGGTCTCGATCTGCTGCAGGTCGGCCTCCAGGTCAGGGCGGGACTGGGAGACAAGACGATAGTTCTCCAGCACAGTCATACGCTTGCACAGGGCATAGGCCAGGTTGGCCAGCACGTCGATCTCTGTCTGGACCGGCTGCAAAGCCCGTCGCACGGCTGCAGGCGCGGTCGAAAGGCTGTTGAACACCCCCACCTGGGCGCGCTCGATGCGGTCAAAGTAGCGCTGGAAGCGCTGCGCCAGCGGCGCACGTCGCTGCATCTCGTGGCTGATGCGCAGCGAGGGGTCCCGCGAAACTGCAAACACCATAATCAGCCAAAGCAGCACGCCCACCGGAAAGAGCCACCAGGTGGCAAACAATCCGGCAAACACCGCCAGGCCCAACGTCAGCAGGTTGAGCGGGTGAATCAGTCCGGTCAGCAAAGGTGATCGTGTGCGCATGCTAGAAGAACGTCGCAATATCCGCATACACCTCGCGGATCGTCTTGGGATCGCCCTCGTACAACTTGCCGCCGGTAGGCTCGGCGATCTGCTGCAGGACGTCCTTATCAGCATCGCCGCCAAAGGCGATGGTAAAGATCTTGGTCCCGCTGCCGCTCTCACTCTGTGCGTGGATCACCGGTAGGAGTTGCCCCAGTGACAGCTCCGATGCGGTGTCCTGGCCATCTGAGAGCACGACGATGGCGCGGATGTGATCTGGATCGCCGTTGGCCTCCATCTCCTCGTACGCCAGCTTCACCGCGTCGTACAGCCGCGTGTCGTCCCCCTCGACGATGCCGGAGACGCGGCGGGTGACGTCTTCGCGCTTATCACTCAACTGCGACATTGGCGTCAGCATGATCAGCTCGTCGTCAAAGAGGATGACCTGGAGTCGATCGCGGCCGTCCAACAGGTTGACGAACTCGATCAGGCTGGTGCGTGCGGCGGAGATTTTTTCGCCGCCCATGCTGCCGGAAACGTCCATCACCACCACCACGTCGACCGGCTTTTTCACCTCCCGCCACAACTGTTCGATGCCGGCGATCACCTCGGCGGAGGGGACCTCCAGCACCGTCTTGGGCTGCGCGGGATCGACGCCGTGGGCCGCATCCAGCGGGGCCGTCAGCGGGATTGAGGGATCGGCGGGCCGGAAGCCGTATTCGAGCGCCCGAAACTGCTGGGGCCTATCCAGCAAAAAGGCCTCGAACGCCTCGGCGGCCTCGCGCTGCTCGGCGGTCACCCAGGGGGCGTTCAGGATGGCGTAGGGATGATTGGACCAGAAGGTGCCCTCCTTTGGATAGATGGCGACGACGGGCAACTGAAAGCTCTCGCCCGAGAGCCGCTTGCTCTCCTGCGCCACGACCAGGTTCTCGTACATCACCGCCGCGCTCAGGTACGAAGGCCCGCGCTCGAACATGCGGCTGGCGAAAAAGCCGGTGGAGCGGCCATAGTGGATGATGCTGCTCTCCACGGCAGCCACAAAGTCCCTCACTGCGGGGTCGGTCAGATCGTCCATCGTCAGATCGCGCTGCTTGCCCGCGCCGGCGTAGGTCTCGGCGATGATGGAGACGATGCCGCTGTTGGAGTGGTTGGGGTGGGTGTGCCCCAGCTTGAACTCGCCCCACTCAGGGTAGCCATATGCCGCCCAGCCCTCCTCGGAGGTCGATAGCGCGGCGATGTCGGCCCAGCCCAGCGACTTGTCGGGCCAGCCCAGCGTCTCGGCCATCGGCTGCCACATGGCGATCACCACCGGGCTGAGGACGAGGTCCTTCGGCGAACCCACCACCAGATCCTCGGCGTGGCTCTGCTTCCACCCGGCGTTGGCGACGGGAATATAGACCGAGGATGCAGGGCTCCACACCGTCGGCTGGATCGTCCCGTCGACGATCCCATTGGCCGATTCGATAGAGCCCATCGGCGTGGCCTCGACGACGATAGTAGATCCCGCCACAGTCTCGTTCCTCTGAGCGTTATACTCCGCCGCCAGCGGCTCCAGCCACTCTTCCTTCTCGGAGCCGTAATAGATGGTGATGGTCACCTTGCCGCCGCCGATGAAGGGTATTCCAGCCGGACAACTGCAACCCGCGAGCAGCATCCCCAAGACAACACAGACGACGAAAACACCGTAGAAACTTTGCTTCATTTCTCTACTCCTTCGCACTCCTGGGCAGCGTGATCGGTTTGCTGCGGACGGCCCGCCGTCCTCTGCATGTGCGACGATAGGATCGTATCAACCGGCGGCACCACCGAGATGGGCTGCCCGCGCCCGTCTGCGTTGGAATATATGGCGACGAGAACGACGCTGATACCCACGCCAGTCGCAAAGCCGGCAGCCAATCCCACGAGCGCTCCCAGGATGCCGTTGCTGAAGAATCCGGCGGCGCCGCCTACGAAAGCCATCGCAACACCTGTGAAAGCAATGTCGGCCAGATGTTCCTTGAAGCGGTTTTCATTCATACGCTCTACCTCTGCGTGCTCCGCGCCCAAAAATCCAGCAGCGTCTGCAGCACGTCCCCTGGCGGCGACTCGACCTCCGGCGGTAATTCGAGTTTGAAGCCGTTGTCTGCATAAAGCTGCAAGGGACTACCGGGCTGATCCAGTAGAATACCTTGATCTACGGGACGGAACCCGTGATCGAGCAACGCCCGTTCCTGCATCTCGCGGCTCTCCAGATATTCCATGAACATCTGGGCAGCGCGGGCCTCCTCTGGCGACACCCACTCCGCGTCCAATACGCAGAAGGGGTGATCGCTCATGTGCGTCGCGGGAGGATAATAGACCTGCAGCTCGCCGTAGCGGCCCACCGCGTTCTCGGCCTGCTCGATGGCCGTGGCCTCGTACACGGCGACCATGTCGTACTTGCTTGGCCCGTAGGCGACGATCTCCTGCATGTAGGTGCCGGTGCTGTCGCCAAAATCGGAGATCGTGCCCTCGAACTCGGTGAACCACTGCTGATAACCGGCGTCGGAGAGAATATCGGCACTGGTCAGGCCGCTGGTCTTGCCGAAATAGTTGTACGTCATCAGCAGGATCGTTTGAAAGCCGCTGTTGGACTTGAGTGGATTGGTGTGGCTGAACTTGATGTAGCCCCATTCGGGATGGCCGTAGGCCTCCCAGCCGGTGGAGTTGGTGAGCGCGCCGTGCAGGTGCATCCACATGTGGCTGTTGGGATCATCGCCCCACAGCACCTGCGCGCGGTCCTTCCAGGCCACGAGCACCACCGGCGTGAGCAGCATGCGGCGGCAGGTCTCGCGGTCGGCGGGGTTCACCACGGGGGTGCCAAACTTGCTGGTGGAGAGATCCTGCAGGAGATTGATCTGGAGCATACTCGCCGGGCTGATCAGGTCCGGCTGCTCCTCGCCATCCAGTACAGCCAGGTACATCTCGCGCGAGCCCATCTTTTTCATGTGCAGGTCGATGGGGTGACCGTCGAGCTCATAGGTGGCCTCGAACTCGAGCGCCGCGGCGGCGATCCACTCGGCCTTTTCGGTGGAATAGAGCATGTCGACGACGACGGGCTCCGGTTTGGGCAGAAGGGATACAACCAACTCGCGCAGAGGGGCGTAGAAAACCACACCCCGGCGCACCTGAGGTTTGACCAAGAACAAGGCGACCAGTATACCAACTGTGGCCAGCACGTAGACTACAAACAAGACCCTGTTAATCCGTGGCGTTGGCATTTCACATTTTCACATTTCTTCTGATGATCGAAATCAATGTGCGCTTCGTACTGAGGAATAATAATACCCGAGCATTTTTCAAGCAGCTTTAACAAATCGTTAAGAATACGTTAAAGAGAACATGGTACACTAGCGTGGGTTTTGTACGTCCTACCAACTCACAAACGGAGGTCACCTGTGCAAAAGGTACGAGTTTTGTTTCTGTGCACCGGCAACACGGCTCGCAGCCAGATGGCGGAGGCCCTTCTCAGAAAGCACGGCGGCGACCGGTTCGAGGCCTACAGCGCTGGGCTTGAGCCAAGCGAGATCAACCCTTGCGTTTACCAAGTCATGGAAGAAATCAGCCTCGACTTGAGCGGCCAGCGTTCCAAGAACGTCTCGGAATACATGGGCAAGGTACATTTTGGATACCTGATCACCGTCTGCGCCAACGCCGAGGAAAAGTGCCCTGCCGTCTTCCCCAGCATGGGGCAACGGCTGTTCTGGCCCTTCGATGATCCGGCGGCCTTTGAAGGTTCGGACGAGGAAAAGTTGCTCAAGTTCCGTGAGGTGCGCGACCAGATCGAGCGACGCATCAAGGATTGGCTGGCGGAGCTCGAAAACCAGGGCCTGTAAAAGAACTCTTTGCAGCGGTTCAAAAGTCCCCCTGCACACGAGTTTGTTCTCTGGGTTCAGCCGTGCTACACCTAGTGATCTGTCAAGAATCATTTTCCTGGTGGCGGAAGCCGATTCCCCGCACGTTTTTGCCACAAGTCACAGGGAATATGAAGCCTGACAAAC
>JAFGED010000202.1 GCA_016931785.1 Anaerolineae bacterium
CGTTCGAGCTGTACCTCAAGCGGCTCCTGGTGGGAATGTACGACCGGGTTTACGAGATTGGCCACGACTTTCGGAACGAAGGCATCTCACAGAAACACAACCCAGAGTTCACCCAACTGGAATTCTACGCCGCTTACTGGGACTATAACGACGTCATGGCCTTCTGCGAACAGATGGTCGCTTACGTCGCCGAGCAAGTGCTGGGCACTACTGTGATCCAATACCAAGGCCACGAGATCGACCTCAACCCGCCCTGGCGGCGGGTCACACTGCGCGAGGCCGCTATCGAGGTCACGGGCATTGACTATCTCGACCACCCCACCGCCGATGAGTTGGCTTCTGCGCTCAAGGCCAAGGGCCTCGAAGCAAAACCTGGCGCAACTTGGGGGCGCTTGATCGACAAGGTGCTCTTGGATGCAATGGACCCGACACTTATCCAACCGACATTTTTGATGGATTACCCCCGCGACATCTCCCCATTTGCCAAGGTCAAACCCGACGATCCGACTCACGTCGAACGCTTTGAGTTTTTTATCGCGGGAATGGAGATGGGAAACGCCTTCAGCGAGCTAAACGATCCTTTCGACCAGGAACAGCGCTTCCTCGAAGCAGGCCGGCTCTACGTAGCAGAAGACGAGGAGGCACACCCAATGGATGAAGATTACCTGCGGGCGATGAAGTACGGTATGCCGCCTAATGGGGGTTTTGGCATGGGAGTGGACCGACTGACCATGCTCCTCACGGACAAAGCGACGATCCGCGAGGTCATCCTCTTCCCGCATCTTCGGGCCAAGGAGTGATCCAATCCCTCGTATCCCCACAAACCCGAGGGCAAAAATCAGCGCTTGCCCTACAGATGATACGGCCAATCCGTGGCGTAAAAGGTTTGAATTCGGTTTGAGCAAGATGCGGCTATCCCCTCTTGGTACTGCCATACTATTGACTGCCTATGTAAAGTAGTGTAAAATGAAATAGGCTGGTAAAAAACGAAAGGCAGGTAACAAAACCAGCACGAAAAAGGAAAGGGGATGGAAAAAAGGGGGGCGGGAGTCGCGCGATCTCTCCCAATAATAGCCATAGTAGTTATCCTCCTTGTAGGAAACGTAGCTGCCACCCATCCACAAGAAACCCCTAGCGGGAAATGCGAATACTTCACTGAGACCGGTCACTACGTATGCAACGAGTTCCTTGATTTTTTCAAGACACGAGGCGAACGAGGGACCTTTGGCTATCCTCTCACGGAGGCATTCGACGACCCCGCACGCGGGCTACGGGTGCAGTACTTCCAGCGTTCCCGCATGGAATGGCACCCATACAACCCCGACCCTTACAAGGTCCAGCTTGGATTGCTAATCGACGAGTTGGGCCACATCGATCCCCCGGTCGGCGAAGCAGAGCGCCCAGCCTTTAACAGCTCTGTCCACCATTATTTCCCAGAAACCGGCCACGTCGTATCCTATGCGTTCCTCAAGCACTTTCGTGAGCACGGCGGGCTAGATATATTTGGTTATCCCCGCACCGAGTTTATGTATGAGGATGGATATATCGTCCAATATTTCCAACGGGCGAGGATGGAATGGCATCCCGAGGCGGCATCCGGGCCGGAAATGCGCCTGACCGATATGGGGGAAATTTACCTCGAGGAATTTGGCCTCCCTGGTGATTACGATCAACCTCTACCACCTCCCGCCGCACCGGGAGCCACTCCCGGTCCGCCAACAGGGCCGCATACCAAGCTAGACGTAAGTGCGTCAGTACGCTACGCCATTATGGGGCGTCAGGGCACCCAGACTGTTTTTATCTACGTGAACGATCAGCGGCACGAGCCAGTCCAGGATGTCAACGCCCAAATCGTCATACACTACCAGTCAGGAGATCAAACACACACCTGCGACCCTACCAACACCAGTGGTTTTACCAAGTGCAGCTTTGATATCCAACTGTCACCCCCGGGAGAAAAAGTGGTGATCGATGTGATGGCAGTCTATGGTGACCTGAGGGCTACGACCCAGACCTTTTTCTTGCCATGGTGGTAGCTCTTATCAACATGGTGGTAGCCCACCCACGAGAAAAAAAAGCCCGCCGCGTGCGGGCTTTTTTTTCGAAAGCATCATATCGCGTAACTACTCAGGCTACTCGCCCGAGCAGTCTCTCTCGCTCGAAAAAGGGAGGGGGCGGGGGTTGGGAGAGCGGCGAAGCCGCTCTCCCAACCCCCGCCCCCTCCCTTTTCACACGCGAAAGGCAACTGCGAAGCAAGGCTGAGTAGTTACCATATCGCTAAACTCTACGGAACCACATTGACCGCGACCAGCGTGACATAGTCCACCCCAGCGCTGGTCGTTACGCGCTCACCAACCGCTTCCGGGTTGTACAGGCCGACAATGATCGTCGCCGGGCCGGTGTAGCCACGATACTCCTCGACAAACCCCATCGAATGCACGTCCACAACGGTCTCCCCAGAAGACCACTCCATCATAGGGCGATCCCCTCCACCAGGAAGCCCATCGTGCTGCGCGATGATGTTGCCGTCACTTGACCGAAGGTGGGTGAAAACGACATAGTTCACCGGGCTGCGCCCCTCCAAGGCCCGCCAGGTAAGGGTGAGCTGTATGGGCTGTGCAGTGGTGACCTCGACTGCCGACAGGCTATAGCTGACCAACTCCACAAAAGCGGGATTGCCGAATCGGACTCGCACGTCACCCGACAAGGCCCCTACAGGCACCGAGGTCGCCGGAACAGCGGTCGACCGAGGCTGCGGCGTAGGAACCGAAACGGCAGAGGTCGGCGCAACAGTCGGCACTGCAAAGGTCGGCGTAGGACTGGGAGTGAGATCAACGGTAGGAGTGACAGAGGCCAATGGGATTGGCGTAGGAGTGCCGATGGACATCTCGTCATAAAGGTCGGGCAGGATGAAATTCGCACTGATAAAGATAGCCGCGCCGATAAAGACGAGAATCAGAACCATCGCCCAAGCCCGAACCACACGCGATGTCGCGGTCTCACGCTCGAGCGTGAACAGAGCTAGACCCCGGTCCCGATGTGCAATCAACGCTCGTACCGTATAAAAAATGGCCCCAAAAATGCATCCAATGTAAAAGATCCAGGCGTAATCTACCAACCAACGTAGAAGAATCGTCATAGCGCCCTCAACACCCCACGAATGATTGCTCCCAACCTTGGCACCAACACCCGGCCAGCTTCAAGCACCTCCTCGTGGGTTGTCTCCACCGCCGCACCCTCTACCGGTGCGATGTTGCTGATACCAGAGAGCCCCAGCACACGCGTACCGCCGTGGCGAGCAATCGCGACCTCGGGTACGGTCGACATGCCGACGGCGTCCGCACCAATCAAGCGCAGGAACCGCAGGTCGGCCCGCGTCTCGAAGCTGGGACCCGCCAGGCAAACATAAACCCCCTCGCGCAGAGGCACGTCCGCCTCAGCGGCTGCCCGCCCGGCAAGCTCCCGCAGGCGCAGGTCGTACGGTTCTGACATGTCCGGGAAACGCGGCCCGAAGGCGTCCAGGTTTGGACCACGCAGCGGGGTCAGCCCCCCCATTCCAATCAGGTTAATGTGATCGGTGATGAGCATCACGTCACCCGTGTTGAACCCTGGATTGAGACCCCCCGCCGCATTGGTGACGATCAGCGTCTCAATTCCCAAGACCTGCATCACACGAACGGGAAAGGTGACCTCAGCCATCGAATAGCCCTCATAGTAATGAGCGCGTCCCTGCATCACGGCCACCGCCTGCCCCTCCAATCGCCCGACGACCAAACGGCCTGCGTGTCCTTCTACAGTCGTGGTGAAAAAGTGAGGAATGTCTTCATAAGGAATGGCCACGCCATCCAAGACGGCATCCGCCAACGCGCTGAGACCAGAGCCAAGAATGAGGCCCACCCCAGGCTGTAGGGCAGTCCGCTCCCGCACCACGGCAGCAGCGGCTTCAAAATGCGACATCATGAAGGATTCAGGCATCCGGGAATCTCTAGATCCTATCCAGCAGCTTGCGTCTCTTCTCCTGGAACTCGGCGTCCGTCAGCAGACCCTTCTTGCGCAACTCATCCAACTCCGCGATCAACTCCGGGATATCCGCTGCACTCGGCGCTCCGCTCTCCGCCTGCCACTTGGAGTCTTTGGACGCTCCTAGCTGATCAAGCCCGGTTTTCTGATCAAGCAAATCTTTCTTGAATTCGATCGGGTCGGCAAGGCGATAAAAGACATCGGCGCCGCTATCCGAGCCGGCGATGACCTTGACGTCGCCATACTTGAGGAGGCGTCCCATCGCGGTCTGCTCCGTCACGATGTCGTTGATCTTTTCCAGCAGGGTGTCAGACACCCGCTTTTGGACCATCCCGCTGACCTGGATAATGCGACGATCGGTAATGACGTAGCGCTTGTTCCACCAAATCCACAAGCGGTATAGAAAATGACCAACGGGCACGAGCAGCAATAAGAGGCCCAATAACGGCACAGCCCATCCAGAAAATACGGCTCCCACTATCGAAAGGGCAAGAATGATAAAGCTGACCACCCCGTCAACCAGAATCGTGGGCAGCAACACGATCCAGTGGTCACGAGAAGTCCTCACCACACGCTCGTTCTTCGCCAACAATTTCTCCACGTAACTCATGATGCCCCTTTCAGCGCCCCAACTCAAGCGCGTGGATGAGCCTTATCGTAGGCCTCTCGCTTGCGGCGGGTAGAGACCTTGGTGTAGATTTGTGTACTGGAAATATTGGTGTGACCCAGCAGTTGCTGAAGCTCGCGCAGTCCTGCGCCGCCATCCAGCATGTGAGTAGCAAAGGAGTGGCGCAGGGTATGAGGAGTGACATCTTGCTCGATACCAACGGCCGTGGCGTATTCTTTGACGATCAGCCAGAGGCCCTGCCTGGTCAAGGGATATCCACGGCGATTGACAAACAAAGCCGTCTCCCTCCGCCCGTGCAACAACCTGGGCCTACCGCTCTCCAAGTAAGTTTCAAGTGCTCCACGAGCGCGTTCATGGATCGGCAGGATGCGCTCCCTGTTTCCCTTGCCCAGGCAACGCACCGTTTCATCCTTCAGATCGACTGCGCCTACGTCGAGCTGGATAACCTCGCTGGCCCGCATACCGGTTGCATACATTAACTCAAGCAGCGCCCGGTCTCGTAGCCCTTTGGGGGTATTGGACCGAGCCGGCTCCGCCAGCAACCGGGCCACTTCCTCCAGACTCAAGGGATGTGGAAGATGTCTGTCAACCGACGGAGAGTCCACCAAGACGGTGGGATCATCCCCCAGCACGCCGTCGGCGACCAGGAAGTGAAAAAAAGACTTGACAGCCGCGACCTTGCGTCCCACCGTCGAAGGGGCATACCCGCGCTGCTTAAGATACAGGACGTGGCTCCGAATGCGCTCTCGACCCACGTCCTGCCAAGAAAAGACCCCCTCACCTGCCAGGTAGGACAGGAACTGGGTTAGGTCGTTGCGATAAGCAGAAACAGTATGGCTAGAATAGCCCTTTTCTACCACCACAAAACGGAGAAATTCCTCAATTTGCGCTTGCATTCTATCCTCTCAAAAAACCCTCTGTCCCGTTCATTATAGCATACTTTGCATAAACTCAAAAACGCAGGGGCCAAAAAACGGGTGCATTTGCCCCCTGGGGCAGCGGACGCTCGGTTTCCAGTGAAATAGGCATAACACACGCTTTAGCGTTCATCAGACAGGAGCAAATGCCCCCCGGCAGCTTGGGCTTGCGCCCCAACTACACCTTGGTAACACCATTTCCTCACAAGCAGCGTATACGCCCCAAGGAACAAGCACACCCTAAAAAACAGCGCGCGGGACGTCCGCCAGCGAAACGAAAAAAGAGTGAGCCTTTCGACCCACTCTTTCCATCGCTGTTCGAGCTGGATTCAACCCCTACAACCGCAACACGTCCCCTCCAACAAGTCCGACCAGCAGTGGCGCGCCCGGCGCGAGGCCTTGCGGGGCAACCACAGTGGATACTCCCTGTGCCAGATCTAGGTCCGCTTTCCAATCAGCCCAAGTTTGGCCCCCGTCGCGGGAAATAAGCAAGGTTGTGCCAAGCACCGCCAGGACGTCCGGAGTATCAGGAAACTCGGGCGAGAGCACAATAGCATTCACAACATCCTTGATAACATCTTCCCCCAAACGTGACCAGGTTTTCCCCCGATCCTCAGAACGAAAAAGGCCAAACGCTTCTGTACCGGCAAACAAGACGCCGTCGTTGGCATAATCCGGCGACAGGGCGAGACTGATCACTGGCGCATAGTCGATGGGGAAACTCACCTCTCGCCAAGCGCGACCGCCGTTCGTGCTGCGGAAAACGCCTGTCTCCGTGCCTAGGAAAAGCGTCTCGTCGTTGGCAAAAGCAGGAGAAATAGCCATAGACAAGACGTTCAAATCTAGCAGCCCAAAGTTCCACCGCCGGAAACGTTTACCCCGATCGGATGAGAGAAAGACGCCGTCTTCCATCGTCCCCACGAATAGCGTGCCGTCTTGGACAAAATTCGGCGACACGGCGATGGCCGAGACAGCAGGGGGTGGCGACGCCAAAGAAGCCACTTGCCAATTCTCGCCGCTGTCCAATGAATACAGCACGCCCCCTAACGCACCTGCAAACACGCTCCTATCCGACTCAAAATCAGGCGAGACGGCGACTGCCATCGCCGCCAGTGCCTCCTCCAACTCTAGCGAATTGTACGCATAACTCCAGCTAGCAGCCCCCCCATCCTCGGAGCGATAAAGGCCGCTTTGCCGCGCGGCAAAGCAAATACCATCCTGTGCAAAGTTGGGCGAGATGGCCAGGCCATAAACGATATCCCCAACCTCTGTTTCTTTGCTCATCTTTGCCTCCTAATCGTTCTCAAGGGGCAAATTATACAACGATCTCCAAATTACGCCAAGCCACAATGGTTTGAATCCCCCGCTTGGCGACAATCCCTTGGATCGCGCCTCACCCCCGCCGCAATTGCCAACCGCTTCGCGTTTGGACGCTCTCCGGCTTTTCCCCATAAAAAGAACAAGACCCCGCGATGCGGGGTCTTGTTCGGCAGTGCGGTCCATTCGTGCAATACCACCGTCACTCTAGGCCTAGATGGAATTCACGATATTGCTGAAGATGTTGCCAATGGCCGGGCCTAGCAGCGCCAGAATCACGATAACCACAATAGCCACTAGAACAAGAATCAACGCGTACTCGACCAGTCCCTGCCCTTCCTCACGTGGTAAAAACAGCATCCCTATCACCTCCCTTCAATAGAATGATGGACACTTAGACAATGCTTTATACCACTAAACAAATTATACTGGATTCACACATGTACGGCAATAGGACGTTGGTACTAATCCTTCTGGTACCAATCCTCATTTGGCTGCACTATATGGGTAACTCGAGACTGACCCTTGTACCACGGCCCACGCTGCTGTCGAAGTGGATCCGCCCTCCCAGCATCTCTACTCGCTCACGCGTCACCGCCAAGCCCAGCCGGTCCGCATCGGGTGAGGTAAGCGCTTCGGTGAGCTCAAACCCGCTGCCATTGTCCTCGACCGACACCCGGGCCAGATCATCCCCCAGGTCGAGGCTGATCTGAATACTGCTGGCATGGGCATACTCAGCCGCATTGTTGAGCAGCTCCTGAATAAGCCGGAAGATGGCCACTTCCTTATGTGGTTCCAGTCGCCGTTCCTTACCCGTGATAGTCAAATTGGTCACTATCTCGCTGTTTTCTGCAAAGCCGTCCACATAACGTCTCAGGGTAGGCACTACCCCAAGATCATCGAGCATCATCGGGCGTAGATTGAGGATGAATCCCTTCACTTTCTGGAAGGTACCCGCCACCGCATTCTTCAGATTGACCAGCTCGGTTCGTGCCCTATCGGCATCGGTATCGAAAAGACGCTCGCAAATTTCTGCCTGAAGGATAAGGTTGGTCAAAGACTGTGCCGGGCCGTCATGCATCTGCCGGCTGAGCCGCTGCCTCTCACGCTCCTGTGCCTCAATGATGCGCACGGCAAGCGGCTGCAAGGGCCCGCCCGCACCCGCCGCCTCATCTCCATCCTCTCCAGCACCCCGAGATCCGTACTGTGCCTGATCGGCGACATCGAGCACGCTGTGTAGCCTGTCGAGATAGCGCGTTAGGCTGCGCTGGTTGCTCTGCAGTTTTTCCAACTGCCCGCGCATAGTAAAGAGCCGTTGCTGTGTATCCGAGACGGCCACGTACGCCTCACGAATATCCTCCCGCGGCACCGTGTCCAACGACGCTTCAACTTGCCGCAGCTTGTTGGTCACCTGCGTATTGCGCTGCGAGAGTCGCTCCACCTCGGAAGTCGTCTGTTGAATGAGCAGGTCGACCTCCTTGAGCTCGCTCTGGGTCTGCTTGTAATCTTTGCCGATCTCGTCCAACAACTGCTCAAATGTTTTGCCGGTCTGCGCTGTAGTCACCATGTGTTCACTCCTGCGTTCGTCTAGTGTCGGCTATACCCCTTCTCGCGCAGGGGTACCCAGCCATGCCGAAGTGCATAGACAGCTGCCTGCGTCCGATCCGCCACCCCCAGCTTACCCAAGATAGCAGTCATGTGGTTCTTGACCGTCTGGTGGCTGATTCCCAAGTAATACGCGATTTCCTTATTGCTCATCCCCTGAATGACCAGCTCTAGAATTTCCATCTCGCGGGGAGAGAGCGGCGCAAAACACGACTCATCCTCCTCAAACCCACCGCCGCCGAAACGCCGAAACTCCTCCAAGAGCCAATCGCCGATGCCATCTTCATCGAGCACCTTGCCGCCGATGACGTATTGCCCCTGACTGACTTGACGGATGACGTCCACCAAACGCTCTGGGCTGACGTCCTTGGCGTGAAAAGCCGAAGCCCCTGCTCGAACCGCGTGATAGACCTGTTCTTCATCGTCGTAGGCGGTGAGCATGATGACGGTGATCTCGGGACAATTCGTCTTGACCTTGCGCGTGGCCTGCAGGCCATTCAGTTTCGGCAGATTGATGTCCATCACCACAACGTCAGGAAGAAGCTCCTGCGCCACCTCAACAGCCTCTTCGCCATCGCCAGCCTCACCAATGATATCCAGATCGCCGTGGGAAGCCAAGACGTTCCGCAAGCCTTGCCGGAAGACCGGATGGTCGTCCACAATCACTACCTTGATCTTGTCTGCCATGTGCCGCCTGCCCTCCCGCGCAAAACATCTCCTCGCTGTTCATCATAGAGTATACCACATGATGGGGAAGATGCGCAAACAAGGAAAAGGACCGGGGTGCATTTGCCCCTGGGGCGGCGGGCAATCGGCTTCCAGCAAAATAGGCGCAACACACGCTTGCGAATCTCGTTTTTGTGCAGCGGGCTTGGATGCCCCAAAGGACAAACACACCCAAAGGACCGGGGCGCCTTTCGAATGGAGCAGCAACCCTGTGAAGATCCCCGGCGCTTTGCGCCGGGGATCTTCCTAAGGGAAAAGCCCTTGGGGACCGCCGCCCCAAAATCCCCCGCTTTGCCATTCACCCCCACCACAAGCAGTGGGGTTTCTAGCTTTTCCCCATCAAGGCCAACAAGGCCGATCTTGCTCGACTAGATCAGCCACGTAGGCCAACACGGCCTCTGTTTCTCCCTCAGCAGGTTCTCCCCGCTCAAGCAGTAGAATGCGCCCAGCCCAGTACCGCACACGAAAGTCGCCAGTGCCCATAATCTGTGTAACGATCTCCCCGTAGCTTGCGCGCGGGTCTGGAGCCGGGACGACCCTGCAATCCACCAAGTCAAATAACACATAGTCCACCATCTCCAGGTGATCCAGCCGAAGCGGGGCAGGATACTCCAAAGCCACCAACACGCGGCGGTCAGCGAGTTGCGGCCCCAAGCGATTGACCGTGGCGACACCTGCATCGGGAGGAATCTGCGCCAGCGCCTCCGCAATCTGATCGTGGTGGGGTTCAGGCTGGAACATCCCCTCTCGAGCGTAGAGACAGATCGGGTTGAGGGCAATGTTGATACCCAGCGTACCAAACACCATAAACGCAAGCCCCAAACGGTAGAGGCGGAGTCTGCCAGGGCGATGCAGTCGCCGCAAACCCTCAGACACCGCCAAGAAAAACCAGGGGATCAGCACCGCAGGGTACTGGTAACCGACAGAGTGGAACGCCGGGCGCTCCCCCAGCAAGAGATAGGCCAGTGAAGGCAACGCCACTAGAAAGGAAGTGAAGCTCCCCGGCGCTTTGCGCCGGGACTTCCTAAGGGAAAAGCCCTCGGGGGCTGCCGCCCCCAAATCTCTCGCCTTGCCATTCACCCCCACCTCTTGCGGTGGGGTTCTCTGGCTTTTCCCCGTAGACCCCAGAAAAGGAAGAAATCCCAAGGGTAGAAACAGGTGAATCAAGTAGAGGGCAATCGTCTCAAAAGACGCGCTTCCTATGGGCTGCGCGGTTCCTCCTTGATCAGAGCTTACTCCTCCCAACAGCTTGATCCATAGCTGCCAGAAGCGATACGGCTGCCCCTCGTTGAAGGTGGGGATAATCAAGCCAAAACACAAAATCGCCCAGACTCCAGCCAGGATCACGAGCCCCAGTCCAACCCGCCGTCTCTTTCCCCACAAAAGATTGACCACTCCCCACACTGCTATGGGGATCACCAACTCCTCCTTGACAGACAGGGCCAGCAACACGGCAACCCAGAAAAGGGCCGTTCGCTCTTCATGCAAAGCCCAATAAGCCAAAAGTATCAGAGGGACGGAAAAAGCGACAGGATGAAAATCCACCAGGTTGAGAAAGCCCAACGCAGGATAGGCCAGATAGCAACAAGAGACGATGAACGCCGCCCACGCATCCCCCGTCTGCTTGTGGACGACACAATAGAGCGGGAAAGCCGCCAGACCGAGAGCCACGCTCTGCAGGATGAGCAGCAAACGCGGATCCGGCCACACCCGATAGAGGGGCGCCAAGAAAAGCAGGATCGGGCGAACGTGGTTGCCCAAATAGCTGCCGATGAGCCCTGCGTTTGTCGCCCGATCTATGGAGGTCTCGAACCAGCGCCCGTGGGCCGTGTTCCAGGTCACCTGGGCCATGATGCCCAGGTCGAAAGTTGAGGAATAGAAATTGTTGTGCCTGACGACAGACAGCGCGCTGAAAGCAACCACATAAACCAGAATCAGCGGCAAAAGCAAGAGCCAAACTCGAGCTTTATGGCGAAACACAGCACCCCTTTGCGATGAATCTACTAACCACAAAACCATCGCGCTTGATTATCAGCCTTTAACAAATCCTAACAAGCTTTCTCAATCCTCATCCCCAGGTCGAAAGTAAACGAGTAGAAATTGTCGTGCTTCAAGACGGACAACGCACTGAAAGTCACGATGTAGATCAAAACCAGTGTCCAGAGCCAGCCCGGCGATTTGTTCATACGACTCAATCGATACGGCGGTAGACTTCCTGTTCGTCAATAACGGTCTCTAAAGCGTACTTTCCCTCCAGTTCCGTGTAAAGCCAATCAGCCCTTGGAATGTTATTGCTCTCTCCAAGAATAACGTACTTTGTTCGCGGTGAAAAGATACGTTGATACGGCCCAGTAGCATCCGCGTAAATAGGCCATAGTACATCAATAGCACAGCGACGATCCGCCAGGTAGTAAATCTGAGTGTCCCCAGACCAATAATAGATGTAGTCAGATGGCGAGGTGCGCGCCGCTACATAGTCGGCCAATTCTTGCACACGTATCAAGCCCTTTCCACCAATTGCCCCTTTAAGCACAAAGTCATGCCATGTGTCTGGGCCAAATTTATACGCAAGATAGCAATAGTAGTAGTTATAGTTCAACACCACGCTAAAGGACAACACCAACACCACCGACAGCATCAGAAACGCCAGCACAGCGAAGCGGGTCACCCGCGAGCGGCTTTTTCCAACACGATACAACCTGAGCAAGAACCACGCTGCTAGCAGCACCAGGGGTGGAAGTACGAGCAAATAGTAATGGGAAAAGTAAGTGCGCGTAATACCTGCCTCTAGAAAAGAAATCGCATACCACGCCACGACGTAGAATTCAGTCAAACACTGCCTATACTGCTTATAACGCCCAAGAAGCAAATTAGCCGCCGCCATGACCGAGCCGGTGATGCTGAATATCACAAGCGCGACGTTGTTTTCGGACAAGCCGACAAAGGGGAAAAGAAACATATACTCAGGCCCAGGGGAAGCGGCCGTGCGAAAACTGACATACCCCCTACCCAGCGTGAATACCGCCAGAAACCGGGGCAACAGCCCCACCAATCCAAAATAGATGACGACGGGCAACAGGCCAATCACGGCCCCTCCCGCCACCCATAGACCACGCACCACGGTCTCCCGCCACACAGCCCGCTTCGACCTAGCCAACCAAAACTCTACAAACAACACGACGCCAGCCAGCGCCCAAGGCGAAACATAGACCGCCTTGAATAGGAAGGCTGCCGAACCCAACATGCCCACAAACATAAATTTCCAAGCGGCGGCACGCCGAGCTATCAGACGTAGCAGGACCAAGACTCCCGCAATTCGCGGCAGGTTGGCAAACAGCTCTATCTCGGCTGTATGTCCAAGCAGATGCACGTGAGAGGAAAGCAAAGCATAAACACCCGCTGCCAACGCCCCTGCGATCTTGTGCCCTGTCATCAAAAGTCCCAACCGATACAACAAATACACCGTGACGATGGTCCACAAAAGCAGAAAGAACTTGACAGACCACAGACTGTCCCCAAACAGAGAAAAGGCCAATGCATAGAGATAGTATGTAGCCGGCATGTGGTGGTTGGAATGATGTGTGCCGTAAAGGGGATCGCCCCGCACGATTTGCCGAGCGTGATAAGCAATCGCCCCGCTATCATTGTCAAACGGCTGTTCCAAAGACGGCGCTCTCAGCAAGGCGACCAACAACGCCAACGCAACGACGATGATCCATTCCCTGCTATATCCTAACCTTCCGATCAATTTCTTTATCATTTTCCCTCAGACTTGAGTGACTCGCCCACAGACACATCCGGTGCAAAGCCCCCATGCCCGCGCCAGCTGTTCCGGTTGCGCCAGGACAAATTGATGATCTCCATACCGGCTTCATGAAACCATGCCTCGAACTCCTCTCGCCGTATGTAGAACGCCACCGGTGCGACGAGGTGATCGAAGACAACGTGATGGTTATGTCGAAACCCAAACTGGCCCAGCCAAGCCAAATAATCGTTGTATGGCAAAAGCCTGTAAAGCCAATTATCCCTGCCTAAAGCACGCAACGGACGATAGATCAGCCGGACGATCGGATGCAATACGACAGTGATAAACCAGGAAAGGGCATAGAGTACGCGGCGGGGCAAACGAGAGGTGAGGAAAACGCGAATCGGGTTGACCACGTTCACTAACCACCCATTCCTCTCACGCCCATACACCCACACGAAAATCGTAGCGCCACGTCTCAAATGCCTGACGAGGGCATCGAACCCGGCTTGCGGGCTATCCAAGTGGTGCAGCACACCAATGCTGAACGCAAAATCCACTTGAGCGTCTCGGCCAAGTCGCAGCGGCAACCGGTGAATATCCCCTTGGATAACGTGAACGTTGGAGAAATCCCGCGCGTTCTCACGCGCAGCCTCTACAGCATCACTCGCGTCAACGGCCAATACTTTCGCCCCGAACGCGCTGCTCACAAGTGAAAAGCGTCCCATCCCGCAGCCAGCGTCCAGAACCACTTTCCCATCAAAGAACTCGGGCTGTATGGGGTGGATCCAATCCAGGAACTGCGCTCGATAAGTCGCCAAATCGTGCAGCTCCCTAAACTTTTGCCACTCCCACCCAAAGGCGTCCGCCGTCTGCACATTCTTACCGCTCAATGGCTCATCAACGGTTACAAACCGTGGGATGCCACGCAAGATCGGATAAGACTTCTCACAACGGGAGCAGCGCAATGAACCCGTTTCTATCTCGTCATCCCTCTCAACTTCCACGTGGCATTCGAATGAGGCATAGCATTCCGGGCAGACGATATACTCAAGCAGGGCTCGCTTCACGTTCTTCCTCTCCCATTGTGCACGTGTGCTTTTGGACTTGCGCTACTGCTTTCCCGCATACACATAAACAGGCCATTGCGCTTCCCCAATCCTTCGTTCCATTTCGTAATTGGCTTCCAAATATTCAAACACCTCTTCCATTTCTGGAAGTATGCCATAGTTCTCGTCAACCAAGCGCCAGTTACTCCTTTCGACAGAACTAATCGGTGGGATTAACTCGTTAGTCGGCGAGGTGTCAATGATCAAAACGGGCTTGTTTGTCACAATGTCATCAAGAAACTCGCTAATCAAGGCCCCATTTTGATAACCAGATGTATACAAGGGGTATTGATAGACAAAGCGCGTAGGCGAGCGCCTGGAAGCCACAAAGTTGACGCCCGTTTCAGCTCCCCAAACCAAGACATAGTCTTGTGCAGTCGTACAACTCTTGACATATTGTGCTGTTTGATATGTCATAGTCTCACGATTGTTGGGTAACTCGATCATAATGCAAACGATCTCGAGCAGAAACGGCAAGATAAACACCAAGCTGAGCACGGAGAACACAAAGTTACTAAAGCTCGACCTCTTCCCTCGAGAAAAAGGATGCCTCGCAAAGCTGCTGCCTAAAAGCGCGTCAAGGATATATCGAAAGAAGCCCGCTAACACCCCAAGTATAGGCAAGCATGCTATATAGTAATGCCTATAAAGCCTGCCAGAAAAGGAACTCGACAAGAATTCAATGAAGAGACCGACGAGCAAAACATCTAGCAGAACTTTTTGTGCCCCGCCTATTTTCCTGCCGCGCCATATGTAAAAAGCGACGAGAACATAGACCAAAAATGCCATGGCAGATAATCCAGGTAAGTAAATCAACCCCTCTATGGCAGCCCTGAATCTATCGGAGAGCGTCGTGCTAGCGTATGCAAAGTTATAGCGGAACACACTGTCCCAAAAATAACCCAGCGCGCCGTGAAGGGCAAAATAACCGACGACCACAAGAATAACGCTCGACGCTCCTAGGGCTATCGCGGCGAAAGTCACGAACAAGTTGCGCCATCGACGTTCAAAAACCCGCGTCCACAACAGATAAATCCCTACCACTAGCTGTATACCCAATAGATTAGGCTTCAAGAGGAAAGAGACGGCGGCCATTATCCCGATCAGGAATCCCCGCCAGGAGTAGCACCCCTGTTTCTCCGAAAGCCAGAATAAATAGAGCGTAGCAAATTGAAACGGCAATGCGAACTCTTCCGTGAAATTTCCCCCGCCCAAGACCAAGACCAAACTCGTCATCCACGCTATTGTCCCGAAAATCGCCGGCCCGAATCCAAGTACCTTTCTCATGAGAACGAATCCCAGCATGCCGGCCAGGTACAGTGACAAAAACTCCAAAAACCACACTCCCCAAAGAGAACCTCCTCCAATAAGCAACCCAAGCGCGTCGATGTAAAAGATAGCAGGCGGCTTGTGATCCCAGATGTCACGATAGGGAATTTCCCCCTCCAGGATTCGATCCGCTGTATAGAGAAATGCCCCTGAATCGCGACCCGGCATCACACCAGGTAGAGGCATACTTGGAGCCAAGACACCGGCGACCAGCACACCTAACATCACAAATAATATGGCTTGTCTGCCCATTTCTCGCTCAAACTAAGCCGCCACCCCGCCCTAATCATCATCTTCACAGCTCAGGCGCGGCCTACCCCTATCATCCGACCAATCTAGCCCACATATGCATCATACCACAACTGGAAAACCAACAACGTCCAAAGTAGCTTGCGATTGTCCTGCCGATGGGCAAAGTGCTCGTCCAGCAAATGCTTCACGTAGTCGTATCTAAAGAACCCCTGCCGGTTGATGTGTTCCTCAGAAAGCATATCAAGCACCAAATCGCGCAAATCGTCGGTCAACCAGCGCGCTACAGGCATGTTGAACCCCTTCTTGGGGCGCCTGATGATCTCTCGAGGCAGCGCGCGCTCCATGCTCTTTTTCAGCAGGTATTTTCCTGTGAACCAATGCAACTTGAGTTCCATGGGCAAAGCGGTGACGTATTCCACGACATCCCGGTTCAGCAAGGGCACCCTCACTTCCAGAGAAGTAGCCATGCTAGCCCGGTCCACCTTGAAAAGAATATCCCCCTCCAGGTACATTTTTATGTCATCGTAGAGCACCTGATTGAGCTCTTCGTGCGCATCACATTCGCGCGCGTGTGCGTAGGCCTGTGCATACGTCTCACGCAACACTGGCTTGATCCAATCCTGCAGCAGGAGATCTTTTTCCTTCTCAAAGAACGACCCCAGCCAGCGGTGATGCCGGGCCTGCAGCGGTATCCCACGCCCCGCCAGGAAGCGACGCAGCCGGAAATCGAGACTGATGTTGCTGAAAGAGACAGGCATCCAATCGAGCAGCTTGGGAGCTACATAAGCCCGCACACCCCAAGGGACGATCCGCTCGTAATACCCGATCAGCCGGTGAGCGACCAGCGTGGGGTATCCGGCGAACAGCTCGTCGCCGCCATCTCCACCCAACACCACCTTCACATGCTCCCTGGCAAACTTGGACAAAAGATAGGTTGGAATAAGCGAGGAATCGCCAAAGGGCTCATCGAGAAAATCGGTGATTGAAGGTACCATCTCGGCAGCCATCCCACTGGTCAAGGTCAACGTGTGATGTCGAGTACCCAAGTACTCGGCCACCCTTCGGGCGTAGGGCGATTCGTCAAAGGACGCTTCTTCAAAACCGATGGAGAAGCTATCGACGGTTCCAGGATATGCCTGGACCATCATCGCCGTAACAGTGGAGGAATCAATCCCGCCGCTGAGCAACACGCCAACGGGCACATCGCTGACCAACTCCTGCCTGACGGTCTGCTTGAGCGTCTCGTAAAGTTCGGCCGAATAGTCGCGCCAATTCATAGGAGGCCGGCTCTCGCTACGCGCCAGACCGACGTTCCAGTACCGTTGTCGATAAAGTCCCTGGGCATCATAGCGAATGAAGTATCCCGGCTCCAGCCGGTACACGCCACTTATGATGGAACGGGGAGAAGGTACATATTCATACGAGAGATACTCATTCAATGAGATAGGATCGATGTCGCGCTCTACATCAGGGTGGGCCAACAGGACCTTCAATTCAGACCCGAAAATGAGCTGGTTCGCGACTTGGGTGTAATACAACGGCTTTACGCCCATCCTGTCGCGAGCGAGGAATACTGCGTTCTGCTTAGTATCCAATATTGCAAAGGCAAAGATGCCATTCAGGTGTTGGACACAATCCTCGTCAAACTCCTCGTACAGATGCAAGATCACCTCGGTGTCGGTATGTGTACGAAAAGTATGCCCCCTTTTCTGAAGGTACTCCCGCAATCCCTGGTAATTGTAGATTTCGCCGTTAAAGACGATCCACATCGATTCATCTTCATTGGAAATAGGTTGTCGTCCGCCAGCCAGGTCGATGATGGACAGACGGCACGACCCCAGTCCGACCCGTCCATCGTTGTAAATCCCCTGCTCGTCCGGCCCCCGGTGTTTCATCACCCGAACCATCTCGAGCAAAGTATCACGGCTGACCGGCTGCGTTGTATTGATCGCCACAATTCCACAAATGCCACACATGTGCACCACCTACATTTCAAGCACTGCCACATCAAATATGATACCAGAAACAATAGAATTGCCAAACTTGCCCCTTGTACTAATCGTATCTGTATACACTCAAAAACTCCCACTCCCACGAATCACCCAGCTGCCGCTCTTGCTCAATCTGTCCCAGAAACCCCTCCCACGGCTGGCTGCTGCGGCCGGCGACCACCAACCACAGCCGCCCCTCCGCTTCCAGTGCCTCCTCCGGCGTGACCAGGCGCCCGCCGAGAACGCGGTACGTCTCCGGTCGCATCCTCCAGGCGTCAATGTGCCAAAGCGCCGGCCCAAGCACCGGCTCGTAGACCAACGCCGTGAGGTAAGTCTCGTCGACGTGCAGGCAGAGATCCCCCTCGCGAAAGTCCGCCGCCACAACCGCCATCGCCTCACGCACGGGCGGCTTGGCGATATCGGGCGCCGCAAAATGGACCCCGCCCCCGATTGCCAACAGTCCCGCCAGCAAGATCCCCAGCCAAGGGGTAGGAGAGACGCGGGATGGTGCCATCGCCGCCCCCTGCGCGATAAAGAGCACAAGGAACGGCGCGAGCATCGCAAACGACCGCTCCAGGTAAATCGGCGCGGCCAGCCACGAGATCGCGACGACGGCAAAGAGCGGGAAGAGCGTGGTCAGCAGCGGCAGCGCCCCCCATCGACGCCTGGCCCGGTCCCGGCGACGCATCAGCTCCAGTGCGACGACGGCCGCCACGAGCAGCACCACCGCCACCCGCACGCCCCACCACCAGAGCGCCCCACCCGCCGAGTGACCGAACAAAAGATACTCCAGCGTCGTCAAAGGCAACAGCGGATGAGGCCGCGCCTGCCAGGCCATCTCGCCGCCCAGGTAATCGTCCGTCTGCCCAATGAACTGCACCACCTGGGGCAAAAAAACCAACCCGACCAAAAGATCGGCGAACAGGATAGGCCGCCACGCGCCGCGAAACCGGCGGCCCGCCAGCAGCAACCACAGATGCAAGCTCAACACCACCCAGGCGACGAAATAGTGCGTGTAGAGACCGAGCGTGGTGCAAAGCACGTAACCCATGCAGGCCCCCACAACGCTCGACTGTTTGACCATACGGATGAAACACCACGTCGATCCCAGCGTCAACGCAGTCGCCAGGGCGTACATCCGCGCCTCTTGGGCGTAATAGACCTGAAACGGCGCCAGCGCCATCCCAAAAGCGGCCAACAACCCGGCCCGCCTATCAAACAGGAGGCTCCCCACCCGATAGACCAGCGCCACAGAAAGCAAGCTGGCAAAGACCGACGGGTAGCGCAAAAGCCAATCGTTGCTCCCCATCCCTGCCGCCTGCCAAGCGTGCAGAAGAAGATAGTAGCCCGGTGGATGGGAACTGCCCGCCGCGCCGGTCAGCACCTGCCAGAGCCTCAAGCGTCCGATCAGGACGCTCAACGCCTCGTCGAACCACAGGCTACGCGCGCCGAGCCGGAAGAAACGCAGCCCCGCCGCCAGCAGGAGAATCAAGAGAAGCCACCATCCTTGACGCTTCATTGCGCTCCACCTCGCCGGTCCCGCCACCGTAGCGTCAGCAGAGCGCCCAACGCCAAGGGAATCACGATCTGCTCCAACCCCGTGGGCAACAGGCATCCGGTAAAGAAAAACCCCCAGGGAAGCGCCAGAACGACCAGTATCGGCAACCAAGATTGCCATCGCTCCCCACCCGCCCACAGCACGACCCAGGCGGGCAGTAGAGACGCGACCAGCGTATAGACGTTGGTCTGCGGCAAGACGATCAACGCGACCAAGATGGCCGTGGAAAGCTCCCAGGGCAGCCGATCCCCGGCCGGCAGACGCCGAGAGCCGAGCCACACCCACACGCCCCACGTCAAAACGCCAGCAGTCACGAGTGCGGCCAGCCAGACGGGGCCGAGAACGAGCGGGGGCCAACGCAGGAAAGAAGTGCCCGCGTAATCCCCCACTCCACCCAGAAATCCCCCCACCCAGGGGCCAACGCGCAGCCGCGTCAGCAGCCACAGGCAGATCATCAGCCCCGCCCATACCAGCACCACTTCGCGCCGCCCCATGCGCCAGGCAGCCAGAAGCAGCACAAATAAAGGCAAGATCGCCATCTCTGGACGGATCGTCACGCCGAGCAGCGCCAGCGTCGCCACCAGCGGATGGCCCCGCGCCAAACCCCACCAGGCGACGACCAGGCAGGCCAGCGTAAAGGGCGTGAACTGCCCCAGGATGTAGGACGTGATGGGGTAGCGATAGAAAAACACGGAGAAAAGAAGCGTCACCGCCAGGAGGATGGGAGGTATCCGCCACTCCAGCAAAGATACCAACAGCAGCGGCAGCGCCAGCAATATCAAGAGCTGCAGCCCGCACCACAGGCTGACCGCCAGGGGAAACGGCAAAAGCCAAAAGGGCAGCAACAGCCAGGTGATGAAAGCCGGATAGGCGAACCGCTGGTGAATCTCCTCCGCCCCTCCGAACCACTGGCCAAACATGCCCTCGTGGATGCGCCGGACGACCTCTGGCGAGTAGGGGCTCTCCCCGGCCAGCACCGCCCGAGCCCCCACCCAGCAGTGATAAAAATCGAACCGGTTCTGGCGTGGAAGGGCCAGCAGAAAGTAGGACGCCGCCGAAAGCAGAGCCCACAGGAGCAGCATCAGCGCGACCAACTGCCAGCGGCGGGTCCTTCCAATCATCGCACGATCACCTCGTACAAAACGACCTGCAACGCCCCCTCCCCCCACTCTGCAACCCGCTGCAGCCGGGGATGAACCAGCCCATCCGGCGGCAGCGGCCAATTGCGATCCAACACGACGTAGGTAACGCCGTATCGATCAGCCGCAGCCAGCAGCGCCTCCACACCTCCAGTGTGCGCGGGCACGGCGACGGCCGGGTGTCGGGTGTAATACCAGAAAGCGGGCGCGTTGTTTGCCATCACAACCGCTTCCTCCCCAATGCGCGCCTGCTCCATCCAATCGCCCACCCTCTCATAGGCCCGGTCAACCCCCTGCCAGGCGCGCACCTTTGCCCTGCCCGCATAGAGGCCGAACACGACCGCTCCAGCGACCACCGCCACGGTAAACACCGCCGTCGCTTGCCGGATCTTCCACCGCCGGCGCTGCCCCACCCACTTCACTGTCGCCTCCAGCCCGTCCATCGCTGCGGCGAAAAGGAACGGCAAGACAGCCGAGCTGGCGTGAAAAAAGCCGCCACGGACGCCCGGATACGTAAATGCCAACGAGTGGGCCAGGTAGACAAGGACCAAGTAGATGAGAGAGAGCGGAAAGGAGGGCTTGCGACGCAGGCGGTAGAACCCGATAACGGCCAGGGGCAATAAAAAGACCAGGCAGTTCTCCCCCAGAAACCGCTGCAGGTTCACACTCAGCGCCGACAGCTTGGCCTGTAGAATGTTCCCCCAGCCCCAGGCGAGATAGGACTGGAGCGAAAGGTCGCACCCGTAGCAATACAGATCGTCGTAATGGGTGAGCCACAGGGTCTTGGCGCCGCCGGGGGCAAGCGGCGATCCGACCGCGACACTATTGCGGATGAACCAGGGTCCCATCGCAAACAGATACCCCAGGACTACAAACAGACTATGATGAAGCGTAAGGCGTAAAACGTGAGATGTGATCCGTGAGGAATGATCCGTGATGCTCGGCTTTTGAAGAAATAAAGGCGCAAGGGCGACCACCGGCAGCAGCATGACGCCATCGGCGCGCGTGAGATGTGCCAGCCCAACCAACAGGCCAACAAGCAAACTCACCCACCCATTGCCGCCCGCCAGCCACAGCGCCAAACTCCCGAAAAGGGCAAACGGCGCAAACGTCTCGGGCAGCGTCCAGTGCGGGAAAAAGAAACCGCTGAACAGCGTGATCAGGCCCGCAGCCCAGGCAGACCGGCGCGAGCCTACAGCCCGCCGGGCAACGCCGTAGCCGACCAATGGCAGGAGGGCGGAGAGAAGGGCAAACGGAATCTGAAGGGCAAAGAAAGAACCCGGAAAGGACGCCGCAAAAGGCGCAGCCAAGAGAGAGGGCAACGGCATCCAATACAAAAAGCCCGGTTGGGGGATTTCCTCCGGCTCGCCCAAATAGTTCCAGATGTAAGGCTCGTCCAGACCGCCGCCCTCTGCCAGGTTCACCGCCCCGGCAGCGTAATAGGCCGGGTCCATATAGCCGGCGCGGGAGATGAACGCGGCGGTCGCCAACCGCACGACCAGAGATAGGAGAAACAAAACCAACAGGTCGCGTCGCTCACGGCTCACGGCTCTTCCTCCAACACCACCCGGTAGACCGCCACCTCGCCCGATTGAAAAGCCAGCTTCAGCCAGGCTACCGCGGCGGGGTCAAAGTCTCCCAAGGCGCGCTCCTCCGCGCTGTGAAACACATAGACCACGCCCCATTCCTCCAACAGCGCCCGCCGCTCTGTGTCGAGCGTCGCAGCATCGTAAAAGCGGGCGACCGCGGCCCGCTTCTCTTCGAAATCCACCGTCTCCATCCAATGCCCCAACACGACCCGGTGGCCGATGAGCGCCGGGATCAGATTGCCCGTCCCAAACCCCGATAGCACCGTCTCGTCCCACTCGCCGTTCTCCCCCAGCCAATCCACCGCGGCGGACAAATCGGCCGATTGAAACATCGCCGGGGCGCGCTTCCCCGCCGCCAGCGTCAGGCCCGCCGTCACGTAGAGATTGCTCGTCGAAGCCAGCGCCACGACCAACGCCATCGCCAGCCAACACCAACGGAGGCGCACCCGCCTGCAGCAAAAGGGCAGCAATCCCTCCGCCAGCCCGACCCCGGCCAGCAGCCCCATCGGCGCCTGCACGCCCTCCAGGAACCGCCGCTGCAAGTTCCACGGCAGATGAGCCAGCGCCGCCACCAGGCCAACCCAGAGCAGAGGAAAGGTAACTCTCCACTCCCTCCTGCGCGCATAGACCGCCGCGCCGACGCCCCCCAGCGCCAACAGCACGCCGTATCCCCACAGGTACACCCCCGGCGGCGGAGAAAGGGTCACGTTCTGCGCCGACCATCCGGCAAAGACCGGCCGGCGAAACACCCACAGGTCATAGATCAGCAACGGAAGCTGCGCCGCTCCCATCGCCGCCGCCGCCGCCAGCCCGCGCCACACCACTCGCCGCGTCCGCAGCCACTCGATAGCCCAGTAGAGCACGGGCAAAAGATCGGCCAGAAGCATCGCATACGGATGGATAACGCCCAACGCCAGCGACACAACGACGACCAGCATCCCCTCAGCCAACGAAGGCCCATCGGGGCGGCACAGGAGCAGCAGAAAAACGACCAACAGCAAGCCGATGGCCGCGCAAAAGTGCGGGGACGTCAGCAGGGCCAGGTAGGTGAACCCATCCGACAGCCAAAAATCCATCGGAGATACCCCCCCGGGCGGAGTGGGAGCAATGACCTCCGTGAGCCACCCCAGGCCAGAGGCCGCCGTCGCCAGCAAAAAAGCCACCTGCCGCGCCCGAACAGATGTGACAAAGTGAGCGATGAAGCGATACACGGCCAGCAACATCACAAAACCAAACCCCACCCGCGCGAGCTGGTAGGCCAGCGGCAGCCCCAACCCGAACAAGCGCGCCAGGTGCCCCAGAGCGACGTAAAAGGTCTGCACAAAGACCCCCTCGTGCTCCTCGGAGGTAAAGAGCAGGCGATACCGCCACCCTCCCCGATATCCCTGCCACATCTTGGCCAGGTGGCTGTGGTAATCCACCGGGTTCATCACCACACCGCCAAAGCGCTCCTGCGGCGTCTGCGCCAGGCAGCCCGCCAGGTACGGCACTGTCGAAGCAAGTACGATCAAACCCGCCACGATCGAAACCCACACCCACTCCCTCCGCGTCACGCTACTGCCCCTCCCGCAGGTAAAGCGCAACTGTTAGATCATTGAACTGCCCTTGCTCCGCCTCGATAAAGTGACTCTCCTCCAGCCAAGTCAGCGCCGGGTGCTCGCCCCCCATCTGCCCCACCTCGCGGGGGAAATAGACCAACCAGACCCGCCCCGCCGTCCCCACCGCTTCCGCCATCGTGGGTGTGGCAAAAATATCCAACGCCTCCTGCGTCGGGCGCGCGAGGGTGTCCTCAGGCGAGCCGGGCCGGTCCGCCAGGAACTCGCCAGCCAGGTCGGGCGCGTAAACGCGCATCGGGAAACAGGTCAGCTTGTTGGTATGGACCACAGCGTCGCCATCCTCAACCCGATCCTGCAAGTAAGTGACTACCTCCTGGAACGGCGGGCGGGGAAAGCGTGCGTAGGCATAGTGCCCCGCCAGCGACCCGACCACAGCCACCAGCAGCAACACGGCCAATCCCGCATTCAAGAACCGCGGCAGCCCGCCACGGGCCAGCAGCCACCCGGCCGCCACCAGGTAAAAGAGCGCCGAGGGCAGCAGCGCCCGCTCCAGGTAGACGGGCCGCCATTGAGCGACGGCGAACAGCGTCACCACCGGCACCCAGCACAGCAGGAGGAACCAGGCCGCACGCGAGCGCGTGCGCCAGACCCGCAGAAGCAGCAGCACCAGCAAGAACAGGCTCACAAAGAGTCCCAACCCCAATAGCCAGGGCGCAAAGACCTCCTCGTAGAACGTGAGCACCGGCAGCATCAGGGCGCGCACGGCCTCGCCAGCGCCCGGCGGTGCCAGCCAGTACGCCCGCTCGATAAAGCCCAGTTGGCCCGGCAGCACGCCGATCAGCCACGGGGCAAAGAGGGCCAAAGCGGCCAGGTCGGCCAGGGCGAGGGCGGGCAACCTGCGCCACCAGCGGCGGCGAGCGACGGCCAGCAGGTTGAAGGCCAACACGACGAACGCCCCCAGGTTGTGGGCATAGAGGGCGAGGGCCGCCCCCACCGCGTAGAGCGCCCACCAGCGCCACCGCCCACCCTCCAGCGCGCGCAGCAGTCCCCAAGTCGCTATGACTGCCGCCAATCCCAACAGGGCATACATGCGCGCCTCCTGCGAGTAGGCCACGTGAAAGGGGTTGATCGCCGCGAGCAGTCCCACGGCCAGCCCAACCCGGCGGTCAAAGCACCAGGCCGCCATCCGCCACAGCAGCGCCACGGTGACCATCCCCAGGATCACAGAGAAAAAGCGCGCCGCGAGAGGGGACCGCCCCACCAACCCCATCCAGGCGTGGAGGAAAAAGTAGTAAAGCAAGGGATGCACGTCGGCCGCGCCCGCGCCCTCGACCGGCGTTACCGTCCCGTAGATCATCCCCTCGTGGTCGAGTGAGGCGTACAGCACCGCAAACGCCTCATCGTACCACAGGGCGCGTCCCTGGATGCGCGCCATCCGCAGGCCAAAGGCCAGCAGAAGGATCGACACCGACGCCCACAGCACAACCCGCTTGCTCACACGACGCACGATCCTACACCTCCAGGCCGTCAAGGCTCCCTCGGCACGTAATCGGCGATCACCAAGGGCGGTATGGTAGGCACCCTGGATACCGTCCCGGCTTCCACCTGCCAACCTGCAGAGATGCTTCTCACCAGCGGCGTCTCCTGATCGGCCAGCCGGGCCACTCGCACGCGCCCCACACCCTGCGCGGCCAGCCGCTCGTCCAACGCGCTCCATTCGTCCGGCGTGCGCACGACGAGGAACGGCACCTCGCCGTACACCTCCGGCGCGATCTGCGGCACGAACCAGAGATCGGTGACGACGACGGTCCTATCAGGCGCGCGAAGCAGCGTGCGCGCGAGCACGTCGTTCCCGGCACGGACGTGCCACAGCTTCATCACGCCCACCGCCTGTACCGCCGCTCCGGCCAGCAACAGCGTCACTAACGCCCCGCGCACCGCGTACCGCTCCATCGAGGAACGCGCGCCCCGTTCCAGACGATCCCAGCGCTCGACGGCCAACAGCACGAGCGGCCCCAGTAGCGGCGTCAAATAGCGCGGTCCCCACTGCCACCCGCCGGACTGGCGGCCCAGCACGACCGATAATACCACGACCCACACACACCAAACTGCCAGCTGCCGCCGCCAACGGCCCCGGGTCGCTACGCTCTCGGCTCGCTCTCCGAATCTCAAAAACGCCAGGCAGGCCACCGGCGCTCCGAACAACAGGTCAATCGGGTGGTAGCCGCGCGACACCAACACCACCGCGCCCACAGCCACCAGCACGAGGCCGAGACATTCGACCGTCGAACCCAATCGCCCGGCCAGGGCCGGACGCAGCCTGCGATAGGCATACGCCATCCCGAAAACCGCCAGCCCGCCGGCCAGGATCACCAGCACGCCCAGCTGCCGGCTCTCCACGACCATCTGGCTCATCTCGAACAAACGCCTGAACGACCACACGCGGGTCTCAAAAGCCGATGGGGCAAAGTTCATCGCGGCCTGGCCGCCGATCGCTTGGCCCACGACGGCGGCCTGATACGCCCAGCCTACCAGGCCTGCCAGGCCCAGTCCGGCCGTCACCCAACCCAGCGCCGGCCACATCGAACGCCGCACGACCAGCACGGCCAGCAAGGCCAACACAGAAGTACCCGCCTCCGGACGGGTCGCCACCGCCGCTCCCAGGCACAACCCCGCCGCGATCCCCGACAGGACCCGCGACTGGCGCATGTCTGGAATCACCAGCGTCAACGCCCCCCAGATCAGCACGCTGGCGAGCGTGTGCCCCCAAAACGTCACACTGTAAAACAGCCACGACGAGGCCAGTCCCAGCGCCAGCACGACGAAAAAGGCGACCCGTCCAGAAAACCGGCGGCCCACCCAAGCCGCCAGGGCCAGCCCCCCCACCCCCGCGATCAGCGGCGGGGCGTAGAGCGCTGGCAGTCCCCCAGCCGACAGCAACAGGCTGGACAGAAATATGTAGGGCAGCGTATAGATCGTGAGAACGCGATCTCCCTCCCACACGGCAAAGGGCGCGCCCAGCGGGGCCAGAGCGTGATCCGGATCGAGGACGGCATTGGCCCCGGCGTAGGAAGCCCAGGGCGTGCGCCAGCCGTTGGCGATCCAGGCCTCCATCTGCCACAGCTTGACGCCGGCATCTCCGCTCCAAAAGCCGCGACAGGGCGACAGCGCCAGCACGATCCCCACGTACAGCGCGCCAACGATCACGACCAGCACCCACGTGAAGCTCCCCGGCGCAAAGCGCCGGGGCTTCCGGGAAGACTCCCCTTCGGGGAGCTTCCTAAGGGAAGAAGCCTGTGCGAGCTTCGCTCGCGCGGGGGCGGCCGCCCCCAAATCCCCCGCTTTACGGCAATCCTGCGGATTACGGCAATCCAAGGGATTGCACCTCATCCCCACCGCAATGCGATTGCCAACCGCAAAGCGGTTGGACGCTTTCTGGCTTTTCCCCGTCAAGCGCAGGAGATTTTCACGGTTCATCGTTCGACCACGAGCCAGCGCCGCGCTAACACAAAGACAGCCAGCAGCCCAAAAGGCAGCGGCAGGTAGACGGACGGGTGCTCGAACTTGCCCTGCAACGTGGTCAGGAACAGCACCCACAGCCCCACCAGCAGCGCGACCTCGATCAGCAAAATCCACCACACGCCGACGCGCCTGCGTTGGAGGGCGCGAAACACCATCGCCAGGGGCAGGAGCAGGATCACGTAATTCGTCGTCGCGGTGCGCACCGCCACCAGGTTGGTGACGACCAGGCACAATCCCACCGCCCAGTCGAACCAGTTTGACTTGCCCTGTCGCAGCGCCCACCAGGACGCCCAAACCAGGCCGGCGACGGCCAGGCCGGAGAGCGCCCACTCACCCCAGGTCCCCAGGAACGGGAACGGGATGTGCGTTATGATCCACATCGGAGAGCCGATGGCCGTGTAGCTCGTGTAACGGCCCACCTGGCCCAAAAAGGCGCCAAGCCACCCCGGCTCGACGACCCACGAAGCCCCCAAAAACAATATCATCCAGCCCGCGGAACTCGCCACAAAGCGCCAGCGCCGCTCACGCACTGCCCACCAAAGCAGCAAGGGGATGAGCAAAAAGATCATCTGCGGCTTGAAGGTGGAGAGTGCCATGCAGAACCCGGCCAGGACGTCCCTTTCCTCTTTCAGCGCCCACAGGGCCAGCGCGACCACGGCAAAGACAAAGATCGCAAACTGCCCCAGCAGCAGCGCGCGGGCGTGCGGGTAAAAGACAAACACCCAGACCGCCGTGCCGAGCAGCAGCCAACGCGGCGGCCGCCAATCGTAAAGACGCAGCGCCAGCAGCAGCCCTGCCAGCAGGCAGACCTCCAGCACCACCAGCCAGATCGCCTCCGCCCACGGGTACGGCATCCAGACGATCGGAAAGAGAAGAAACACGGTGTAGAACGGGTACGCGAAAGGCCCGGGGTCGAACTCCTGCTCCTCCTCCGGCGGGATCGGGCGGCCGTAGATGAGCATCTGGATCTGGCGCGTCGCCTCGTCAGAGTAGGGGCTAACGCCATCGACCCAAAAGGCCCGCGCGCCGGCCCAGCGGGAGGCAAAGTCGTTAGCGCCAGGATAGCGGGAGGTGAAAAAGTGATAGGTCGCCACCACGTCGGCGGCCAGCAGCAACACCACCAGGAACAGCAAAATCAAACGGCCTGAAAGCGAACGCGCGAACACTGCTACGGCTCCCTCAGTCGATAGAGTATGTAGACGTCGCCGAAATTATGCACCACTTCCAGCTCGTCGCGCTGCAGCGCCTCCAGTGCGGCGGCGTCCTCTGGAGTGATCGGGTCGAACCCGCCCGTAAGAACGGCCTCGTACCCCGCCTGGTAGAACAGCACGTGCGTGATCCCCTCCGCGCGCCAGGCGTCGGCGATGGCTGCGGCAGCCCCATCGGGGCCCGCCGCAGTTTCGCGAGCGTAGAGCCGCTGCGTGGTGTGAAGCCAGCGGTCGAGCAGCGCGTCGGGCAGGCACTCGGGCTCGCAGTGATAGCTGCGCGGCTCCCACAGGAACAGGACGACGGCGTCCGGAGGCAGCTCCTGATTGATGGTATCCACGGCGGCTCGATACCATCCCAACTGGCGAGAGAGGAAATCCTCCTCGCCTTCAAATCCCAGCAACACGCGCAGCGGCCGTTCCTGTATGGTGAACAGGAACGTGCTGACGAGCGACAAGGCCAGCACCGCGATAGTGACCGCCCGCACCAACCATCCCAAGTTGACGGGGTGCCGCGGCAACCTCCACAGCCCTTCCGCCGCCGCGCTTCCCAGCAGCGCCAGTAAGCCGAACGCAGGAAAGAGCAGACGCGTCTGGATCAACAACGCGCTGCGGGCCACGCCCCACAGCCAAAAAGCGTAGAGCACGCCGCAAAAGACCAACGCCGCCCGCAACCAGCGACGCTGCCCGAGCGACAGCCGCCGCCAGACGAAAGGCAAGAACGGCAGCAGCGCCAAGAGGAGCGGGCCAATGGTCGCGCCATAGCTCGGAAACCCCTCCAGGGCCGCCCCATCGATGCTCCAGAGGGTCGCGTCCCACGGCGCGACGAGCAGCCGCCAGGGCTCGGTATAGGCCAGACCCGTGCCGGGACGGTCGTACCACGCAGCGCGGTAGCTATCCAAATAGACACCCTCGAAGAAGAAAGGATAGGTCGGGTTGCCGGTAAACGCCAGGTTCTTGAGCAGCCAGGGCGACCAAACAACCAGCGCGATGAAGCCAAGCAGAAAGGCATCGCGGATCGCGGATCTCAGATTGCGGATTCGAGAGATCAGCAGGGCCAGGGCCAGGGCCGGCGGCAGCGCCAACGCGGTATACTTGGTGGAGAGGGCCAGCCCGGCCAGCGCGCCGCTCAAGACCAACCACCGTTGCGCCTGCGGCCCGCTCCATAGAAAGTGGCCCAGCGCCCAAAAGGCCAGCGTCGCGTAGAGCAGCAGCGTCAGATCGACGTAGGGCTGGCCCGCCAGCACGACGACGGAATGGACCGAAAGCAGCACCGCCGCCGCAAGCCAACCCACCGCTCCCTCCAGCCAACGCCGCCCGACCACCACCAAAGAAAACGCCGCCAACGCCCCATAAAACCAATGGACCGGAGCAGCCGCCCGCTCCCCCGCCAGCCCCATCCCCCATGTGAAGATCATACCTGCGAGCTGTGGGAAACCCAGGTACGGCAGATCCAGCGGGTGAGAGACCCTCCCCGTCTCCAGGTAGAGCTTGGGGCCGGTCAGGTGATAGACCAAGCCATCCCAGGCGGTAGGCGGCGCCAGCGCCCAGAGCAGGGCGAGCACCAGCATGATCCCGCAATAGACGGCCAGGAATCCCTCAAACCGCCCCTGCGGCCGCCATGCAAAATCGGCCCAGGCCGCCGCCAGCGCCCGCCACAACGGCCCACTGGTCGCCAACAACCCCGCCAGCGTCAGCGCCCACAGCACCCACGGACACAGGAGCCCTGCCAGTCCCAATCCCAGCCCCACCAGCGACAGCACGCCCAGCCCCACCGCTGCCGCCAGGATCAGCCGGTCGGCGCGCGCCACCGTCAATCCCTGCAGCAGGCGCACCCCCACGCCGGTCCCCAGCGCCACCACCAGTGTCGCGCCGCCCAGGCCGGCCAGAGCCCGGCCTACAGCCAGAAGGTTAGCGGCTGTGAACGGCTTGTGGGCCACGTAGTAGAACGCGACGACGGCGAACAGCCAGACGACGAGGAGCCCTCCAAGCAGCAGTTTCCCGTGCTTCACCGGGACGCCTCCTCTGGGCGGAGCAGACGCAGAGATAACCACCCGCAATTGGCGTTCCAGCTACCGATTCTCACCTTAGCCCTTTTCCCTTCAAAAAGCGCCACAGGTCGATCACCAGCAAAACGAATAACGCCGTCCGCACGGGCACCGTCAGATAGAGCCACCCGTTGAGGCCGCGGGAGAGCAGCACCGGCCACTCCGCTATATTGATAAATGTCAGCACGATCACGTACAACACGGCCCGTTCCAAGGGCAGCGAGAGCAGCAGCAACGGGACCAGTATCCCCAGCCACTGCGGGCTCCAGCCCCGCAACCAGAGGAAGAAAAGCATCACCACCAACGTGGCGAACCTGAGCACCCGTCGAGGCTCCGGTTCCGATGGCATCTTCCACCACAGCCACAGGCCCAAGGCGCCAAAGAGAAGCGTCGTCAGCCAGGTTGGGATGACGGCCGGGTTGCCCAGGGAGAACGTGGCGGCGGCGGGATCAAACCGGTTCCCCTCGACTACTCCCGTCGACAGATTCCCGTCCAGCAGCGCCCACACCGTCTGCCAGGAGTTGCGGCTGGAAAGCGAGCGCAGCGAGGCCCAGGTGTACGTTGGACCGAGTGCCGCCAGTAGGCCCAGCACCGCCGCGACGACGGCCAGCGCCACCGCGACATAGATCGCGGCCTCCCGCCAGTTGCGGCGGAAGCGGACGGCCACGGGAAGAAAGAGCAGGGGGAACCACTTGACCAGCCCGCCCACCCCCAGGATCAGCGCCGACTGCACCCGGCGCCCCGCCAGCCAGCGCTCGACGGCCAGCAGCAGGAAAAAGGCGGTGATGGCATCGAAACTCAACCACCACATTGCAACCGGTGCAAACAACAGGGCATACACCCACGCCACCCGCTCAGCCTGTGCTTCGCCCAGCAGTCGCTCGGCCAAACGGTAGAGCAGCAGCAGCACTCCGAGGTCAAAGAGTAATAGCACCAGCCCCAGCGCGCTTGCGTAGGCCACATAGTGTGGCGTGAGCAGATACAACAGCACCGATAGAAACGCAAACAGGGGCGGATATTCGACCCAGTAGTGGATGTAAGGAAGCTCCCCCTCGTCCACCCAGGAGGAGATCTTGTAGAAGTAGACATAGTCCTCCCACGCCAGTTGGTCGGCGGGCCAAAAGGCCAATAGGCTCAAGCGGAAAGCGATAAAGAGCAGTAGAAGCAATCGCAGCCGTTTCATTCGCCGTCTACCTCCCGTAAGTCACACAGCAAGAGACTCACACCATACCACACTCTCGCATCCTCGCAGTCGTAGCTCCTCGCGGCCCGTTCCACGATCCCGCGATGGCGCTCGGCAAGCTCCTGCGACATCTGCACGTCGGCGGTGACGAGCCACAACCGCTCCCGCCCGGCGATGGCCTCGTCGAGTGACTGGATCCGCTGCCCGGCCCAATCCCACGTATAGGGTGGCAGCCAGATTTCTGGGTCATTGTTCAGCAAATAGCTCTCCGCCCCCGGCGCATAGTAGCGCAGCGGCAAGTAGGTGCTATCGTGCAGATGAAAGAGAACGTCCCCCTCCCGCCAGCCCTCCCGCACCCCCCCGCCAACCTCGCGAAACGGCGGCTTGGCCGGGTCGGGGTTGAGATAATAGTTCCCAAGCGAGATCGCTATCAAGACCGCCAGAACCCCGTAAAGAACCCGCACCGGAGAGCCCTTGGGCGGATGCGCCAATCCCCATCCCAGCAGCAGCACGTAAGCCGGCGCGACCAGGCTGAAGGAACGGTCCAGGTAAACGGGCTTGGCCAGCCAGGAGATCACCAGAGCGATCAAGTTTGGAGCCAGCACCAACGCCAGCAGCAAAAGCGCCCGCTGGCGCGCCTCGCCACGGGCGCGGACGCCAGCCCAAGCCACGAGTGTGATGATGGACAAAGCCATGAAAAGCGCCACCGGATTCAGGAACACGGGCGTCGTATGGCTAAAGAGCAGATAAACCAGCGTCTTGACGAGTTCCAGCGGGGAGGGCGTGGAGAGCCAAAAGCCGGTCGCCACCTGCTGAGTTTGCGCCAGCGCCGATGGCGCGTGCGGCCCCCACAACACCAGGGCCACCCCATCGGCCAGGAGCAGGCCCCACCAATAACGCCGGTCTTGCGGCCATTTCAGCAAAACAAAGGCGTGGAGCACCAGCAGCGTGAACGCGGTAAAATAGTGCGCGCAAAGATTCAGGGCGAACAGAAAACCCAGCACGACCCAGCGCCACCCACTCGCCTTCTCGCAAGCGCGGGCGAACCCCCACAGCAGCAACGCCGATAGCAAGATGACGAGCGCGTACAATCGGGTCTCCTGGGCAAAGTAAACCTGGAAGGGCAGCACGGCCGTCAGCAGCGCGGCAGCCAGCCCGGTGGCGGGGGTAAACAGCTCGCGGCCGAGCGCGTATATCACAGGAACGGTCAGCAGCCCACACAGCGCCGAAAAGCCGCGCAGCACCGTTTCACTCTCGCCCAACCGAATCCAGAAATGAAGCAGAAAGTGATAAAGCGGGGGTAGAATTGGCTCCAGCCGCTGGGCGAGAATAGCCCAGGCCGGTTGCCGCGCCACCAGCCAACTGAATGCCTCGTCGGCCCACAGGCTGCTGGCGCCGATGTGAAGCAGGCGCAGGACGCAAGCCAACACCAGAACCGCCAGCAGCCAGACCGGGCTTTCCACACGCGGGAGACGGCCCAGAAGAGAACGCAGACGAGAGCTTACGGCCAGCACGGTCGCCCTTCCTCCACCAGGTCGTCCACATAGGCCCGCACCTCGTCCACCTCTTCCCCTGGCGGAAGGCCGCGTTCCAAAAGAAGGATGCGATCAGACCAATAGCGCACGCCAAAATCCCGCGTGTCGAGAATCTCGTATGTCATTCGCCCATAGTCGCCTCTCGGGTCCTGCGTGTGAAACAGGCGACAATCCACCAGGTCCAACAAGACATAGTCCACTTCGGCCATGTGGTCCATATTCAAGCCGGTCGTGTATTTTTCAAGGCCAATCAAGCAGCGCCGATTGGCCAGGTGAGGTCCAAAAGGATTGACGGTGGCGACACCGGCCCGGGGAGGGATCAGCGCCATCGCCGCTTCGATCTGCTCGTGCTGAGGCATGTGCATAAAGTAACCGCTCAGCCAACTGGTTCGGACCGGGTTAAAGGGCAAGTTTGCGCCCAATGTCCCTATCAACAGCAAACTTACAGGCAGCCACTTTTTCAAATCGTGCCGCAGCCGCAAGCGTCTTTCCAGCCTGGACAATCCCTGGATGGTGGCTAGGAACAGCCAGGGAATCAACACGGCAGGATATTGAAAACCGACTTGGTGCAAAGCAGCTCGGTCGCTCAAAAGCAAATATGCAAACGAAGGCCAAGACACGGCGAATAATTCGGGCCCGAACAGAGGCAAAAACCCCAAGGGTATTAAGAGATGGGCAACAAAGTAGGCCGAGTCAACGGAAAACAAAGCCCCTCCAGAGCCCCCACCACTACTCCCCAATTCTCCCAAAAACGGCAACCGAGACCATAGATCAAAGAAACGATAGGCGCGTCCTTCGTTGGCAGCGGGGATGATCACGATGAAACAAAGAAACGCCCAGGCGATGGCCGTTCCCAGCAACCACACCCCTCTCCTGCGCCACGCTGAAAAGAACAGACAATAAACACCAAAGGCTGCTACAGGAACGACCAACTCCTCCTTGGTCGATAGGGTAAGCAAGATCATCGCCCAGAAGAGAATCTTACGCTCTTCCAACAAAGCCCAATAGGCAAAAAGCAATGCAGGGACACAAAAAGCCACGGGGTGAAAATCAAACAGGTTGATAAAGCCCAAGGCCGGATACAACAAATACACAATAACCAGGACGTAATGCAAAATAGGGCGCTTTAAATTTCGCCGTGCAATCCAGTACAACGGTACAGCCCCCACTGCCAGCACAATCGATTGCATGCTCAACAACACGCGAGGGTCGGGCCACAGCCGGTACAGCGGCGCCAGAAAGAGCAGCAGGGGCCGCACGTGATTGCCCATATAGCTGCCGATCAGTTCTGTATCCATCGCTCGATCCAGCGACGTCTCAAACAGCCGCCCATGTGCCGTATTCCAGGTGACCTGGGTCATGATGCCCAGATCGAGCGTAAAAGAATGAAAGTTGTCATGCTTGACTATCGACAAAGTCGCATATGTCGCCACGTAAACCAACATCAGCACACAGAGCCATATCGGCACAGCCTTACTCAGCTTCGGAACGAACGTCATGGCCCCTCCCGCACCCAGATCACCGCCACGTCATCCCGGTAGGCCTCCTCCCACTCACCCACGCACTCTAGTTGGAGAGAGAGCATGTCGTCCGGATAGGTGAGGACGAGATTGACGTCGTACTCGCCCAGCACCTCTTCAAAACCAGGCTGCCCCAGCTGCACCTCCAGGTACCGGCGCAGGAACGCATCCCCGTACAGATCCGTCCGTCCATCTGCAAACACGCGATAATGGGGATACAGCGACCAGATGAGGTATCCCCCCCAGTTGTAGGGATTGAACATCTCCCCCTCGGGACGGTTCTCGAGAATCCAGGCCGCGGCATCCACCGGCAGGCTCTCTCGCTGCTCCCGCTCGTTGAACGCGGGGGTCAGCGGCGTCCACACCCTCACGACCGCCAAGGCGAAAACGGCCCCCAGCAGCACCAAATTGACCACACCCGACACGGCGCGCAAGCGGCTGGCACGCCTCGCCCCGCCGCTCCATAGCCGCCTAAGGATCGCCGCCACGTGCCGGCTGAGCACCGGCGCGACCACCAACGCAAAGGGGGCCAGGTTGCGCCAGGCCAGTAGGGAGGCATAGGCGAACATGCCGACCAGCGCCAGATCGGTCCCATCCACCCGCCGCCCGGAAAGTCCCATCGCCGCCAGCGTCCCCAGCAGCAGCCAGATGAAGGGATGAGTGTACAAGAGATGAAAGTCGGGCGACCGCCACTCCTGGATGAAATCACGCAAGGCGCCGATCCCCACCGTGTCCAGGTAATAGGTCCACATCCGCGCGCCATAGGGGTTGAGCACCAGTAGGACGGCGGAAAGCACCGCCACCCCAATCACCATGCCGATGCCCCGCCAGCTCGCCGCCGCGTCGTCGCCCTGAACAACCAACCCCAGCAAACGGTTGAACGCCTCCCCGATGACAAAAGCGACCAGCACCATAAACCCCAAGGCATATCCGGCGTGCAGGTTGGCCCACAGGATAAACAAGGGCGGCAGGAGCCACAGCCGGTTCACGCCGCGCCATTTGAACAGGTAAAGGATATAGGTCACCACGGCGGTCAGCAAGAAGGAGAACACCTGCGGGCGCGCCGCCCAAATCGCCGAAGACGTCGCCGCGGCCAGGACGACGATGAACGCCCGGCTGAAGGGATCCCCCTCCATCTGCATATAGACGAAGGCGAAGGCAAACGCGACGATCACACCGATCAGCAGCCCTAACCCGGCGTAGGAAAATGTGCGGAACAGCCAATAGAGCACGACCTGGCTGAGCCAGCTGTGGTTGACCCAGGTAGAGGCATAGCGCGTGTGGGAGAACAGATCGGTTTGGAGGACCTGGCCGCTCTCCAGCATCTCCTGGCCGGCGCGAAGGTGCCACCAGGTATCGGTGTCCGCCGGCGCGCGGACCGCCATGGCGAACAGCGCCACGAAGAGAATCGCCACCGCCAGGCGGCGCGCGTTGAACCACAGCAAAAACCGCCTCACCGTCCCTCCCGCACCCAGATCACTGCCACGCCGTCTCGATAAACCTCGGCCCATCCCCCAGCGCACTCCAATCGGGCCGACAGGGCGTCATCGGGATACGTCACGATCAAGTTGACGTCATACGCCAGCAGTGTATCCTCAAAACCTGGCTGCCCCAACTGCACGCGCATGTGCTCGCGCAGGAAGGCGTCCCCGTACATGTCGGTCCGCCCGTCAACAAAAACACGATACTCGGGCCACAAGGCCCACATCAGATAGCCGCCCCAATTGTAGGGGTTGAACATCTCCCCCTCAGGACGGTTCTCGAGAATCCAGGCCGCTGCGTCCACCGGCAGGCTCTTTCGCTGCTCCTGCACGTTGAAATCCAAGTTCAGCGGCGTCCACACCTTGACGACCGCCAGGCCGATGACCAGCGCCAACAACGCCCCATTGATCGCACCGGCAATCGGCCGCCCACGCGCTAACTTGCGACTCAACCAACCGGATAGACCAAAGCGCTTCAGAGCCGCCGCCACGTGCCGGCTCAAAACCGGCGCGGCCACCAAGGCGAAAGGGCCAAAGTTGCGCCGGGCCACGAAAGAAGCGTAGGCGAACATCCCCACCAAGGCCAGATCGACGCCGTCCACCCGCCGTCCAGAAAGCCCCACCGCCGCCAGCGTCCCCAACAGCAGCCAGATGAAGGGCTGGACGTAAAGTGGGTGAAAATCCGGCGACTGCCACTCCTGAATAAAGTCCTGCAGGAAACCAACACGCACGGTGTCGACGTAATACGTCCACATGCGGACCGTATTGGGGTGGATCGCCAGAAGAAGAAAAGAGAGAACGGCCAGGCCAACGACGAGGCCGATCTTGCGCCACCCCAACACGGGATCGTCAGTCGGGGCGATCAATGCCAACAGGCGATTGAGCACCTCGCCAGCGACAAAGGCCGCCAAAACCATAAACCCCAGAGCGTACCCGGCGTGCAGATTGACCCACAGGACAAACAGGGGCGGCAGGAGCCACAGCCGGTTCACGCCCCGCCACTTGAAAAGATAGAGAATGTAAGCCAAAACAGATGTGAGCAGGAACGAGAACAAATGCGGGCGGGCGATCCACACCACCGCCGACGTCGCCGCCGCCAGGATGATGATGAACGCCCGGCTGAACGGATCCCCCTCCATCTGCAGTGTGACAAAGGCAAAGGCGGCAGCGACCATCACGCCGATCATCACCCCCAGCCCGGCGTAGGAAAAGGTGCGAAACAGCCAATAGAGAATGACCTCACTGAGCCAGGAATAGGCGACCCACGGGGACCCATAGAAGGTGTGAGAGAAAGGGTCGCTGCGGATGATCTGGCCTCGCTCCAGCGTCACCTGGCCGGCTTTCAGGTGCCACCAGGTGTCGGTATCGACCGGGGCGCGGACGGCCATGGCAAACAGGGCTACGAAAAGGATCGCCACCACCAGACGACGGGCGTTAAGCCAAATCAGAGCACGTCTCACCATCTCAACTCTCTTTCGGCAGTTCGGAGGCAAAAACGACTACCACAGGTACTTTGCACAGGGTCTATTTCACTTTGGGAGAGCGGGCCTTTATTGTGCTTGACATTCTGCTTGGTCTGCGGAAAAATCGGCTTGCCGATTTTTCGAAGGGGCATTTCAGCCGTGCTTGACAAGAGTATGGCCTTTGGGCCCCAGATTTGTGAATCGAACGGCATCTTGCCCCCAGGCTGAAATGCGCCCCTTTGCACAGCCAATGGCGATTGCGCACCACTATAGCACAGATTTTACCTCTTGAGAAGCATAGGGGCGTTTCGCTCATGGAGCGAATACGGCTCTGCAGGATTCGGCGCCTGGTTTACACGGTACCACGCCTGTGCAGCTATCTGAAACGCGCCCCTGAAGAATAGGTCGGCTACGGCAGACGCATTCACCTTCTCGCCGACTCCCACGTCTGTGGAGAAAGGCGGAACACCTTCAAGATAGGCGCACCATCCACCTCGATGACGTAAACAGGGGCCAGGTTTTCCTGGCAATACCCTTCTATAGCGCCGTACTCCGTGGGGCGGGTGGTATACATCACATAGACTGGCCCGCTGGCCGGCCGGGGCTCATCCGCCGAGATCACTATCACATCCGGGCGTATCCACAAACCGTGCACGGCTTCCGCCAAATGGCGCTGCCCCTCGGGCAGGTAAAGGGCCGCACCATCCGGCGCAGCCCCGTTCACCCATGCAAACCCCTGCCGGTAAGACGTTCCCCAGTAGTCGGTGGCATCCCTCACACCTGCCGCCTGCGCCCCCGGCAGCCCACCGATCAATCGATTGAAGAAGGCGATCTCGTAGGGCGCAAAACGCACGACGCAGAGAAAAGCGGGAAAGACGAGCAACACGGCCACGACATGCGCCAGCCAACGAGGCGCTCGAACGGCCTGCCTCACGAACCACGCGACCTCCCCTCCTCCTAGCGCGGCCAAGATCGCCGCCGCCGGCACGACTTCCATAAAGTGCCGGATGCCATCGTACACGTTCATCCCCGGCATGCTCGCCCGCATCACCGGAAGAACGATCCACAACCACAGCAACAGCACAGAGCGATGTCCGTCGTGACGCCACAGGCGTATAGAGCCAACCGTTCCCCAGCACGCCAACAACAACGTCGAAAGGGGCGTCGTGAAGGCGATAGCCAGCACAGGGTACAGCGTCCATCCTGCCCGCCCGGAAATCCCGACCCAGCGCCAATACACCCACAGCCCCCTCACCGTATCCAACGGCCTCAACCACATCGCCGGCCAGGCCACGATAAAGCCAGCAAGCGCAGCTAGAGGAAAGGCTATGAGCGCCGGCCAGGCCCGCCGCTCATGCGCCGACGCCGTCCGCCAATGGGGATGCCGCACCGCGACCCACAACGCGCCAGCAGCAGCGGCCAGCGCCAAATTGGGCCGCACGCTGAAACCCACGCCAAGCGCCAAACCGGCTCCGAGAATCCATCCGGGGCGGCGAAAAGTGACACCCCGCCAAAGTGCCCACAAGGTCACACAGAACATCAAGGTTTTTGGAATGTCCTTCAGGTTGTAATGGGCATGGCCCACAAAACGCGGGAAAGAAGCCAGGGCCAACGTCGCCAGCAACGCCGCCGACCGGCCAAAGGCCTCGCGCGCAAAGAGGTACGTCACAGACAGGGTCGCTCCACCCATCATCACCACAGCCGCATGGCGGGCATCCACCGGGTCCATCCAACCCGTCCAACGCCCCAGCACCCGCCCGGTCAGCGCAGCTGCGATGTTGGGAAATGGAGGATGAACGTGACTGTCCAGGAGCCGCAGGTGGAGCCCATCAGGATTATCCACGCCAGGACACGGGCGACCAAAGTCCAAGAACGTGACATCACCCGTGGAGAAAAAAGCCAGGTACCGTTCCCCCACCACCAGGTTCTCCGGCTCATCCCACGTCAGGCCGTACCGGTCGCCGAAAAGCAAACCGATAACCACGAACAAAACCCCAACCAGTGCGGCTATCGCAACGTCCCTTCGAGAAGCGATGGTAGGCGTCACGGCGATCTGCCTCTCTTCCCTGCGACCAAGAGTCCCAGCACCACGGCCACTGCCACCACCGTCAGTACGATGCCGACCGTCAAGCCGGACGGCCAGTAGGCAAACGTCACTTGATGCCGCCCCTCCTCCAAATAAACGCCTCGCAGAGTTCCTGCGACGCGCACCAGCCCCGCGCCTTTCCCATCCACTCGCACCTGCCAGTCGGGGTCGTACACCTCGCTCAGCACCAACAGCCCCGGCCCTTCCGCCTCCACCCGGATGCGATTGGGCGTCCATTCGATGACACGCACCTCAATCACACCTGGACTTTTCAACGCATCCTCGCTTTCGACGACAAAAGCCCGCGGGAACGCGCGTTCGTTTCGATAGAGATACACCCCGCCCTTTTCCCCAATCGGCACCAAATCGCGTGCCTCGATCGGGTAGGCCGCCGCCACGTAGCGCACGTTCAAAAGCCCCAGCAGGCGCGGATCGGGCGCCACGTCCCGGTGGGCCAGCAGCATGTCCTCCCCTTGAGGCACATCTGGGAATGCGGGCACCGTGACGCTGTAACCCGGCAGGTCGACGCCCGTAGCGGCGCGCATGAAATCGACATAGTCGGCCAACTGGAACGGATCGACGCCATCGACCATCTCGACGCCGCAAACCGCGCCGGTGTGCTGCGGGATCGAGTAACTGGGAGAGTAGACGCGGAAGCGGCCAGGCTGCTCCGCCAGCCACGCCGCAGCAGCCTCTCCTTCGGCCGACACCTCGTCCGCCGGTCGCACCCGGTAGAGGGTAGACCCGACGTAGAACAGATCCAGCAACGCCAAAGAGAACGTCAAGCCGGCAAAGAGCGCCGGCCTCAATCGCCCGCCTATCCGCAGCGCAACCAACACCCCCGCCAAGGGCCAGAGCACCGCCGCCGCCACGACGTTAGCAGGCAGCCGCAGGACAACGCCCCCAATTCCTCCGGCCAACGCCGCGCCGGCCAGCCCAACCGCCACGCGACCCGTCCAACCACGCCTGAGAACCCCGGTTTTTTGGAAAAACCGGGGTTCTTCCAATGCGGTCAGTCCCCACGCAGCCAACACCGCCGCCGCCAGCACGACCAGGAACCAGGCGCGCGCCGGTCCGCGCAGCCATCCCAGCGGTGGCAGCACGCGATACAGCAGACCGTAGATAGGCGTGTTGGTGCCCAGCGAGTAGATGGCCGCGACCAGCGCCAGACCACCCCACCACCATCGCTCCCGACCCCGCCACAGCCCCAAGCCGACCAGCGCCAGCAGCAGCCCCGCCACCCCCAGGTAGGTCATCGTCTCCTGGAACCCCCCGTGATCCGCCACCAGCAAGCCCACCAGATAGCTCGGCGGGAGGGAAGCGATGCCGCTCTCCTCCAGCGTCAATCCACCGCGATTCAGCCGTCCCGCCACCGCCGCCAAAGGCAGCACCTGCACGGCCACCAATGCCCCCACAAGCGACGCAGTGCCAATCGCTGCCGCCATTTGCCATTTGCGATTTGAGATTTGAGATTTGAGATTTACTGCCCAATATCCCATCGCTGCCAGCCCGCCGTAGAACCCCAGACGCACGTCGGCCAGGATCAGCATCGCCGCCGTCGCCGCGGTCATCGCCACGTCACCCGGGCCGCCACGCCTCGCCAGCCGCCGCGACGCCCAGAGCACCCACGGCAGCCACGCCCAGGCACAGTACAATCCCACGTGCCCCGAGGCCAGATGGGCCAGCGCCTTGGGCGTGAGCATGATGACGAGGGCCGCCAACAGACCGCCGGCCTGAGAGGCCCCAAGCGACCGCGCCAACCGATACCCTCCCCATCCGGCCCAGGCGGTGTGTAGGACAAAGAGCAGGTTGAAGGCCAGTGTCAGCGGGAGAATCAGGAGCAGCAGATTAGGCGGATACCAGAGGCCAGAAAGCGGATTAGCAGCGAAAGGCTCCCCGCCCAGAATCAGGTGACGCCACAATGGAACCTGCCCCCAGGTCGCCAGGGAATGGCGGATAAAGAATGCGTTGGGCCAGTGGGTTATCGTCAAGTCAGAGTAATCGCCGGCGGGACGATAGAGGAAACCGCTGGGGGTAAACCACAGTCGCCAGAAAAGGGCTGCCGCCGGTACCAGCAGCAACAAATAACCCCATCGCCGCATCAATATCCGCCTCAAAACCACGCTAGGAAAAGCCAACACTATCTTTGAGAAGACAGCGCTACCACCGTGATGTCATTCGTGCCCTCGAACGTCTTGACCACGGTAGCGCTCAGACCGGCCTCGCTGAATTTGGCCCGATGGAAGAATATGGACCACTCGACGAAATAATCTACGTCCTCGTTTGCCAGATAGATGGCAGTATCTCCACTCACATTGTAAGGTATTGCAGCGTAGTTGACGACGCCATCCAGATTGACGACCTGACGGTCAGAATAGTAACCAAGTATTCCAGACTGAAAAGCGCCGATACGGGCATCTACAGGCGTGTTGCCTTTGAGCCAAGCAGCAGCATTGTACTGCGTCTTTGTAAACCAATCCGCCGGATGAGCCAGCAGCGGGTTGATATCCGCCGGCAATGAGAAAGGCAGAGTCACCACAAAACCTATGCACAACAGTGCATAGACAATCGAACCCAACGGGCGATTTGCAAGGAAAACATTTTGAAGACTGCTATAAATCGCCTCTACCCACACGCTTAGCAAAATCAAGCCAAGCATACCCAGAGGATAAAAGTAACGTGGCCAGTTCCACATCGTGAATTGATAAAAAACGTACGCCCCTAACAACCCGACCCCATAGAACCACAGAAATGCCGAATCCTTTATAAAGGCCAATACTTCAAACTGTATCTTTCCAGTCCTGTAAGCTAACAAATACACGCCCACCAAGGCCAAGACAGAGATGACAAAATACCTGAAAGGCATCATCGCAGACCAAGGCAAGAACGACGTAACGGTCCTCAACTGAAGATACGGAATAAGGCCAAAGAGATGCGTGATAAATATGTTATCGCCCGCAAAGTGCGCTCTAGAATAGAGCCTGGTTGCAGCGCCGCTATCAAATGCCAATCGACCTGTGTGGCCCCAACTTGCAGCAAACCATGGAAGCTGAGCCACAAATACGACGATCCCAACAAGCGCTACTCCCCATAAAACTCGAACCCGCGTCCTATCGTGACGCAGATACAATACAAACCTCAAGATCAGGTCAGCCAGCAACATGGCCACAAAAACCAGCGAATCAACACGCACCAGCACCAAGAGCCCAAGCAAGAGACCCAACCCAAAAGCAATCCAAGACCGCCTCTGCGTCGACGTGTCAGGGTCGATCAAGGCAAATCGCCAGGATTCGAGATACAGGGTCACTATCAGGATCAGGAGGAACGCCTGAATAGGCGTTTCCAAACCGTTGACACCGCTAATGATATACGGAGACAGACTCCAAGCCATTAAACTCAGCAAAGCGCCACGAAATCCTATCCGAGAATCAATGAGGCGAAATAAAAGCCAACCCGTGGCGACGTTCAAAATCGCTTCCATCACGAGAGAGAGCGCTGGCACCAGGTGATCGCTTCCCGGGAGCCCAGCATAGAAGGGAACCATGATAAAGACATACAACGGCTGGAATCCATTGGTCACGTGAATGCCATCGTGAGTCCACCCCTTACCCAGAGCGATATTGCGCGCGATGCCCAAGGAATAAAAGGAGTCATCAAGCCAAAGCACCTCCGGTTTCACCAACACGATGCCAATCCTGACGACCAATCCAACGATCGACACTCCAAAAGCCAACTTCCGTCGCAAAGTCATGACAGCTCCTTCCACAGCCTTGAGGCCGCCCAGCCTGCCAGTATCGCCAGCGCGCCCCACACGACCACGAGCAGGCCCGGCGGCGCGCCCAACAACAGCCAAATGACCAACCACAGGTTGAGTGCATTGAACGAAAGCAGCCCGGCCGTCTCGGTCAACACGTCCCAAGGGACGAGTCCCTCGTCGACGTTCCGCGCCGCCTGGGCGCGCGCCGCATCCGCCACCGCCGCACGCAGCGCGGGATCCCGCATCAGCACCGAGACCTCCAACAGGCTGCGCCACTGGTTCCACAGCGGCGAGTCGGCGGGATGGTAGAGCATGCGCAGCGTGTAATCCGTCGGCGAGGCGGAGCGATTATAGAGCACGTTGAGCGTCCGCGCAGGCTGCACCAGAAAGGCGGGCACCTGCACCACGAACCCCAGCACCACGATCAATGCCAGCGCCAACCGCCCCCAGGCTCGATGCGGAGATCGCTGGAACCACTCTGCGGCCGGCAGAATCAACAGAGGCAAGATCGGCAGGATCAGGCGCGGTCCCCACGCCCCGCTGCCGTGCCAATGATTGTAAACTGAATGAACCAGCAGGTAAAGGCCCGCCACGCCGCCCAGGAGAATCATCGCGCGCGGCCTGCGCCGCATCAGAGGCACAAATCCCGCCAGTCCCAGCAACACCGGCGGGCAGTACCACAGCAACCCCTTGCCGGGACTCCAGAGCAACCCCGCCAGTCCCACCCAGGGCGGCACGCCCCAGGCGGCGGTGCGATAGCCGGTATCGAAGGGGGAACCGAACCTGGCGACGTTGTAACACCCCACCCCGGCCAGCGCCAGCGCCAGCGGCGAGGCCAGAAGCGTCACCGCCCGCCAGCGTCCCTCCTTGCGCAAAGCGGCAAAGACGAGAAAGGCAGGCGCAGCGACCGCGGCCACCGGCTTGACCAACACCGCAACCCCCAGCGCCGCCCCACAGTTGATCCACGCGCTCGCGGCCCCCTCGCTCCCGGCCAACGCCGCCCAAACGGCCACAAGCAAGGCCAGCGCCACCAGCGGCTCGCTGAAAAATGTCTCGCCATAGACCAAAAGGGGGGTCGCCAAACCCGCCACCAAAGCGACGCCCACCGCCGCGCCCCCGCCGTAGCCCAGCCGCCGGGCCAGGCAGTAAAGCACGCCACCCGCCCCGGCTAGCGCCACGGGGTTGAGCAGCATGACCGCCGCCCGCGTGACGAAACCCTCCGTCCCCCAACCTGTCAGGCGGTGAATGCCCCGCCCCAACAGGTAAAACGGCACCGCCAGCAGCGACTGCCCCACGCCGTACTGGGCATAGTAGCGGCCGTCGCTCCCCCACGCCCCATAGGGACCGCCGCCCCGCAGCTTTTCGGGAGGGATCGGCTCGCCAAAGGGGTCAAGCACCACGGCGTCCGGCGATGGCGGTGGGATGGCAAAACCACGCCCCTCCACGAAGGAGCGAGTCGCCTGGTAGATCGTCTCACCGTCTCCACTGCCGATGCGCAGCGAGGTCAGAAGCAAATAGATCAACAACAAGAACAGCCCGACGAGACAGGCCGTCCGGCGATCATCCCCCACTACACCTTCGCCGTGTCGAACACCGCAAGAGTTGGTCATTGTGCCATCCACGTGTATAATCATATCAGGAGAGACAAGTGACGGAACGTGAAACACGTCGCAATCGCCTCGATTGGCTGCTGCTCGCCGGGCTGGTGATCATCGCCCTGCTGGCCCGCCTCGTGCCCGGCGAGCGCACGGTGGACGACGCCTACATCACCTTCCGCTACGCCCGTAACGCCGTCGAGGGAGCCGGATTCGTCTACAATGTCCCTTCGACAGGCTCAGGGCATGGCGAACGCGTGCTGGGCACGACGACGCCGCTCTACACGCTGCTAATGGCGGGGCTCTCGCTGCTGACCGGATCCCGCGACTTTCCCGCCATAGCGCTGATCGCCAACGCGCTGGCAGGCGGCTTCTCCGTCGGGATGCTCTATGGCCTGGGCAAGCGATTCGCCGGCCACCCTTTCCCCGCCGCGACCGTGGCGCTCCTGTGGGCCCTGGCCCCTTTTAGCGTCTCCTTCGCCGTGGGCGGGATGGAGACCGACCTGACCATCGGCCTGCTCATCGCCGCCGCCTACACTTATCTGGCGGAGCGTCCCCGCGCGATGGCCGTCCTATCAGCGCTGGCGCTCCTGGCCCGCCCAGACACGGCCATCTTGTTAGGACCGCTCTGGCTCGGCCTCATCCTGGCAGAGCGCCGCATCCCCTGGCGAGAGGGACTGATCGGGCTGGCCATCCTGGCCCCCTGGCTGATCTTTGGCACGCTGTATTTCGGCAGCCCGCTCACCAACTCCGTCTCCGCCAAATCCGTCGTCTACCTCCTCCCTCCCGGATCAGCCTTCCTGCGCCTGCTGCAACACTACGCCACGCCCTTCATCGAACAGAACGTCCTGCCGCCTGCAGGCATCTTTGTCGCCCTCGTCGTGTACTGCGGCCTATGCGCCCTAGGCTCTATCAACGCGTTCCACCGCGACCGCAAGGCATGGCCGCTGATCGCCTACCCCTTCGTCTACTTTGGGGTCTTTGCCCTGGCCAATCCCCTCATCTTTCGCTGGTACCTCTCCCCGCCGGTGCCGTTCTACTTTCTGCTGATCGTCACCGGCGTGTGGACGGTGAATCAGGATATTGGCAAATTGGTAAACTGGGAATCGCGGCGCTTTCCCATTTATCTATTTGCCAATTTACCATTCACCATCTTCACCGTCGCCGCGCTCGCCCTCACGCTCAACGCCTGGACGCTGCATCCCGACCACGGCCCCGACCGGCCCGCCCCGGAGATGGCCTGGTTCGGCGGCGAGATCGTCTACCGCCAGATCGCGCTCGACCTCAAGGACCAACTTGGGCCAGGCGATGTGGTCGCCATCGCCGATATCGGCGCCTTTGGCTACTACAGCGAGGCGTATATCCTGGACCCGGTCGGCCTGATCTCGCCGGACTCTAGCCGGTATTACCCCGTCCCGCCCGAGCAGCACGCCAACGCCCTGGCGGTATCCACGCAGTTGATCCTGGATCGGCAGCCCAGCTACGTGATCATGCTGGAAGCCTACATCCGGCACACCCTGCTCGAATCGGACGCGTTCAGTGTCCAGTACGAGCTACTCGATACCATCGAGACCGACATCCTGGAGAGCTCGGCCTTTATGGTCTTTTGCCGATCCGACCTAGATGTGGACGAAAAAGGCCAGTAGCGCCAGAGAGAGAATCCACAACAGGCTGTAGTTGAGCACGCGCCCGCTGCGCCGCCATCCGCCGTACAGCACCATACTGTGCACCAGCCCGATCGAGAGACGCGTCGCGCCCGAAAGCTCGCGGTACGTCGAGTAGGGCAGCACGATCATCAGCAGAGCGTTCCCCAGCAGCATGAACGCCAGCGGGTGCCACCGGCGCCGCCACAGCTCGCGCGCGCCCAGAATGACGGCAGCCAGCGACGGCACGACGGCCAGCGGCCCCATGATCAGCAGCCTGCCCAGCAGCAGATTCACGTCATCGCTGCCAGGCGCCATCAAGCCCCCAAAGGGGATCAGCGAGAAACTGGTCGTCGCCGCCCCGCCCGAGGCCAGGCCCACCGATCCGAACCAACGATACAACAAAAGCCTGTAGGCGATAAAGGGCACGCCGTTCACCAGCAGCAGCCTTCCCACCTGCCTCCACTTTTTCCCCAGCACGTATGCCGCCAGGAACGCCCCGACGGCCAGTAGCGCCGTCTCTTTGGCAAACACGGCCAGCATCAGCATCGCGGCGCCGAGCCAGCTCCGCTCCTGCACGTAGAACCACATCCCCAGCAGGATCAGCGCGCAGGAGAGCGGCTCGTTGGTATCGAGGCGCAGCGCGATCAGCAAGCCGGCGTAGAGCCCGCACGGCAATGCGTACCAGGCGCTGACGCCATACCACGTCAGTATCCTTCCCGCGGCATAGGCGCACAAGCCAATAGAGACAAGGTTGACCAAGATGAGCGTGCAGGGGATCCAACCGGGTTGCCCCAATGCCGCCCAACGGGCCAGGAGGGGGTACAGCACACGCTGGTAGCGATAGGCCGGGTTATCCGTGTAGCGCCAGCCTTCCAGCGGGTCCAGAGCGATCTGATAGCTGTACTGGCCGTCGTACCCCCACTCGCCATGGGGGTCGCCTTCGGCAAAATAAGAGCCGAGGAGCACGAACCGCATCGGGTCCCATTCCTCGGCTCCCAGCGCGATCAGGACGTAGCACACGCACACGACAGCCGTCACCAGCGTCACGCCCCAAACGCCGCGCAGCCGTCTCAATGCGCCCGCTATGTCGTCCCAAGGTCGGCTGTTCCTTTGCATATACGGTGGAAAAAGTGACGATCGCTAGATGCGCTGGATGGAGCACGCCTACTTAATCGGTGACTTGCGGGGCATGCCGGGCCGGCGGGGGTATTTATCCGGCGTCGCAGCCAGTTTGTCCAACACCACCAGGTAGCGCGTCTCGGCCAAACCGCGCAGCTCCACCGGCACCAACTGGCGCACCCGTCCTCCCAAGGTCGTGATGGCCGTCTCGGCGGTCTGCACCTCCGCAGCAGCGCCCTCCCCCTTCTGCGCCAACGCCGCCCCGCCCACGCGCACCAGCGGCAGGAGGTACTCTGCCAGCGTGGGCATCTCTGCCACGGCGCGGGCCAACGCCCAGTCATACCGCTCCCGGCGAGAGGAATCGCGTCCCAGCGCCTCTGCCCGCCCGTGCACGATCTCGACCTCCTCGAGCCCCAGCACGCGCACGATGTGCTCCAGAAAAGTCACCTTCTTGCGCGTCGCCTCCAGCAGCGTCAAGCGCATCCCCGGACAGACGACCTTGAGCACCAAGCCGGGGAAACCCGCCCCCGTGCCCACGTCGACCACGCGCGCCCCGGCGGCTAGCTCTTTGCGGGGCAGGGCCTTGAGACAGGAGAGGGAATCGAGAAAGTGGCGCACCAGCACCCCCTCCCAGTCGGTGATGGCGGTCAAATTAAAGCGCCGATTCCAGTCTACCAGCTCCCGATAGCAGGTCTCGAAAGCGGCCAGGTGGCTATCGGCGAGCGTGACCCCCAGTTCCCGAGTACCCGCGACCAGCGATTCCATCACGCCTATCCTATGCGACGCTCGCTCTCGGCATCAAAGAAATAGAGTTGATCGGCGGGAAAGACGACCGACACCTCGGCTCCGATATCCAGCGCGGGATCGAGCGGCCCACTCGCCGCGCAGGCAAACGTCCCCGTGCGGACGTACACGGTCTGCAGGCGATGCCCAAAATCCGGCTCGACGATCTCCACCACGCCGCGCAGGTGAATGCCTTCCGGCACAGGACGGCCGCCATACGCCAGGCTGGCCGCCTCGGGGCGCACGCCAAGGATCAGCTTTTGCCCCGCGCCGCACCGCGCCCTGACCTCATCTGGCAAGGGGACGGCTATTCCCTCGAAGCGAAGCTCGCCATCGACGACCGTGCCGCCAGCGAACAGATTCATCGGGCGAGCGCCCAGGAAGCTGGCGACAAAGGCGTTAGCCGGATTTTGCCAGACCTCCTGGTACGGCCCCACCTGCTCAATCTTGCCCGCGCGCATGATGGCGATCTGGTCACCAAGAGCGATGGCCTCTGCCTGGTCGTGCGTGACGTACAATGAGGTGATCTGAAAGCGGTGCAGCAATCGCTTGATCTCGACCCGGGTCTGAACGCGCAGCTTGGCATCCAGGTTCGAAAGCGGCTCGTCGAAGAGAAAGAGACGCGGCCTGCGCACGATCGCGCGGGCGATGGCCACCCGCTGCCGCTCCCCGCCGGAGAGCGTGCCCGGCTTGCGCTTTAGCAGCTCCTTGAACCCGATCCCCATCATCTCCGAGGTGATGCGGATGCGCTCCGCTTCTTCCTCGGCCGGCGCCTTGTGCATCCTGAAGAAAAAGCTCAGGTTCTCCTGGCTTTTGAAGTGAGGGTACAGCGCGTAATTCTGAAACACCATGCCGATGTAGCGGTCGCCCGGGGGCACCTCCATCATATCCACGTCGTCGTAAAAGACACGCCCGGTAAAATCCGTCTCCAATCCGGCAGCCACGCGCAGGAGCGTCGACTTGCCACAGCCCGAAGGCCCGACGACGGCAATCGTCTGCCCGTCGGGGACGGTCAAATTCAGGTGATCGAGGGCTGTCACGGGGTCCTGGGAGGCGAACGAATCGCCCACTTTTCGAGGGGCGCGAAAGTTCTTGGTGACGTCTTCCAATCGGATTGTGGCCATTGAGTTCCTCAAACGTAACTACTCAGGCTATTCGCCTGAGCAGTCTCCCTCGCTCGAAAAGGGGAGAGATGGGGGGTTTGGAGAGCGGCTTCGCCGCTCTC
>JAFGED010000022.1 GCA_016931785.1 Anaerolineae bacterium
TCATCCTCGATAATCTGCCGCTGGTGAAAGAAGACGTCTTCACCTTCCTCAACACTGATAAATCCGTAGCGTCTGTTGGGATTGAACCACTTGACCACGCCGCGCTGCTTGGGCAGCGGTCCTACTTTCATGAAACAGGTCATGCACAGCATTGGCCGGATCACTTTCTGCCCGCGACGAGCCAGCCAGTCGCGGTAGTTTGCCGATAGGATAAAACTGTTCCCACACCGCTCGCACACGACAACAGACACCTGGTCCGACATCGCTCACCCCACATCGGTCAAAACCGGCGGCGCCTCGACCTTCGTCAGGGGCATCATGGCCGGGATGCCCTTCAGGCTGAGTGAGATGCGGCGCCTCCAACGGTTGACCCTCAGCACGCGCACTGTGATTGGAGAGCCGGGTTCCAAACTCGCCCAATCTCCATCTGGTATCTCGGAGGTGTGAACCAACCCCTCGACCCCTTCGCCCAGATCCACAAAGATGCCAAACCCGGCCACGTTCGTCACTTTACCTTCGACCACCTGGTCGGCCTGTAATCCCTCGGTCACGCGGGGCCAGGGGTCTGGCAGGAGCCGCTTGCGGCTCAGGCCGACGCGCTCCCGCTGCCGATCCACCTTCAGGACATACACCTCTACCTCGTCGCCCACGCTCAGGACCTCGTCGTGGTGATTCACGTGTTTCCAGTCCAACTCGGAGACGTGGATCAAACCATCCAACCCCCCTAGGTCCACGAAGGCGCCGAATTCGGCCAAGTTGCGCACGATGCCCGTCCTGACCTCCCCCTCGGTCAGCTCTGCGAGCAGCTTTTGTCGCATGTGCTTTTTCGCAAAGCGCTGCGATAGCACGAGCCGCCGGCGCTGCTGGTCTACTTCGATAACCTGCAGCGGTAGAGTCTGGCCGAGCAGTTCGGACTTGGCGTGATTTAGCCGCTCGCCGCGTGCGCCTTGGCTTGTTGCGATCAAATGAGAATTTGGCACAAAGCCACGCAGGCGGCCAAACTGGACGATGATACCGCCACGATTCGTGTGTATCACCTCGGCTTGGCCGATCTCTCCGCTTTCCAAAAGGTCCTCCGCCAATAGCCAATCCTGCTGTGCCAGTCCCTGGTCTAGCGAGACGACAAGATCCCCTTGACGGCCCGAGACGTTCAGGACGCAAACAGGGACGCTCTCTCCGACCTGTAGGTTGTCAAGATATGCATCCTCCAGCCGTTCTAGGTCCGTGCGGGGGACGATGCCATCCCGCTTGCATCCGAGGTCGACGATCACTTCATTCTCGTCGACGGACAGAATTGTCGCTCGACAGAGCTGCCCGCGTCGCGGGCGCTCGTAGCCGTAGCCATTTTCGAGAAGCGTAGAGAATCCCTGCTGCACGTTTCCTTGTTGTTGAACCATTTCCACTACCTATCTTGACAGTGTCCTGTTTTTCACCGCCAAACTGCTAGTACTGCCTTCGCTCTCTTCTCAGGCGCTGCTGTTCCTTGCGCACGGCCTTGCGATAAGCGCGCCGGCGCTCCTCGCTCTTTTTCATAAAGAAGCGCTTTTTCTTCACGTCGCTCAGGATGCGCTCCCGAGTTACCTTTTTGCGGAAACGCCTGAGCAGGCTATCCTGTGATTCGCCGGGTTTCAGTGTCACTCGTGCCAAACCTGAACTCACCTCCTCCGTGAAAGTGTACGCTTCTCAAAGCAATCGTCCGCCGTTCTTGGCGTAGCTGCTAACCGACGCGCTCGCTCTCGCGCGCCTTTGCGCAGCGGATGCACGTTCTGGTCTCTGGCAGGATTGCCAGGCGGTCGGGGTGGATCGGCTGCCCGCATTCCTCGCATACCCCATAATCGTCTTCGGCCATAGCCGACAGGGCGTGCTCTATGCCGGCTGCGCGCTCCTTGAGCTGTTCCAATAACACGCGATCGAGTTCCCGACGCGTGATTGCAGGATCTCCTTCGCCCAGGCCATAGTCGGGTTTGTCGTCCAGAGCGCTTTGCAGCGAAAAGATTTGAGCTTGTACTTGTTCCAGTTCGGTTTTTAGAGTTACTTCTCTTTCTTCCATGAGTTATCTCCCTGCCAAACAAAAAGGGCCTGGCAAGCCGCACCCATCACCGGTCTCGGCATCTACCAGGCCCACAGTCAGTCTATGACTATCTGGAAAATCTAGGTTTTAGATTTGATTCCCCAGGCGTGCACCTCAAACAGTCAGAGTGACGAAGCCGCTCTCTTCATTCTCGGCAGCTTCAGCAGACAGTGACGGTTGGGATAACCGAGCCAACGTGCTATCCAGCCAGGTCAACTCCGCGGCAGCCAGGCTGAGCCCATAGTCAAGCATCAGGCGCTTGCCCAAATCTGCGCCTTTGGTCTCGCCGGCCTGCTCCAGAGCCATCTTGTGGGCGGCGACGCGCGCGCGCCGCTGTTCGAGGTGGGCAAGCAAACCTACCTGCGAAAGCTGGCCGGCCAGCGCCAGGCGCATGACGAACTTTTTCAATGAGGCGTTCGAGTCGGAGGGCTGTTTCAGCCACGTCTGAAGTGCCTCTCCACCTGCCTCTGTGATCGCATAGATCTTGCGTGATGGTCGATCCTGGCCTGCGATTACTTTCACAGTCACCAGGCCATCTTTCAACAGGGCGTGCAGAGAAGGGTAGAGGCTTCCAAGACTGGGCACGTCGATCAACCAACTCAAGCTCTTGAGAAAGCGTTTGATGTCGTAGCCTGACATGGGCTGTTGGCTCAACAGGCCCAGGATGAAATGCCGAATGCCCCTTGTACCGACCATAGCACGTTCCATTGTAGGATGTTTTTGTTATATCCATTATGCATATAACAATTTGACATATTATACCACATGCCATGGTTTTTTGCAAAGCGGCGGGCGCTCGGTTTCCAGCGAAATAGGCATAACACACGCTTTAGCGTTCATCAGACAGCAGCAAATGCACACGCTTGCGAATCTCGTTTTTGTGCGGCGAGCTCGGATGCCCCAAGGAACAAACACACCCGACACCGAGGGGCAATGCTGCTACACAGATCAGCGAAAACCCCCGCTGCAAGAGCGGGGGTTCTTTCGAGTCGGGGCATGCCGTTCTTGTCAAGACGACCGGCTCAGGTCGCCGGGATATCCTCTTGCGCCAGTTCAGAATCTATCTGTGCGTCCTCTCCCACAGGGATAGACTTTGCTACAGGCAGCGTGAAGGTGAACGTCGCGCCGCGCCCCTCCTCGCTCTCTGCCCATATCTGCCCCCCATGGGCTTCCACCAGCCCCTTCGCGATGGATAGCCCCAGGCCCGAGCCCATGACATTTGTCCTTTCGACCCGCTCGGCGCGCACGAAACGATTGAACAGTTCCGGCAGCAGGTCCGCAGCGATGCCGATGCCGGTATCAGCCACGCTGACCCTGACCATTCCCGCCTCCTCGTCATTTTGCGCTGTGAGCGTCACAGAACCCGTGTCCGGCGTGTATTTGACCGCATTGTTCAGCAGGTTGACCAGGATCTGGTCCACCCGCCTGGGATCGCCATAGACCTGCGGAAGCCCGTCCGGGATATCGGCGGTGACGGCAATCCGCTTCTGCTCGGCCGTGGGGGCGATGACGACCAGCGCGCGATCCACGACATCCGCCACCTCCAGAGGCTCGGGGCGAATCTTGAGCTTGCCGTCCTCCAGCCGAGAAATGTCGAGCAGATTGGTGACCAATCCCAAGAGCCGCTGGCTGTTATCCTGGATGATGTTCAAAATCTCCAGTTGCTGAGACGCTAAAGACTCGTCATCCAGCAACAGGTCGGTGTATCCCATGATGGCCGTCAGGGGCGTGCGCATCTCGTGATTGATCACGGAGAAAAAGGTGGCCTTGACACGATCCAACTGCTTGAGGCCCTCGTTGGCCTTCTGGAGATCGTCCGTGCGCTCGGCGACGAGTTCCTCCAGGTGCGCCATCTGGGTTTTGGTCTGGCGCACGTACAGTCTGAAAGCATAGATGGTCAAGGCGATCGGCAAAAAGAAGACGATGAGGCCGAGCACGCTGGCAATTTGGTATCCCAGGGCCAGCCCCCCGCCGCCTATTACCATGCTGAGAATGCTTATGGGCACGGCCCAGGAAATGTTCTGCTTCCATATTTGGAACGGTGGTTGCTTCGTCTGGATGGATACTGCTCCGACGACGCATGCTGCGTTGGCCATTTCGAAGGACACCGCCGCAAGAACTAGGGGCAGTAAATCGAAAAATGAAGGGCGCAGCCCTAGTTGCCCGCCGGTCAAGAGATATACGACTCCGGCTAGAAAGGCCGATAGACCACTCGCCGCCATGTTGAACAAGGCGCGCTGCAGAAAAGGCGAGCGGCCGGCTTTGGCTTGACGGCTGTGTGCCACCAGCGTAATCGTAAATCCATCCACTATCGCTACCAAGGCTGCTGGCAACGGGCCAAAAAGGACTATGGCCGCAAAGTCCACGGTCGATGTCATAGAGAACGCCATTTGCGTCGCAAAGACGTCGCTGGTCGTGAAGCCGGCAAAGATGACCAATATAATGAAGAGCAACACCTCTGTCAAAGCCATAGGAGGATGTCTCAGCGACCAGAAAAGGAGGCCGAGTCCTAATCCTGAGATACAACCCGTATAGACGAGCAAAGGCGTGAATCTTTTGCCCTTTTCGTTAGCAGGCTTGGAATCTGGCTGGTCGCTCATCAAAATCTCCGTACTATTCAGGATTCAGTTCCTGGATGTAATCCACTGCAAAATCTAGCACCTCGTCGCCTTCGGTGCTCTCATCATCGTCGACCGCGATGTCCGGCGGCACGCCTGGCCCCCCGTACCACTTGCCTGAGGGTGAAAGCCACTTGGCGACCGTCATCTGCAGCATGCAATCCTGGCCGATGGGAACTGTGGTCAGGATCGAGCCCTTGCCATACGTCGCGCCGCCGATCAGGATGCCCCTTTCCCTGTCCTTGATCGCCGCTGCCGCCGTCTCGGCCGCCGAGTAGGTGCCCTCGCCGATCAGCACCACTAACGGGATGTCGGCAGCGATCCCGTCTCCCTGGGCCACAAACTCCCTCCGTCGCCCGCCTTGCATCTCGGCAGTGAAGAGCAGCCCATCCTCGATAAAGTAGCTCAAAACGTCGCGCGTCGTATCCATCGAACCGCCGCCGTTGTCGCGCAGGTCCCAGATCAACCCTACGGGTTCCTGGGCCAACAGCTCTTGCAGCGCTCGCTCCACCTGCGGAGTTACGTTGGTCGTGAACGCGTATTGGGCCATGTAGGCGACCTGGCCGGGCAACATCCGCGCCGAGACGGTCGGCCTCTCCTGGCGCACGGGGGCAAATTTCAGTGTCTCGTCGCCGCGCCTGACCACGACGTGAGCCGCTTCACCCGCCGGGCCTCGAATCAACAGACCTACCTCGGCCAGGGCGGTGTCGGCGTCGAATTCCACGCCGTCTACCGCCAGGATGACGTCCCCGGCCCGCAAACCGGCCCGGTCCGCGGGTTCGCCTGGAGAAACGGCATCGATCACGATCTCGTCATTCACTTTTTCAAAGTGAAGGCCGATGGCACCGGATTGGCCTTCGAAATCGTCGCGAAACCGGCTGGCGACAGGCGGCTCGAGCAGCGTGGCGTAAGGGTCTCCTGCCCGGTCCAGCATGCCGCGGATCGCCGCGTATGATAGCTCTCGGTTGGGGGGGAGCTCACCGGCGCATTGGGTCAGCAATTGCCGGCGAGCCTGTTCGACGAGCGCGGCATCCGGCCCCATGGCCCACCCGCGCACGATCCAGCCGATAGCCAGCCATGTCGCGCAGAGAATGACGAGCAGCCCCGCATTGGCAATCTGCTTCCTGGTAACCTGGATCTTCATATTGTCAAGCTACATGCCAAAGAACGGGGGGGGTGGTCGACTTTGTCCACGCCCCCCACTTTCCGTTACTATTCAAAGGGAATACTGGCGCAACTGGGCATAGAGGGCCCTCCGGTTGCGACGAGTTCAGGGCGCTGTTTATGGGGAAAAGCCAGAGAACGTCCAACCGCGAAGCGGTTGGCTACCGCATTGCGGTGGGGATGAGGTGCAATCTTTGGATTGCCGCAAAGCGGAGGATTTGGGGGCGGCAGCCCCTGTGCGAGCGAAGCTCGCTCGGGCTTTTCCCTTAGGAAGCTCCCCAAAGGGGAGACTTCCCGGAAGCCCCGGCGCTTTGCGCCGGGGAGCTTCACTTGCGCCGCGAAACACCCACCAGTTGTCGCCGCTGTGCTCCCTAGCCGGCCCACGACCAGCCGCCGGCCCACGACCAGCCGCCAGCCCACGACCAGCCGCCAGCCCACGCCCAGCCGCCAGCCCACGACCAGCCGCCGGCCCACGACCAGCCGCCAGCCCACGACCAGCCATCAGTCCAGCCTCCCCCGGCCAGCAGCGGAGCCGCCAGGAGGGCCAACAAGACGACGAGGCTGACTATCACAGTTGTTCGCACTATGCCTCACCTCCTTAGAATGAGTGTGAGTAACTACTCAGCCTTGCTTCGCAGTTGCCTTGCGCGTGTGAAAAGAGAGGGGATGGGGGTTTGGAGAGCGGAGAAGCCGCTCTCCAAACCCCCGCCTCTCCCTTTTTTCGAGCGTGGGAGACTGCTCGGACGAATAGCCTGAGTAGTTACGAGGGTGATCTATAAAGCCTAAAAGACTAAACAGGCGCTATCTGGAAAAGTGCTCGTCGTGCACAGGCGATCATCAGCCGCCGCTCATGACGAGTGGGATGTACACCTTGGGATGATCGTCGACCCAAAGGGGCATCGCCACGCTGCTGACCTCGGTATCTACCCCGCTGACCCAGGCGGTGCTACCGGTCCAGGCCCAGCCACCGGTCCAGGCCCAGCCACCGGTCCAGGCCCAGCCACCGGTCCAAGCCCAACCGCCGGTCCAGGCCCAACCGCCGGTCCAGGCCCAGCCACCGGTCCAGGCCCAGCCGCCCGTCCAGGCCCAACCGCCGGTCCAGGCCCAGCCGCCCGTCCAGGCCCAGCCGCCGGTCCAGGCCCACCCACCTGCCCACACCATTCCCGAGCTCCAGGACATCGGCGGATATTCGCCGTCGTCCCAGGTCAGGCCGGAGCTTGCCAGAGTATCGCGGTCGATCCAGGTCATGTCGTCGACCCAGGCAGCGCCGATGCCATACACGATCTCTTCAGGCTCCTCGGGAGTGACGACGTAATACAGATAAGCCCGCCCGTCCTCGCTGAGTACTCTGCGCACGGGGCCGTGGTAATGGTAATCCAGCTCTACCAGGTCTTCGGGGTCTATCACGCCGTCGTCGCCAAGGTCCCACTCGTGGGCCAGGTCTTGCACGATGTCCATATCCTTGTTGGCCTCGGTCGGGTCGTCGGGCGCGAAATCCAGCGCATCCGGCGCCCAGATACGTCCCGCGCCCTGCTGGAAAATGGTGTACACCGGTTCCGGTTCGATATCTCCGGTCAGCGCCGGATGGGCCGAATAAAGCAGCCGGTACTTGACCTGGTTTGGGGTCAGCTCGGGGTATCCGTCGGGATGCCCGTCCAACATCAGGGCCACCACGCCGGAGGCGACGCCGGTCGCCATGCTGGTGCCGCTCATCTGGAACAGCGAGCTGTTCACCGTATAATCCGGGTGCTGCTGGGCCAACGTGGCTGCTTGATGGATGTTGGGAGGATTATACATAAAGGAGATGACGCCCGAGCCGGGCGCTATGACGTCCGGCTTGGCAAAGCCGTCGAGCGTCGGCCCCGTGGATGACCATGGGGGCACGATGTCGTCGGACCAGTCACCGGGCGTGCCCATGGTATTCAGCGCGCCGACGGTGATGACGTAGGGGTCGTTGCCCGGCACGGTGATCGTCTGCGCCTCGGGCCCGGCGTTGCCGGCCGCGGCTACCACGACGATGCCGCTGGCCCAGGCCGCCTCGACGGCGCGGTTGAGCGGATCGACAAAGTAGGGCGTGGTCGCCTCCGCGCTCAGGCTGAGGTTCATGACGCGGACGGGAGGGGTCATCGTGTTCGAGATCGAAACCGTCCACTGGATGCCCTGGATGACGTCCTCGTAGGTGCCCATCCCCTCTTCGTCCAGGACGCGCACGCTCAGGATGCTGGCGCCCGGCGCGACGCCCAGGACCAACCCGGTCGCCGCGTCGTGAAAGGCGTTGCCGACGATGCCGGTCACGTGCGAGCCGTGGCCGTAGGGGTCGTGGCTGTTTTTCCAGCCGCTGTCCAGGCAGGCGGGCGTAGGCGGCTCCTGCTCGCAGGGGCCCGTCGTCCCGACGAAATCGGCCTGGCCCAGGTATTGGAAGGCCACCTGCTGATCCTGCGCATCGATCAGGCCCGGCGAGAAGAACATGCCGCTGTCGACGATGGCGACGGTCACCCCGGTGCCGCTGATGCCCTGCGTGTGCACCAGGTCGGCCCCGACGTCCATCCCCACCGGCCAGGAATCGTCCATCACGAGGGCGTTGGCATCGGGCTCCTCGGCGGCGCGCACCTGTTTGTTGGCCACGATTGAGCGCACGCCTGGGTGGACCGCCAGGGCCTCGATCTGGTCAGCGGGGACCACCGCCCCGACGGCGTCGATGAGCCACAGCTCGCTGGTGACGTAACCCCCGGCGCGCTCGACCGCCCGGGCGGCAGCCGCCGAGTCGCTGCCGGTCACGATGACCGATAGCGCGTCCTCTCCTGGCGAGAACAGGACGGGCTCGACGTACACTGCTGGTTGTGTTGGAGTTTGGGATGGTATGCAGCAGATGAGCAGAAGGGGAACTAGGATTACACTCCATTTCACTTTCATGATCACCCTACCTTCCAGACAAAATTGTATTCTGTGCAGCGGAATACAGGAACAGCCAAACGGGTACGATAATCTACCGTGGTGCTACAGTATTATTATACTCGATAAAGCGGGCTGTTGCAACACTGCTTTTCTCAGTGGGTCGGTACTAGGGACTTGGCGAGGGCTTGTCCGGCACTGTTTCCCTCCAGTTGCTCTTCGCCCTATACCCCTTAGTATTAACGGATGAGATAGGTTGTGGTTACGGGTGTTTGCAATTTTCATGAAAAAGTTGTTAGCCTGCGGTTCAGGCGGTATAATGGAGGCATCTGTTCATAGCATTTCGGCGGCGGAAACCCCCGACATGCTGTCGGAGGAGGAAGCCGCCTTACTCCTCTTTCTTTCAAGAAAGTTGTCCAAGTAGAACTTTTGTACTATAATAAGAATGTGGACGTGAAGCGCACCAAGGGGGCAGTGTACAATCTGAATTACCACCTGGTCTGGTGTCCCAAGTACCGCCGCAGCGTTTTGGCCGGACCGGTAGCAGATCGCTTGCGACAACTGCTCAACGAGATCGCTGTCCAGAACGGTTTCGAACTTCTTGCCTGTGAGGTGATGCCTGATCACACGCACCTTTTCGTGTCCGCTCCACCCAAATACAGCCCAGCAAATCTGGCAAAGCTTTTCAAAGGCATTACCGCACGTCGCCTTCGTCAAGAACTGGGTGAACAGATTCGCCACAAGCTTTGGAAGCCCGGCGTGTTGTGGTCGCCGTCTTACTATGCAGGCACTGCCGGCAATGTCAGCGGCGATGTGATTAGGCGCTATATTGAGGAATGCCAGCACATCTAGGGAACGCCGATGCAACTGACTGCCAAGGTCAAGCTCTTGCCCACGCCTGAACAAGCAGATGCCCTCAAACATACGCTTGAGACGGCAAACGCGGTCTGCAACTATATCAGTGCGCGAGCTTGGAAAGAGCGGACCTTTCGTCAGTACAGCCTGCACAAGCTGGTCTACTACGACGTACGCGAGCAGTTTGGTCTGTCCTCCCAAATGGCCGTGCGCTGCATATCCAAGGTCGCAGATGCCTACAAGCTCGACCACAAAACCAAGCGCACTTTCCGTGAGACGGGCGCGATTGCTTACGACAGTCGAATCTTGAGCTGGAAGGCAAGAAAACAAGCTGTCTCGATCTGGACAATGGACGGTCGGCAAACCATTCCCTTCGCCTGCGGAGATCGTCAGCGTGAACTGCTGCAACGTCAGCGAGGCGAAAGTGATCTGGCTCTGATAGATGGTGCGTTCTATCTGCTGGCGACCTGTGAAGTAGAGGCTGTTGAGAAGTTCGAGGCTGAGGAAGCGCTGGGCGTCGATCTGGGCATCGTCAATATCGCCACAGACAGCGATGGCGAAACCTACTCGGGCGCGCAGGTCAACAACCTGCGCAGGCGGCACGCCAAACTGAGAGCCAAGCTCCAGCAGAAAGGAACGAAATCGGCCAAACGGTTGCTCAAGAAGCGTAAACGCAAAGAGCGTCGCTTTGCGCGAGACGTGAACCACGTGATCTCCAAGAGGATTGTTGAAAAGGCAAAAGGCACCGGTCGCGCTATTGGCCTGGAAAACCTGTCGGGCATTCGCGAGCGGACAACGGTTCGAAAGAGCCAACGGAGACAACATCACTCTTGGTCTTTCCACGACTCGCGCCAAA
>JAFGED010000203.1 GCA_016931785.1 Anaerolineae bacterium
AAAAAAGTCCCCATCCGTGTTTATCCGTGGAATCCGTGTCCCAAAAATCTTCGCGGTTGTGATAGTTTTTCGAGGGCAATACTATAATGTGAGAATCCAACTTGAGATTATAGAATGGGCTGGCAATACACACCTTACTTCTTTCCCCTGATCGCTGGGGCTCTCATATCCCTTGGATTGGCTATATTCGCATGGCGCCATCGTTCTACTCCCGGCGCCACATCGTTTGCCGCGTTGATGGGCTGCGTAGCCTGTTGGTCGTTAGGGTACGCGATCCAGTTGAGCTTTATCGCCATGCGGGCCAAGGTCATCCAATCCAACATCAACTACACAGCCATCTTCGTTGTACCCTTGACCTGGCTTGCCTTTGCGCTACAGTACACCGGGCACGAAAAGTGGCTGACGCGCCGCAACCTTGCCTCGTTGTCGGTAATACCTATCATCCTGCTGGGCATCATCTGGACAGACAGTTGGCACCGCTGGTTCCGAACGGACATCGAACTGGTCGCCATTGGAGGCAAGTTCGTAGTCATGCAACCAACGCATGGCGTCGCATTCTGGGCTTTTGCAGCGTACGCCTACTCTCTGATCCTGCTCGGCACAGGCCTGATCCTGCGAAACCTGATAGGCTCAGCGAGTGTGTATCGCAGTCAGGCCATCGTCATAACCGTCGGAACTTTGATCCCTCTGGCAGCCAATGCGCTGTCGATATTCCATCTGGTTCCCTTTTCCGGAATCGACCTGACACCCTTCTCCTTCGTGCTCACGGGCGCGGCGATGGCCTGGGGTATTTTCCGCTACCAACTGCTCGACGTGGTGCCTGTAGCCCACGACACGATTATCGAGAACATGAGGGATAGCGTGATCGTCCTGGACGCACAAAAGCGCATCGTGGACTTGAACCCGGCAGCCCAAAAGCTGCTGGGGCGCCCGCCCTCACAGATCATCGGACGCCCAAGCCGTGAGGTTTTGACTGCCTGGCCCGCCCTGGCCGAATACGCCCAAGACATCATCGAGGCCCACGCAGAGATCGCGCTGGACAAAGAAGGTGCGCAGCGCTTTTTCGATCTACGTATCTCGCCCCTGCGGGGCTTGCGTGGAGGCCCTGCCGGACGCCTGATCGTCCTGCGCGACATCACCGTTCGCAAGCGAGCCGAAAGTGAGCTGAATGCTACCCTGGAAAGCATCGCCGACGGCGTGATCGTCTTTGATGCCGCCGGTCGGGCCACCATCGCCAACGCCGCTGCCACCGACCTTTTGGGCACACGCGAGGATGAAATCGTAGGTTCCGATATCCGCGAGGTGATGATTGGCGTCGTGGCCCAAGTGGAACAGGCGGTGATAAACGCCGCCCTGGAAAGCAACTCCCTGTCTCGTTCCAGCATCAAGATTCCCTGGGGCCAAAAAACACTCTCGGTCAGCGCCGCCCCTGTGCGCCTCGACTCGGGCGAGGTGATCGGCAGCGTGGCTGTACTTCGCGATTTTACCCACGAGGCCGAGGTTGATCGTATGAAGTCCACCTTCGTCTCCATCGCCTCCCATGAGCTGCGCGCGCCCCTCAACGCCATCCTGGGGTACACCGAGATGCTGAGAGAGGGGGTCTTTGGCTCTCTCACGGGCGAACAACACGATGCAGTAAAGCGCGTGCTGGCCAACACGAACCAGATGATGAGCCTGGCCAACAACCTGCTTGATCAGGCACGGATGGAAGCCGGGAAGCTGAGCCTGACGCTGTCTACCTTCTCGCCCGCCAACTTGGTCGACGGCGTGCGCCAGATGATGGAGATCACGGCGCACACCAAGAACATCGATCTCGTCAGCCACGTCGCCGCCGACGTGCCTCCCACGATCACCGGCGACTTTCAGCGATTGCAGCAGATCCTCGTCAACCTGACCAGCAACGCTATCAAGTTCACCGACGAGGGGAGCGTGTCCCTGTGCGCCTATAAGCCCGATCTAGACCACTGGGCGCTGGCTGTATCCGACACCGGCTGCGGCATTTCGGAAGAGGGACAAAAGATCGTCTTTGAACCCTTCCGCCGCGGCGAAGAGGTGGCGCACAAGTACGGCGGCGCCGGCTTGGGCCTCTCCATCGCCAAGCAACTGGTCGAGCTGATGGGCGGCGAGATACAACTCGAAAGCAAGGTAGGAAAGGGCAGCACCTTCACCGTCGTGCTACCCATCCGCCCGACGTGAACGCATTCGATTAGGCAAACCTTCTTTATCGCAACCACCCCATCTCGCGCGATACGGTTGCCTTTACGCTGTGGCCTGAACGCCAAGTTCCTCCTCCATAGTGGGGGAGGAACTTTTGCATACCAGGCCAGGGCGGCCGTCAGTGGATCACTTCTCTGACCGTCATAGTTGCGGGCCACGTCGAGCCGGTGTTGCCAGCAGCATCGTAGGCAGAGGCAGTGACGAAGTAGGCGCCGCTTGCAAAATAGCCCAGGTCCTTGACGCAGGTATCGGTATTGGTGCAGACGGCCACAGGGCCACTGGAGGTTTGCCCCTGGCGAGTGACGTATAACTCGATGCGCGTGACCCCCACGTTATCGGATGCCTTGATGGTAAACTTGATCCTGTCGTTTTCGTCCGGATTGTCCGGCGTCCAGTCCAAGGAAACAGATGGTGCCTGGGTGTCCGGCCCTGATGGGGTGGATGTAGGTGGCTTTGGCGTCGCGGTGGGCAGTTTGGGTGTCGCCGTCGGCGGCTTGGGCGTCGCGGTGGGCGGAGGTAGCGGGGTCACTGTGGGAGGAGGTGGAGGGGTCGCAGTCGGTGGGGGCGGCGGCGGCGCGGTGGGTAAGGGCGGCAAAGTCGCGGTCGGCAGCGGTGGCGGCGTCACGGTCGGCAGCGGGGTCGGCTCAGGCGTGGGTTCCTCCGCGACGACATCCGTCGGAATCACCTCGACCATCTGTTGTTCCACAACGGTCACAAGTGCCGACGCAGCCGATCCCCACTCACCGGGATCGTTTTGTGCCCGAACGGCCAGTGCATAATTGCCCAGAGCGGGCGGCTGCCACACGTACTGGGCGACCGCAAATGTCGCAGAGACGTCAACCGCGGGGATCGTTGCCGCCACGGCCCCGTTGACGCCGAACTCGAATTGGGCCACGCCGGCAATGTCGCTGGCGTGCATCACCACGGTATACGGTGCTAGCGGGATCGTGCTCCCATCGAGCGGGGCATCGATCCAGGCGTGCGAACCGACCAGGGCTACACTATCTGGGCTGGATTTATCGCACCCGCTTATCAAAAGGGCCGTCACGGCCAACAAGACACCTGTGGCAAAAAGTCGCCTTGTTCTCTTCATACTTGACCTCCAAATGAGTCTCTTTACTACAGTGCTGAGCTGATCGGGCATCAATCTTTGGGAAAGACCGAGACCGTCAGACGGAAATTGCCATAGTGGCTCAGACACTGGCCTGCGGCAGGACGGTCATTGCCGGGGTGAATGATGAAACCGGCGGTATAGGGCTGTGTGTGAACGCGATCGGCCACCACGCTCGTCACGTCCGTCGAAGACCTCATCGGCCCGAACCGGCTGAACGATTCAAGCAAGACGAAATCCCACTCCGCCGTGGGGGATATCTCCCAATAGCCTACAGACTGGGCGCAGGAAACCGGCCCGTCCATCGCCTCATCTGGGGAATAGAAGTGTGAGTCAACCAGCTCAAACGAAAACGATGCATCCCATATCGTGCGCCCACGCAGCTCGGAGAGATCAAAAGTGATGGACGCGCGCGTAGTATGGGCACCGCATTTGCCGGCATACCGCTCGACCGTGGCATTGCCAAGCGGCCAAGGCATGTTGTCAGCAAGAACCCCATCACAGCCTGCCCTTTCCCTGGACGGATCCCACGTGTCCTCGTACAACGTGAGGATGTTATACGGTTTTGGCTCGATGACGATGGTCTCCAGGGACTCTTGGCGAAAATCTGACAAGGCATAGATGTTGCTGGGGCTCGATACGAGGTCGCCATACTCGTCTGTATCGTTGGCGTACGCTACGACCATGTACTGATATGGCTCCGAGCCCTCAACCCTTGGCCAGGGCCTTGGGAAGATGAACACAGTCTTGTTTGCCGGCGTGCTATCGACCAGCCTGATGCGGCCACTGCTGACCTCATAGATGTGAAAGCCATCGATGTCGTTATAGTATCGACAGTCCTCCACAGTGCCGTCAGGGCTGGGCCAACACGAAACAGTCACCCAATTCCAAGTCAGCACCACGCTCTGATCCGCGCTGATTGCCGTGGTACAGGTATCCAGCGCAGCATCCCGCTGCCCGGTAGGAAAGTGGTTCGCACATACGGCTGGATCGTAGGTGCGATCCAGCATGTTCGGTGCGGGAACCCCCGCGGCCGATATCTGGCAGCCGACACAATCTTCCCCGTCATCTGGCAAGAGTAAGAGTTGGGCCGAGATCTGCCCCCCGGTCGCACCGTCGATCTGGAGGACTTGGCCTATACTGCCCGGCGTGAAAGGGATCTGGGCCACCAACACGTCCTCGACCAAAACGTCGCCTTGCCATCCCAGGCACTCGACATCCAGCGTAAAATCCTGCGATAAATAGTTCCCCGCTGATGGCAAGTATGGCACCAGGTCGAATGTCCCATCATCGTCAGGGGAGATGAACGCGTCCAAAGCGGGCACACGCGTCCAAGGCCCGCCATCCCGCGAGACGTAGCAGTACAGGGCATCCAGCGGCTGCTCGACCGTCACCTCAAACGTGGACCACCTCAGTTCCATCCAGGCCGCGGTGAGACAAACCCCATCCTCAACGCTGGCGCTGACGGGGTCGCTGGGGGTCGCGCCCGCACCGTTGAATGCGGAAACGACGTACTGGAACTCGCCGTATACGGCCACGTCGGTGTACTGGATCGGCTCGCCATCGGAAATAGCCTCCACAGTTGCCAACAGCTCATTTTCTGCCCCTAGCTGCCCTAGGGGTTTACGGTGCACCTGAAAGCCCAACTCGCTGCCGCCTCCTAGGCCCTCGGCGATGGTCAAAACGACGTTGCAGCCATCCACTTTGGCAGTCACCTGAGGAGCAGTCGGTAGGGGGGCATCCGACGGCGCATCGAATTCGGACCAGTCCAGCACGTCTTTCCAACCGGCACCGCTGGCCGCATCCGGTATAGAGGTCGGATCGGGCAGACCTCCACTCTCTAGCGGCGGCTCGATTTCCGGGAATGATCCAGGCTGGCGCGCCACAGGTACCGGGATTATGATCGGCTGGCCAGGCGGGAGTTCGGCCGACGGGTCCTGTATGTCGGGGTTTTCCACGATGATTATCTCCGGCGGCACGCCGATCCTCTCGCCCACGGATATGATGTCCTCCCCGGGTTCAGGGATAAGCATCTCTTCCTTGACCAATGGCTCGATCACGCGAATTGTGATGGCGTTTGAGTCGATCACGTTGCCAACAACGTCGTGCCCTCTAACAAATAGGGCACAGTCACCAACCTCCGTGGGCCTCCAGGTCCAACTGGCACTGAACCTGGGCGCATCGCCGGGCGCGTGCGCGACGTCGACCACGGCACTATCTGCCCAGAACACCAAGGTGGAGATATTGTTCGCCCCGACCGCTTCAGCAAAGACCTGCATCTCCCCACCGATGTCGACCGCTTGTCCACGAAGCGGCCGGACCAGCGTGACGACCATTGTTCCGCCATTCGGCATTTCCGCCAACTGCTCGCCGGCACCGGGCGATCGGTTGAAAAAGATGATGGCAAAGATGATTCCGCTCAGCACACACAACGCTGCTGCTGCTAAAGCGATGATCGTAAAAATCGCTCCACGCTTCCTACTCATTGATCTCCTTTATCTACAAGCCCTCCCTGCTCGTTCTAGCGTCGGTGTAGCAAAGAGCCGTACAAGAAACGTCCCAATACTATCGTACTCTCTACATCGATATAGTCTGGACAACTCTAGGCATCTACAATAGTCAAGATCTGGACAAATGAGTCAAGTTTCGCAGCTAGGTGCCGCTCGTCGGGTGCAGTTTTGGCCGCAG
>JAFGED010000204.1 GCA_016931785.1 Anaerolineae bacterium
CCGGCTCGTGGATCTATATCGGCACGCAGGGCATCCTCCAGGGCACCTACGAGACGCTGGCCGCCGCCGCCGAGACCCACTTTGGGGCGGGGGCCTCGCTGAAAGGCAAGTTCGTCCTCACGGCCGGCCTGGGCGAGATGGGCGGCGCGCAGCCGCTGGCGATCACGATGAACGAGGGCGTGGGCCTCATCGTGGAGGTGGACCCGCGCCGGGCGCAGCGCCGGTTGGATACCGCCTACCTGGACGTGGTGGCGGACGATCTGGACGAGGCGCTCAAGATGGTGGAGGTCTACAAGCGGCACGGGCAGGCCGCCTCCATCGGCCTCATTGGCAACGCCGCCGACGTCTTTCCCGATCTCGCGCGCCGGGGCGTCATCCCCGACGTCGTCACCGACCAGACCTGCGCCCACGACCCGCTGATGTATGTGCCCAATGGCTACGCGCTGGAGGAAGCCGTCCGCCTGCGGGAGGCCGATCCGCAGACATATCAGCAGGAGTCGATGCGGGCGATGGCCGAGCACTGCGCGGCGATGGTCGAGATGCAGAGGCGCGGGGCGGTGGTCTTTGATTACGGCAACAACCTGCGCCAGCGCGCCTTCGATTGTGGCGTGGAGGATGCCTTTTCCTACCCCGGCTTTGTCCCTGCCTACGTCCGTCCCCTGTTCTGCCAGGGGAAGGGACCCTTTCGCTGGGTGGCGCTCTCCGGCGATCCGGAGGACATTTACGCCACCGACGCCAAGATCCTCGAGCTGTTCCCGGAGGACGAGCACCTGACCCGCTGGATCAAGCTGGCCCAGGCCAGGGTCAAGTTCCAGGGCCTGCCCGCGCGCATCTGCTGGCTGGGGTACGGCGAGCGGGCAAAGGCGGGGTTGGCCCTGAACGACATGGTCGCCAGCGGCGAGGTCAGAGCGCCCATCGTCATCGGGCGCGACCACCTGGACGGGGGCTCGGTGGCCTCGCCCAACCGGGAGACCGAGGGGATGAAGGACGGCTCCGACGCCATCTCCGATTGGCCGCTGCTGAACTTTGCCCTCAACGCGGCCTGCGGGGCGACGTGGGTCTCCTTCCACCACGGCGGCGGCGTGGGCATCGGGTATTCCCAGCATGCCGGGCAGGTGATCGTCGCCGATGGCACGCCGGAGGCGGCGCGGCGGCTGGAGCGGGTGCTCACTGCCGATCCGTGGACGGCCATCGTGCGCCACGTCGATGCCGGGTACGCAGAGGCCATCGAGGTCGCGCGCGAGCGCGGATTGAAGGTCCCGATGCTGAAATGAAGGCCGATCTGCTCATCCATTCCGCCGCGCAGTTGTGCGTGGTTCCATCCCACGATGGCGGCCCGCAGCGCGGCCACCGCCTGGGCGACCTGGGCCTCGTCGAGGACGGGGCGGTAGCCTGCGCCGACGGGCGTATCGTCGCCGCTGGCCCCACCGCAGAGGTCCGCGCCGACTGGCAGGCTGCGGTCGAGCTGGATGCCTCCGGCCAGGTGGTGTGCCCCGGCTTTGTGGATGCCCACACCCACGTGGTGTGGGCCGGCGACCGGGCCGACGAGTTCGTGCAGCGCGTGCAGGGGGCCACCTACCAGGAGATCCAGGCGCGCGGCGGAGGCATCATGGCCACCGTGCGGGCCACCCGCGCGGCTTCCGTGGAGCGACTGGCAAACGAATCTCGCTCGCGCCTCGATCGTATGTTAGCCCACGGGTCCACCACCGTCGAGGTCAAGACCGGCTACGGCCTTTCGACGGCGTGTGAGCTCAAGATGCTGGAGGCCATCGACGCCTTGGCAGTGAGCCACCCCGTCACCCTCGTCCCTACCTTCCTGGCTGCCCACGCGGTCCCCGACGAATACGGGGATGACCCCGATGGCTACGTGGACCTGGTGGTTGAAGAGATGCTCCCTGCCATCCTCCAATCCCCAATCTCCAATTTCCAATTCTGCGACGTGTTCTGCGATGAGGGGGCGTTCACGTTGGCCCAGACCCGCCGGGTGTTGGAGGCCGCCCGCGATCTGGGGATGGGACTCAAGATCCACGCCGACGAGTTCAGGCCACTGGGCGGGGTGGCGCTGGCCGTGGAATTGGGGGCCATCTCGGCCGACCACCTCGTCTGCACGCCGCCAGAGGAGATCGAGCTGCTGGGGCAGTCGGAAACGGTGGCGGTGGCGCTGCCTGCCACACCCTTTGGTTTGGCCCATCGTGCCTACACCCCCGCCCACGCGATTCTCGAAGCGGGGGGGGCGCTGGCGCTGGCCACCGACTGCAACCCCGGCACGGCCTGGTGCGAGTCGATGACGTTCGTCATCGCGCTGGCCTGCCGCACGATGCGTCTCACGCCAGCGCAGGCGCTGGTGGCGGCCACGCTCAACAGCGCCTGCGCCGTTGGGCTGGGAGCCAGGGTGGGGAGCCTGCAGCCGGGTTACGATGCCGATATCCTGATCCTGGACCTGCCCGGCGTGCAGCATTTGGGCTACCGCTTTGGCGGCAACCCCGTCCGGCAGGTGGTCAAGCAGGGACGACTCATTCAAGCGTCTTTGTAGCCCGTGTGGGAGCGGGCGCGGTCTAGGCCGGTTCGAACACTCCCCGCTCCCGATTCTTGCGGCACTTGAAGGGATCGAATATCCTGCCGTTCATCGCGATGTAGACGCCGTCGGGCAGTGAGGACACCGCACCCACGGCAACCCCCACGTTGAACACCGCGTCGCTCGACTTGAAGTTGGCGGGCTCCATCGCCCCGGTCAGCACGACGCACTTGCCGCCGATGCCGCTCAACGTCCTGCCCGTCTCGATCATCGTGTCGGTTCCGTGTGTGATGATGATCTTGGGGCAGGGTTCAGCCGCTACGTGCTCCCTGACCAACAGGCGATCCGCCTCGTCCATATCCAGGCTGTCCTTGCGCAGCAGCGATTCGATCTCATAGTCGAAGGCGATGGGCAGGCCGCCCAGGATATCCCTGACGCTTGGAAAGCCAACTTGATACTGGCTCAGCGCGTCAAAGTAGACCTTATCGATGGTCCCCCCGACCGAGAATATCTTGATCTTCATAGGCTTCTCCTGCAAGAGAGCTTTTGTGCTTGAAATCTACACCGTCTTGATCGGGCTGTCAAACGCTATAGCGTTTGACAGGGGGTATCTGTTGTTTGAGGTACACGAGTTGATCATAGAGAAACGTGGATTCATTGTGCGCAGTTTGTGCAAGCGTATGCTTGTGTACACACAAGACGCTTGCACGAACTGCCAGGGTGCGTTTGGTTGCATCTATGCGCGTTGTGGTGATCTCATCTTTTGATCTTGTACGGCGAGATCACATCTTTGCTCAAAATGCAAACGCACCCGTTTGCTTCCAGGTGGAGCTGGGCGTATCATATGGATGCATTTTAGTAACTACTCAGCCTTGCTTCGCAGTTGCCTTTCGCGTGTGAAAAGAGAGGGGGCATGGGGTTTGGAGAGCGGCTTCGCCGCTCTCCAAACCCCATCTCTCCCTTTTTCGAGCGAGAGAGACTGCGCGGGCGAATAGCCTGAGCAGTTACGCATTTTAAAGAGGTGTTATGTCCAAGTACCGGATTCATACACATCCCATTCTCCCGGTCGAGGAGCGGCCAGAGTTCGCGTTTTCCTGGGAGGGCCGGGTGATGCACGCCCGCGAAGGCGAGACGATCGCCGCGGCCCTGTTTGCAGGCGGCGTGCGCGTCTTTGGCCACCATCACAAGGATGGCGCGCCGCAGGGCATCTTTTGCGCCAACGGCCAGTGCGCGCAGTGCCTGGTGATGGCCGACGGCCTCCCGGTAAAGGCGTGTATGACGGCTGTGCATCCTGGAATGCGGGTCGAGCCGCTGGACGGTAAACCGGCGCTGCCCGATACCCATGCTGTGCCCGAGGTGAACCCTATCTCGACCTTTGAGGTAGAGTGCCTGATCATCGGCGGCGGGCCGGCAGGACTCTCGGCGGCGATCGAGCTGGGCAAGGCCGGCGTGCGCACGCTGCTCGTGGACGACAAGCATCGCTTGGGTGGCAAGCTGATCCTCCAAACCCATAAATTCTTCGGCTCCGCCGAGGCCTGCTATGCCGGGACGCGCGGCATCGACATCGCCACAAAGCTGAAGGAGCAACTGCGCCAGTCCGAGAACGTGCGGGTCTGGCTCGACACGACCGCCCTGGCCGTCTTTTCCGACCGCCAGGTCGGCGTGCTGCGCGAGGGACATTACGTGCTCGTTCATCCACACGTGCTTCTGGTGGCGACGGGTGCGCGGGAGAGATCGTTGATCTTTCGGGGAAACACCCTGCCGGGCGTCTATGGCGCGGGCGCCTTCCAGACCTTGCTCAACCGCGACCTGGTGCGGCCTGCCGAGCGGCTGTTCATCGTCGGCGGGGGCAACGTCGGCCTGATCGCGGGCTATCACGCCCTCCAGGCTGGTATCAGCGTCGTCGGCCTGTGTGAGGCCGCGCCCGATTGCACCGGCTACAAAGTGCACAGGGACAAGCTGGCACGACTGGGCGTTCCCGTCTACGTCTCTCACACGGTTCTCAGCGCTAACGGGCCCCAGGAGGTCGAGTCGGTCACCGTTGCGGGGGTTGATCGCAGGTGGAATCCCGTCCCCGGCACCGAAAAGACGTTTGCATGTGATACGATCCTGGTCGCGGTGGGTCTGGACCCGGTGGACGAGTTTACACGCCAGGCGCGCGCGTTCGGGCTGCCGGTCTTTGCAGCGGGGGACGCCGAGGAGATTGCCGAGGCGTCGGCGGCGATGTTCACCGGCCGCATCCGCGGGCTGGAGATTGCCCGGACGCTGGGGCGCGACGTGGGCGAGGTGCCGCCCGAGTGGCATCGCACCGCCGAGTTGCTCAAGTCGCGGCCCGGCGCGGTCGTCACCGAGGATATCCCCAAGGCCGAGGCGGGCGTCTTTCCGGTGTTTCACTGCTCGCAAGAGATCCCGTGCAATCCCTGTGAGTCCATCTGCCCGTTGGGCGGTATCATCACGGAGGGAGACGACATCCTGGGCTTGCCGGAGTACGTCGGTGGGGATTGCTCGGGCTGCGCGCGGTGCGTCGCCGTGTGTCCGGGACTGGCGGTCACGCTGGTGGATTATCGCCAGGACGCCGGGCATCCTTTGGTGACGGTGCCCTGCGAGTTCTCCGCCGAGGTCGTTGGAGAGGGGGACGTTGTGACGGCCCTGGGTACAGAGGGTGCCGTTCTAGGTGGCGTGGAGGTGGTCAAGGTGCGCGCGCCCAGGTTCGCCGATCGGGCGCTTCTGGTGCAGGTGCGTGCCCCGCGCGAGATCGCTAAGCAGATCGCGGGTATTCGTTCATCTTCTGCCGCAGAGACCCTGGCGGACGCTGAGAGCACAGAGATTTCTGGTGTTTCCTCTGCGGTTGAGGATATCGTTTGTCGCTGCGAGCGGGTGACGGCGGGCGAGATCCGCGCATTGATCCGCTCCGGCGTGCGGGATATGAATACCATAAAGGCGGTGACGCGAGCAGGGATGGGAGCCTGCGGCGGCAAGACGTGCACCAATCTGATCAAGCGGTTGTTCAGGGAGGAGGGAGTGGCGCTGGAGGAGATAACGGATAACACGCAGCGGCCGCTGTTCGTCGAGGTGGAGCTGGGCGCCTTTGCGGGCGTCGTCACGGGCGAGCGTCCGGCGGATGAACCTCCGGCGGCCCGGGCGGCGGACGTGCACGAGTGGAGCATGTGATGAGATGGCATCCTCGCACCAGAAAAGAAGCACGCCCGTGATGACTATGAAGGTCTACGATGCCATCGTCGTGGGCGCGGGGAGCGTGGGGCTGCCGGCGGCCTTTTTCCTGGCGCAGGCCGGGCTCAAGCCGCTGGTGATCGATCAATTTGCCGGCCCGGGCCAGGGCTCCAACAAGGCCGCCATCGGCGGCATCCGCGCGACCCATTCCGCTCCTTCCAAGATTCGCCTGTGCCTCGAATCCATCGCGGTCTTTTCCACCTGGCAGGAGACGTACGGCGACGATATTTACTGGTATCAGGGTGGCTATTCCTTCGTCGCCTATCGAGAGCGAGAGGAGCGTATTCTAAAAGACCTGCTTGCCGTGCAGCGGGCACACGGGTTGGATATCGACTGGCTGGATCGGGATGACTTCTTGGGGGTGATCCCCGACTTGAACCCCGAGGGGTTGATCGGCGGGACCTATTCGCCGGGGGATGGGTCCGCCTCGCCGCTATTGACGGCCCACGCCTTTTACGCGCGAGCGAGGGAGCGCGGGGCAGAGTTCCTTTTCCGAGAGCGGGCCACCGGCATCATCCGCCGCCACGGGCGGGTGGTGGGTGTGCGCACCGATAAAGGAGGGTATGCCACAGAGTTGGTGATCAATGCCGCCGGCCCCTGGGCGCGGGCCGTGGCCCGGATGGGCGGGCTGGACGTGCCCGTGATGCCCGATAGCCACGAGGCCTGCATCACCGAGCCGGTGGAACGCTTCCTCGAGCCCATGGTGGTCGATATCCGGCCCGCTGCTGCATCGAAGAACTATTACTTCTACCAGCATCGGCCCGGCCCCATCCTCTTTTGCATCACGCCGGAGCCGCCCATTGCCGGCACCGACCGGCGGGAGACCTCGGCCTTTTTGCCCATGATCGCCCGGCGCATGGTCGGCCTGATGCCCAAGCTGGCACACGCCCGCGTGCGCCGCACGTGGCGCGGCCTCTACCCGATGACGCCCGACGGTTTTCCCGTCGTGGGTTGGGCTCGTGAGCTGGAGGGATACATCCACGCCGTTGGGATGTGTGGGCAGGGGTACATGCTGGGTCCGGGCGTGGGGGCGCTGTTGGCCCGCATGGCTAAGGGAGCGCTTGAGGCGGAGGACAAAGAGACCCTGGAGGAGTTGAGCCCCTACCGCACGCTGGTCGGGGGAGAACGGCTGGGCTGAAATCGGACTCAACCGGAAAGGCTGCGGCTCTGCATTACCAAGTCCGGGACCTGCCCCGGATACTCGGCCACGCGCACGCCTATGGCCTCAAAAGCGGCGATTTTCTCGATCGCTGTACCGCCGCCGCCCTCGATAATAGCCCCCGCATGCCCCATGCGCTTGCCCGGTGGCGCGGTTCTGCCCGCCACGAATGCGACCACCGGCTTGGTCATGCGCTCGGCGATGAACTGGGCTGCCCGTTCCTCGTCGCTGCCGCCGATCTCGCCGATGAGGACCACCTGCTCGGTCGAAGGGTCCTTTTCGAACATCTCTAGCACCTCGACAAAGGTCGTGCCGGCGATCGGATCGCCGCCAATGCCGACGCACGTGCTCTGGCCGATGCCGCTGGAGGTGAGCGCGTGTATGATCGTGTACGTCAGCGTGCCGGAGCGAGAGACGATGCCCACCGGGCCGGGCGTTGCGATGTGGCCGGGTATGATGCCCACATTGGTCTTGCCGGGAGAGAGAACGCCCGGGCAGTTGGGGCCGATCAGCTTGATTTGCTTTTGGGCGAGGTGGACGCTTGTCCGGATCATGTCGTGCACGGGGATGCCCTCGGTGATGCAGACGACTAGGGGGATTCCGGCATCAGCGGCCTCCAGAATCGCATCAGCAGCCGATTGAGCAGGCACGTAGATGATGGACGCATTTGCATCGGTCGCAGCCCTGGCTTCTTCGACGGTATCAAAGACGGGCACGCGGCCATCGCAGGCACACTGTCCCCCTTTTCCAGGGACGACGCCCGCTACGACCTGCGTGCCGTAAGCGAGCATCTGGCGGCAGTGGAACTCACCCTCGTGCCCGGTGACGCCCTGCACGAGCAAGCGTGTGTCCTGGTCAACTAGAATCGCCATGTCTCCTTTACATCTCCTGCCTGCTCCCAGCCAGGGCGACCGCCTTCTGGGCAGCCTCGGTCAGCGTGCCAGCGACGATCAGTCGATGTGCGGAAGCGTTCAGTATCTCGCGCCCTTGCCCCTCGTTCGTCCCTGACAGCTGCACGACCAGGGGCGTGCGCGACTCGATCCCCTCAAGAGCCGCGACGATCCCGCGTGCGACCTCGTCGCAGCGCGTGATGCCGCCAAAGATATTGATCAGCACTACCTCGATCTGGGGTGTGCGCATCACGAGGCGCAGCGCCGCAGCTACCTGCTCGGCCGTGGCGCCTCCGCCCACGTCGAGGAAATTGGCCGGGGCGCCGCCGAAGAACTTGATCACGTCCATCGTCGCCATCGCCAGGCCGGCCCCGTTGACCATGCACCCTATCTCGCCGCCCAGGTAGACGTAGCTCAGGCCGGCCCCGCGCGCCTCTCGCTCGGCGGGTGTCTCGTCGCTGGCATCCCGCAATTGCTCCAGATCGGGGTGGCGAAAGAGCGCGTTGTCGTCGAGCACCATTTTGCCATCGAGTGCCAATAGCTGTCCCGTGTTGGTGACGGCCAGGGGATTGATCTCGGCGAGCAGGGCGTCGCAGGATAGAAACGTCTCGTACAGGCTGCGGGCAACGCCGTCGAAGGTGCCAAGTTCCTCTGGCAGCCCGATACCTTTGGCCAGCCCTTGCGTCTGGGCGGTGCCAAGCCCCAGGAGAGGGTCGACCGCAACCACTTTGATCGCCCCGGGATCGGCGCGGGCGACCTGCTCGATTTCCACGCCGCCCTCTGCAGAGGCCATCATCACCGCCTGGCGGAGATTGCGATCTATCGCAACACCCAGGTAGAGTTCCTGCCGGATATTCACGGCTTCCTCGACCAGCAGCTTGTGGACGGGGCACCCGCCGATCTGCATCTTCAAGATGGCGGTGGCGGCCTCCTCGGCCTCCTCGGGAGTGCTTGCCAGTCGTACCCCGCCTGCTTTGCCACGCCCGCCTACTAGCACCTGGGCCTTCACCGCCACGGCGCCGCCCAAGTCCCTGGCGATACGCCGCGCTTCCTCAGGCGCGGCGGCGACGGCTCCTCGCGGGATCGCTATGCCACGCTCGGCAAAAAGCAGCTTGGACTGGTGTTCTTGTAGCCTCACGGGATTTTCCTAGATGGGATAGATTGCCCGAAGTGAGTCATTGTCGAATAATGCAGCGTTGGATGGCGACTATTGTACTCCTTTTTGGGTTTGAGGCAAAGGTGTTCCGGAATATCGCGATCTACCGCAGAAAGGAAATATGCCCACTTGCCTGTTCACGCTGGCGGAGTATACTTTGACTTGAACTATGCGAAGCTGTGAAGTGCAATCGCGATGCGGGTATTTGTTTGCCTTGGGGTAACTACTCAGGCTATTCGCCCGAGCAGTCTCCCTCGCTCGAAAAGGGGAGAGATGGGGGGTTTGGAGAGCGGC